>DATAEY010000136.1:0-12202 GCA_036257715.1 Solirubrobacteraceae bacterium | reverse complement strand
GCGTCGCCTCTACCGGCGGGTCCTGGCCGCCGGCTGCGCGGTCTCCGAACTGCCGCCCGGATTCCGGCCGCGCCGCTGGTGCTTCCCGGCCCGCAACCGCCTGATCGCCGGGCTGTCGCCTCTGACGGTCGTGGTCGAGGCGGCCGCGCGCTCGGGGGCGTTGATCACGGCCCGGCTGGCGCGCGAGCTGGGCCGTGAGGTCGGTGCGGTCCCGGGGCCGATCACGTCGCCCCGAGCACGGGGTGTCAACGACCTGCTGTTCGATGGGGCGCACGTCGTGCGCGACGTGCAGGACGTGCTGGACCTCCTCTTCGGCGCCGGCGGAAAGAGGGTCGCGCTCGATCCCAGAGACCGCCTCGAGCCGGCCCTCCGGCGCGTCCTGGACGAGGTCGCCGGCGGCCGGGACACCGTCGGCGCGCTGGCCCCCAGCCCATCCGGGGCCGAGGCGGTGCTCGTAACGCTCTCCGAGCTCGAGCTGCTCGGGCACGTCCGCCGCGCGCCCGGCGGGCGCTACGTCGCCGTGGCCTGAGCCGCGCCGGCGCTTCCCTAACCTGCCGGAGGCATGCTGGGATCGGGACGCACGCCCCGGGTGCTGGCGATCGCCGGCTCGGACTCCGGCGGCGGGGCCGGGATCCAGGCCGACCTTAAGGCCCTGGCCCGTTGCGGGGTCCACGGGATGACCGCGATCACCGCGATCACCGCCCAGAACACCCGTGAGGTGTCCGCGGTGGCGCCGGTCGCGCCGGACGTGATCGTGGCCCAGGTGCGCGCGGTGGCGGAGGACATCGGCGTCGACGCGGTCAAGATCGGGATGCTGGGCGACGAGCCGACCATCCTCGCGGTGCACGAAGCGCTGTCCCTCCTGCCGGCGTCCACACCGGTGGTCCTCGACCCCGTCATGGTCGCCGAATCGGGGGCGGCTCTACTTCAGCCGGCGGCGGCCCGCGCCCTGGTCGAGCGCCTGCTCCCGCGCGCCACCGTCACGACGCCCAACCTGGCCGAGGCGGTGGCGCTGGCCGGCGCCGGGCCCGAGGCCGACGCCGAGGCGCTGGCCCGCGCGGTGCATGGCCTCGGCCCCCAGGCCGTGGTGGTCACCGGCGGCCACCGGCGGGACGCCACCGACGTGTTCTACGACGGGGCGCGACTGGACGCCATCGCCGGGGAGCGCTTCCCGGACGGCGCCTCCCACGGCTCCGGCTGCACCCACTCGTCCGCCCTCGCCGCGCACCTGGCGCTCGGTCTTTCGCCGCTGGACGCCGCCCGTCGCGCCCGCGAGATCGCGGGCGAGGCGGTGCGACGGGGGCTGCGCGACGTGGGCGGCGGGCCCGGGCCGGTGGACGCGCTCGGGATCGACTCCGCCAGGATCACCGGGGCGGCGAGCCCTTTGTCATAATCAGCCGCGTCATGAAGTTCCTCCGCATGAGGCCGGGACACGGCGAGGTCCTTATCGCCGAGGGAGACGTCGAGGTGGCCGATGAGGAGCGGATGCTGATCCGGGAGTTCCGCCGCCAGCTCGACAGCGGCATGTGGGCGGCGGTGCCGACCACGGTGGAGACCGGGCGCCGCGAGGCCGAGATCGCGCGCTCGTTCGAGGACATCCCCCGGGACGCCGAGCGGGTGATCTTCTTCCCCCGCGCCGCCGGCGGACGCTAGGCCTGGGCCCGCGTGGTCCTCGCCCTCTGCGCCACCGGAATCGTGATCCTGGCGCTGCTGTCGGAGATCGCGCTGCCCTGGCTGGAGGAGAGGCTCGAGCGTCGTCGCGCCAACCGCCGCCTCGCGGTCGCGGCGGGATACGACCCGGGCCGCGAGCACCGCGCCGAGCGACGCGCCCGCGCGCTGCTGCGCTCCTGCGTCAACCAGGAGGAGTGGGCGATGTACCGGGACCTCGGCTTCATCCGCGTGTGGGGAGCCGCCCCGGGATCGCGGCGCGACCCGGCGCCCTACGCCTACCTGATCTACCCCCACAAGCCGATCGTCGCCTACGTGCCGCAGACCGGACGTCTGCTCAGCGAGTACTGCGTGGAGTTCCTCGACGAGTCGCGGCCCTACGGGAGCGCCCGGCTCCCCGAGTCCGACGACGTCCTGGCCAAGTGGATGGCGCTCACCGGCGACGAGGACCGGCTGCTCTCCCAGGCCAACCTCCACGTGCCGGGGCGCCAGGTCGACCCCCGCCAGGTGCGTCGCGACCTCTGGCGCCTGGGCGAGTGGGAGCGCCGGCGCGAACGGGACGCGGGCCGCTCCGCCGGCGGCGCGGTCCCGGCGCCCTGACGCGCCCGCGGCAGTGACCCTCGATCTCAAGCACAACTCCCGTGCGCTCACGGACGGTCCCGAGCGAGCGCCGGCCCGCGCCTACCTGAAGGGCATCGGCTTCACCGACGAGGACCTGGCCAGGCCGATCGTCGGCGTCGCCTCGACCTGGATCGAGACGATGCCCTGCAACTTCCACCTGCGGGCGCTGGCCGCCCGGGTCAAGCAGGGCATCCGGGCCGCGGGCGGCACCCCCATGGAGCTAAACACGATCGCGATCTCGGACGGCATAACCATGGGGACCGCCGGCATGAAGACGTCGCTGGTCTCGCGGGAGGCCATCGCCGACACCATCGAGCTGGTCTGCCGTGGGCACCTGTTCGACGCGGTGGTCGCTCTGAGCGGGTGCGACAAGACCATCCCCGGGACGGTGATGGCGCTGGCGCGGCTGGACGTTCCCGGCGTGATGCTCTACGGCGGCTCGATCCCGCCGGGGCGCTTCCATGGCCAGGACGTCACCATTCAGGACGTCTTCGAGGCGGTCGGCGCGCATGCCGCCGGCCAGCTCAGCGACCAGGAGCTGGCGGAGCTCGAGGCGGTGGCCTCGCCGGGGGTCGGCGCCTGCGGCGGCCAGTTCACCGCCAACACCATGGCGATGGCGTTCGAGGTGCTCGGGATATCGCCGATCGGCTGGAGCGGCGTGCCGGCGCAGGACGGCGACAAGGAGACGGTGGCCGAGCGCACGGGCCGCCTGGTCATGGATGTCCTGGCGCGCGGCCAACGTCCTAGCCAGCTGATCACCCGGGAGTCGCTGGAGAACGCGGTCGCCGCCGTGGCCGCCAGCGGCGGGTCCACCAACGCCGTACTTCACCTGCTCGCGGTGGCCCGCGAGGCCGGCGCGCAGCTGTCGATCGACGACTTCGACCGGATCTCTCGCCGCACTCCGCTGCTGTGCGACCTCAAGCCGGGCGGGCGGTACGTGGCGGTCGACCTGCACCGCGCGGGAGGCGTCCCGGTCCTGCTCAGCCGCCTCGCGGAGGCCGGCATCCTCCACGAGGACGCCCCCACGGTGTCGGGCAGGACGGTGGGGGAGCATTCGCGCGACGCACACGAGACGGAAGGCCAGCGGGTGGTTCGCCCCCTGTCGGACCCGCTCAAGCCGACCGGCGGGCTGGCCATCCTACGCGGCAACCTGGCCCCGGAGGGCTGCGTGGTCAAGCTGGCCGGCCACGAGCGCACGCGGCACAGCGGACCGGCCCGGGTGTTCGAGTCCGAGGAGGAGGCGATGGCGGCGGTGACCGCCAAGTCCATCGCCCCCGGCGACGTCGTGGTGATCCGCAACGAGGGCCCGGCCGGCGGGCCGGGCATGCGCGAGATGCTGGCGGTCACCGCGGCCCTGGTGGGGGAGGGCCTGGGCGAGGAGGTCGCCCTGCTCACCGACGGACGCTTCTCGGGCGCCACCCATGGGCTCATGGCCGGTCACGTCGCGCCCGAGGCGGCCCGCGGCGGCCCGATCGGCGCGCTGCGGGACGGCGACCTAGTCCACTTCGACGTGGATGCGCGGCGACTCGACGTCGGCCTCGACGAGGGCGAGCTCGAGCGGCGGGCGGCGGAGTACCGCCCGCCTCCGGCGCCCTACCGCAACGGCGCCATGGCCAAGTACTCCCGCCTGGTGTCCAGCGCGTCCGAGGGCGCGGTCACCGGCTGAGCCCGCGCCAGCCGCCCCGCGCCGGCAGCGCCCGGGCGGGCTCGCACGTGGCACTTCGGATCACGTCGAGCATGGAAGAATGATCGCGCCGATGGACCGCCCCGTCTCGACCACCGAAGCCGCGGCAGAGGCGCCTTCCGCCGGTTCGGAGACGTGGCAGGAAGCGCCGCTTCCCGCCCGCCGGCTCGAGGAGCGCGACGATCTCCTTCCGGGGATCGAGCCCGAGCGCACGATCACCGACTGGGGTCGCTCCGAGCGAATCGAGCGCCTGGTCGATCGCACCGCTGGCGACTTCTTCTACAAGCACTGGTTCCGGGTGGAGGTCGAGGGCATCGAGCACGTGCCCTCCGAGGGCGGGGCGCTGCTGGTCTCCAACCACGCCGGAGCGCTTCCTCCCGATGCGCCGATGATCGCCAAGGCGGTCAGGGAGGAGCATCCCCATCCGCGCCCGGTCCACCTGACCGTCGAGCATTTCTTCAAGGGGTATCCGGGCTTCGCCATGCTGCTGCCCAAGATCGGGGCGGTCCCGGCCCATCCCGCCAACGTCCACCGGCTGCTGCGCGACGAGCGCCAGCTGGTCCAGGTGATGCCCGAGGGGCGCAAGGGGACCGAGAAGCTCTACAAGGACCGCTATCGCCTGCGGCGCTTCGGGCGCGGCGGCTTCGTCGCGGCGGCGATGCGGGCCGGAGCGCCGATCGTCCCGATTGCCATGATCGGCGCGGAGGAGGCGGCGCCGATCTTCGCTCAGGTCAGGCCCCTGCAGCGGATCACCCGGCTGCTCTACTTCCCCATCACCCCGACCTTCCCGCACTTCGGGCTGCTGGGCATGTTGGGCTACCTGCCGGCCAAGTTCCGGATCCGCTTCCTGCCGCCGGTCCCTACCGAGCGGTGGGGGGAGGCCGGAGCGGAGGACCGCGGCTTGGTCCAGACCGTCGCCGAGGAGATCCGCGCGCTCATCCAGGCGCACGTCTTCGAGATGGTGGCCACCCGCAAGAGCGTGTGGTTCGGATGAGCGCCGGCGACATCCCCGGGCGGTCGCGCCGGATCCTGCTCACCGGCCTGTCCACCTACTGGGGCGGGCGCCTGGCCCAGGAGCTCGAGAAGGACCTGGCCTACGAGGTGATCGTGGGGGTCGACTCCAAGGACCCCACCCGGGAGCTGGAGCGCACCGAGTTCGTCCGCATCGGCACCCAGCACTCGCTGATCCGCCGCATCGTCCAGGCGGCCGAGATCGACACGGTGATCGACGCGCGGTTGGTGGTCGACTCCGCCTTCACCTCGCCGCGCAGCGCCCACGAGAACAACGTGATCGGAACCATGAACATCGTCACGGCGTGCGCCGGCGTCGACTCGCCGGTGCGCAAGTTCGTGTTCAAGTCGTCCGCGCACTACTACGGCTGCGAGCGCGACGATCCGGCGTACTTCACCGAGGACATGGAGCGTCCGCATGCTCCAGCCACCCCGGCCGAGCGCGACATCCTCGAGGCCGAGGGCTCGGTGCGCGACTTCGCCGAGCGCAACCGGGACAAGACCGTGACCATCCTGCGCTTCGCCAACGGGCTGGGCCCGGAGCTCAAGACCTCCCACAGCCAGCTGCTGTCGCTGCCCGTGGTGCCGACCATCCTCGGCTTCGACCCCCGCTACCAGTTCATCCATGAGGACGACATCGTGGGATGCCTGGAGCACGCCGTTCGCAACGACCTTCCCGGTATCTACAACGGCGCCGCCGACGGCGTGCTGGCCCTGTCGGAGGTCATCGGGCTGCTGGGCAAGCCGATGGCCCCCATCCTGCCGCCGTGGGGCACCGGCCTGGTGGCGGAACCGCTCAACCGGCTGGGGCTGCGGCTGCCGGTCGAGATGCTCAACCAGCTTCGCTACGGCCGCGGCCTGGACAACCGCAAGCTCAAGGCGACGGGCTATCGGTACCGCTACACGACACGCGAAACCGTGATCAACTTCGCCGAGCAGCTGCGCATGCGACCGCTGCTGCGCTCGGCGGGGCAGCCGTATCAGTACGAGCGCGAGGTGGAGGAGTTTCTGCGCTGGAGTCCCAGCGTGCGGCGCAGCGGGACGGATGCCGGCAAGGCGTGGCGGCCGTCGCCGCGGCAGGTGGCAGAGCTACAGCGGGTCCTCGCCCAACTGACCCCCGAAGGCGGGGGCGCCGAGCCCTCGGCCGGCGATCGACGGGACGGCGAGCCCGACAGTCCGGTGGCGGAGTACGACGACCTCGAGGCCGGCGAGCTGGTGGCGCTGCTCCCGTCGCTGGGCCGCGGCGATCTTGAGGCGCTCTACCAGCACGAGTTCGCCGGACGCCGGCGCAGGCCGGTCCTGGAGGAGATCGACCGCCTCCTGGTCCCCACCCGGACCGCGGAGCGGGGGTAGGGCAGGATGGCTTGCATTCGCCGCCGAACGTCACCCGGTCCAAATACAATCCACGCCCTGCCCGGCTGAACCGTGTTGGATCGTACGTTCATCACCGTCGCCTCGGTCCTGGCCGTCCTGTTCATCGCGGTCGGAGGCCTGTTCGCATACGACCGCAGCCATCAGAACCGGATCGCCAAGGGCGTCCGGGTCGCCGGCGTCGAGGTGGGCGGCCTGACCGCCCCCCAGGCCCACCAGCGCCTGGTCCGCGTGCTCACCGCCGAGCTCGACCACCCGATCCTGGTCCGCGGCGGCGGGCGGTCGTTCCGGCTGACCCCCGAGGCGGCCGCCGCCACGTATGACTTCGACGGGATGGTGCGCGAGGCGCTGCGCCGCAGCCGCCAGGGCAACGTCTTCAGCCGCACCTGGCGGGACGTGCGCGGCGAGCCGCTCAGGGTCAACCTGCCCGGGAACCTGCGCTACTCGCGCCTGGTGGTCAGCCGGTTCGTTGGCCGGGTGGCCCGTGCCGTCTCGCGGCCCCCGGTCGATGCCCACCTCGACTTCAACGGCGGGTTATTCACCCGGGTCGCCGGGAAGGAGGGCGTGTTGGTCAACCGGCGCCGCCTCCAGCGGACGGTGACCGCCGCTCTGACCGGGAAGTCGCCGAGCCGCCTCGTCACGGTCCCCACCCGGCTGGTGAAGCCCAAGGTCCTCAAGGCGGAGCTGGCCAAGGCCTATCCCTTCCTGCTGACCATCGACCGCTCGTCGTTCAAGCTACGCTTCTTCCGCCACCTGCGGCTGGCGAAGAGCTACACCATCGCGGTCGGCCAGGTCGGGTTCGATACGCCCGCCGGCATGTACCACGTCCAGAACAAGGCGGTGGACCCCGCCTGGAGCGTGCCCGACAAGCCGTGGGCGGGCAGCCTCGCCGGCCAGGTCATCCCGGGGGGCAGCCCCGAGAACCCGCTCAAGGCGCGCTGGCTGGGCATCGCCAACGGCGCCGGGATCCATGGCACCGCCGAGACCGGCTCGCTCGGCCACGCCGCCTCGCACGGCTGCATCCGCATGGCGATCCCCGACGTGATCGAGCTCTACAAGCGGGTTCCGGTCCACACCCCCGTCCACATCGCCTAGGGCCGATCGCCCGGGCCACGGGAGCGGCGCGGCGCCGGCGTGCCGCCTAGCGGGCGGCCTCGGGAGGTGGCGAGGGGCGTATCTCCCCGACTGCCACCTCCTCCCAGCCGCCCTGCAACAAAGAGGCGTGATGCGCCCCGTGGCGAATACACAGGGTGCCGATGTACACCCCCCGCGTATGCCTGCGCATGACCGCGTACCACATGGTGGAGGCGTCGTCGGGCGCCTGGATACGCAGCCAGGGCCGTGTCGGCGGCTCGGTCTCGGTCGCCACCCCGACCTCGATCAGCTGCCGCTTGGTCGCCACCTGACCGGTGTCGGTGTCGATGAAGAACACCCCCATCGCCGGCGAGCCTACCGCCGACTGGGCGAGCGCCCTGCAGGCGTTCGACGCCGACCTGCGCCGGCGCGGCGCCGCCGAGAAGACACGCCGCGCCTACGGGATCGACGTCGGCCAGTTCGCGCTATGGGCGACCGGCCAGGGCCTCGACCCGCCCGGGGTCACCGCGCGGGCGCTGCGCCGCTACGCCGCCACGCTCTCGCGGGCCGGCGCCGCCCCGACCACCGTCGCGCGCAAGGTCGCCTCGCTGCGGGCGTTGTACCGCAGCCTGCGCGAGCATGGCGGCGTCGAGGAGAACCCGGCGGACCTCATGTCGGCCCCCAAGCGACCCCAGCGGCTGCCGAAGGTGCTCAAGCCGAGCGAGATGGCGGCGCTGCTCGACTGCATCCCCGCCTCGACGCCCCTCGAGCTGCGCGACCGGGCGCTGTTCGAGCTGGCCTACGCCTCGGGGCTGCGCGCCGAGGAGCTGGTGTCGCTGGACGTCGGCTCGCTGGACTTCGACGCCGAGGAGGTCCGCGTCGAGGGCAAGGGCGGCAAGACCCGGGTCGTCCCCGCCGGCGAGCACGCCGTGCGCGCGCTCGCCCGCTACCTGGAGCGCGGCCGCGGGGCGCTGGAAGCCGGCGACGACGAGCCCGCGCTTTTCCTCTCCAAGTCGGGGCGACGGCTGTCGACGTCGGACGTGCGCCGGCGCCTGCGGGTGTGGCGGCGGCATGCCTCGGCCAAGGCCGGGATCTCGCCGCACTGGCTGCGCCATTCCTTCGCCACCCATCTGCTCGAGGGAGGCGCCGATCTGCGCTCGATCCAGGAGCTCCTGGGCCACGCCAGCCTGTCGACTACGCAGGTGTACACCCGGGTAGATTCGGCCCGGCTGAGGTCCGCGTACGCCCGGTCCCACCCGAGGGCTTGACGGACGTCACCGCACCCGGCCTCGGCGGCGCGCGGAGGAGAGGGTGTCCCCCAACACGAACGCCAAAGCGATCGAGCTGCAGCAACTGTGGCGCAGCTACCGGGTGGATGGCGACGAGCGAGCGCGCGAACAGCTGCTGGTCGCCTACTCGCCGCTGGTCAAGTACGTGGCGGGCCGCGTGTCGTCGGGTCTGCCCAGCCACGTCGAGGAGGCGGACCTCATCTCGTACGGGCTGCTCGGCCTGATCTCGGCCATCGACCGCTTCGACCCCGAGCGCGAGACAAAGTTCGAGACCTATGCGCTCCCGCGCATCCGCGGGGCGATCATCGACGAGCTGCGAGCCCTCGACTGGGTCCCGCGGTCGCTGCGCGCGCGCGCGAGGGAGATCGAGCGAGCCAACGTCAAGCTCGAGCACCGCCTCCAGCGCGCGCCCACCGACGACGAGATCGCGGCCGAGCTGGGCATCGGGCTAGAGGAGTTCCACGACTCCCTGCTGCAGATCTCCAACGCCACGATCGCCGCGCTCGACGAGGTGTGGACGGTGTCGGACGTCACGGGCGACGAGCTGTCGCTGCTGGACACCCTCGAGGACCGGGCGGCCCCCGATCCCGCCCGCGCCGCGGACGACGCGGACATCAAGGACCGGCTGGCCGGCGCCATAGCGCGCCTGCCCGAGCGCGAGAAGATCGTCATCGGCCTCTACTACTACGAGAACCTGACCCTGCGCGAGATCGGCGAGGTGCTCGACATCACCGAGTCGCGCGTCTCGCAGCTGCACACGAAGGCCGTCCTGAGGCTGCGCTCGCACCTGCCCGGAGAGGACTTCACCCGGGACTGACCGGGGCACGCCGCCCGGCTGGCGACCCGCTATCGTCGCGCCTCCACCAGGAGAGGAGCCCACCCGATGCCTAAGCCCGCCGACCAGATTCGCAACGTCGCGCTCGTGGGTCACCGGGGCACCGGGAAGACCTCGCTGCACGAGGCGCTGCTGTTCGAGGCCGGCGTGATCAACCGGATGGGAACGGTGGCGGACGGGACCACCGTCTCGGACTCCGATGCCGACGAGGAGGCGCGCCAGATGTCGATCTCCGCCGCGCTGTCGTCGTTCGAGTGGCAGGGGCGCAAGATCAACCTGATCGACACCCCGGGGGAGCCCTCGTTCGTGGCCGACGCGCTCGGATCGCTGCGGGTGTGCGAGTCAGCGGTGTTCGTGGTCAACGCGGTGATGGGCGTGGAGGTCTCCACCACCCGCCTGTGGCAGCGCGCGGACGAGCTGGGCCTGGCCAGGCTGATCTTCGTGAACATGCTCGACCGCGAGCGCGCCGACTTCTTCCGCACGCTCGAGGCGCTCAAGTCGGCGTTCGGCTCGCACGCGGTGGCCACCGAGATCCCGATCGGGGCCGAGCACGAGCTGGGCGGACTGATCGACCTGATCGACATGAAGGCGTACGCGTTCGACGGCGCGGGGCGGGCCAACGCCAGGGAGATCCCGATCCCCGACGAGCTGGCCGACCGTGCACAGGAGTACCGCGAGAAGCTGATGGACGAGGTGGCGGAGAACTCCGACGCGCTGATGGAGCGCTACCTGGAGGGCGAGGAGATATCCCACCGGGAGATCGTCGACGCGCTCAAGGAGGGCACCAACCACGGCAACCTGTTCCCGGTCACCTGTGGTGTGGCCACCCGCAACTTCGGGATCGGGCGGCTGCTGGACGCCTTCGTCGAGGACCTGCCGTCGCCGGTCAAGCATGGCGCGCTCGAGCTCGACGGCCTGACCCTCGACCCCGACGCCGCCAAGGACCTCTTCGCCTACGTATTCAAGACCCGCGCCGACCCGTTCGCGGGCCGGATCAACCTGTTCCGGGTCTACCAGGGCGTGGTCAAGCAGGACAGCCAGGTGATCAACACCCGCGCGGGCGCCAAGGAGCGCATCGGCCAGCTGCTCGTGTTCCGGGGCAAGGACACCGTCCACACCGACGCGTTCGGTCCGGGCGACATCGGCGCGGTGGCCAAGCTCAAGGAGACCAAGGCCGGTGACTGGCTCGCGTCCAAGCCCGTCGAGGTGCAGATGCCGCAGATCAGGCTGCCGGCGCCCGTGATGGCGTTTGCGGTCGCCCCCAAGGCGAAGGGCGACGAGGACAAGGTGTTCACCGCGCTGCGTCGGTTGCGGGAGGAGGACCCGACCATCGACCTGCACCGCGACCCGCAGACCGGCGACCAGATCGTGGCGGGGCTCACCCAGATCCACGTCGAGGTCATCGTCGGGCGCATACGCGAGCGCTTCGGGGCCGAGGTCGAGCTCAAGCCGCCGCGCGTGCCCTACCAGGAGACCATTCGCAAGGCGGCCAAGGCGCATGGCCGCCACAAGAAGCAGACGGGCGGCCGGGGGCAGTTCGGCGACTGCCACATCGAGATCGAGCCGCTCCCGGACGGCGACGGTTTCGAGTTCGTGAACGCCATCAAGGGCGGCGTGATCCCCCAGTCCTTCATCCCCGCGGTCGAGAAGGGGGTGCGCGAGGCCATGGAGCACGGGGTGGTGGCCGGCTACCCGGTCAAGGGAGTGCGCGTGCGCCTGTACGACGGCCAGCACCACAGCGTGGACTCGTCGGAGATCGCGTTCAAGACGGCCGGCTCCATGGCCATGAAGCAGGCCCTAGGGCAGGCGGCGCCGGTGCTGCTGGAGCCGATCATGCTGGTCACCGTTTCGGTGCCCGAGGAGTCGGTCGGCGACGTGATCGGCGACCTCAACTCCCGTCGCGGGCGCCCACTGGGAATGGAGCCGGTCGGCGCCATGACCGAGGTCAAGGCGGAAGCCCCGATGGCCGAGATGCTGTCCTACGCGCCCGACCTGCGGGCGATCACCGGTGGCCAGGGCGAGTTGACCATGGAGTTCGCGCGCTACGAGGAGGTCCCCGCCCACCTCGCCGGCAAGGTGGTCGAGGAGGCCCGCGCCGCCGACGAGGCGGTCAGGACCTGAGACCGGCCGGCGTGCGCGTGCGGACGCCCGGGCGCGCTCATCCCGGTCGGGGGGCGGTTGGTACGCTCCTCGGCACCCATGGCGCCGAAGGAGATCCGCCCGGAGACCGAGACGATCTCGTGTGCCGTGTGCGGTAGGCGACTGCTCCGCGGCGAGCGGCCGGAGATCTACCTGGCGGGAGGCGAGCGGCGCACGGTCTGCGAGCTGTGCACCGTGCGAGCCAACCACCAGGGCTGGATCCGCGAGAGCGCGGGCCCCCAGCTCGGTCACCGCGGGCCGGGGCGCGAGGAGCGCCGCCCCCGCTTCCGGCGGCTGCGGCCGCGGCGCGAGCACGGACCGGGCAACGGGCGTCCGGCGCCCGCCGATGGGCCTGCGACCAAGCCCGCCGGCGATCACGACCCGGGGTCGGGCGGCGTTCCCGACGGCCGCTCCGAGCCGCGCAACGTGTACGCGGTGCCGACCAGCGACGAACTGAAGGCGGCGCGCGCCCTGGAGCTGTTCAACGCGTCCGAGCACACCCGCACCGTG
>DATAEY010000135.1:0-14200 GCA_036257715.1 Solirubrobacteraceae bacterium | reverse complement strand
GGCACGAGCGTCACGATCGTCGTCGGCCGCTTCTCGGCGCCCTCGCCAACCCCTCCGCGTCCATCGCCGCCCGGGTAGTGGCCAGGCGATGAGGATCGCAGTCCTCGGCGGCGGGCGGTCGTCCGAGCACGAGATCTCGCTCGCCTCGGCGGCGTCGGTGCGCGCCGGGCTGGGCGACTTGGGGCACGACGTGCTGGCGATCGAGATCGATCGCGCCGGCGTGTGGCGCGCCGACGGATCGGAGGTCTCGGTGACGCCGGGCCGCGGCCTTCTGGACGCCGACGTGGTGTTCCCGGTGCTGCACGGGCCGTTCGGCGAGGACGGCACCATCCAGGGGCTGCTCGAGTGCGTCGACGTGCCGTACGTGGGCGCCGGCGTGCTGGCCTGCGCGGTGTGCATGGACAAGGTTGTGTTCAAGGAGCTCATGGCTCACGGGGACATCCCGCAGGTCCACTACGCGGCAGTGCCCCACGAGCGCTGGCGCGCCGACCGCCGGTCCGTGGCCGAGGAGGTGGCGCAGCTCGGGCTGCCGGTCTTCGTCAAGCCGGCGGCGCTGGGATCGTCGGTGGGGATCGTGAAGGTGGCGTCGCCGGCCGAGCTGGCGCCGGCGCTCGACGGCGCGCTCGTCCACGATCGGCGGGCGATCGTCGAGGCGGCCGCCGGCGGGCTCGAGGTCGAGTGCTCGGTGATCGGCAACCGAGAGCCGATCGCCTCCGAGCCCGGCGAGATCGTGGTGTCGCGCGACTGGTACGACTACGAGGCCAAGTACACGCCGGGCGGGATGGAGCTCGTGGTACCGGCTCGGCTGCCCGGGCGCGTGCTCCGGCGAGTGCGCGATCTCGCGCTCGAGGCATTCCGTCGCTCCGGCTGCGCCGGGCTCGCCCGGGTGGACTTCTTCGTCGACGGCGACGACGTGCTGGTCAACGAGCTCAACACGATGCCCGGGTTCACCGAGACCAGCGTGTTCGGCAAGCTCTTCGCCGCCTCGGGTGTGCCCTACCGCGAGCTGCTGGAGCGTCTGGTCGGGTATGCGCTCGAGCGCCACGAGGCGGAGCGGTCGTACCGGCGCTGAGCCCCGTCACCTGGGTCGAAGCAGGTAGATCTCGTTGACCCGTGCCTGCCCCGAGGGCGGCACCTCCGTTATCCACAGCAGGTAGTAGCGGAAGCGCCGGTGGCCGGTCGCCAGGCGGAAGTAGCCGCGATCCTCGGTCACGTTTCTGGAGGGTGAGACCAGGGTCCAGCCGTCGAGGCCCGGAGGCGGCCCCTCGCGGGCGGCGTACACCTCCGCCGACCACCCCGGCTGGTCGGTCTTGACCTGCATCACCCTGGCGTCCACGCCGGGCTTGGCGTCGACGTAGACGCCCACCCCGGGCTTGGTCATGACGCCGCCCCGGTAGACCTCGGTGCTCCAGGCGGTGTTCGGGTCACGATCCAGGACCGCGCTCGTCTGATCCGGGTGCTCGCGGCCGTCGCCGAGGGGGTCGAAGTCCTTGGCGGCGTCCTGCGCCAGCGAGACCCCCTTCAGGGCGGGGAGCCGGCCGGCGCCGCTGGTGCCCGTGCCCCGCTGGGCCTGGCGCCCGAGCTCGACCGCCAACCCGGCGGCGAGCGCGAGCGCCAGCACCGCGGCGGCCGCCAGCCAGCCGGGATGGCGCAGGCGGAATGGAAGTAGCCGCCGCGCGTGGCGCGGGAGCGTGCGCAGGACCGTGGTGGCCTCTCCGCTGACCGCGCCCGCCCTAGCCGTCTCGATCGCGAGCGCGTCCTCGAGGTCGGCGATCAGCTGCTCGTCGGAGGAATACCGGCGCCTGAGGTCCTTCGAGGTGGCGCGCTCGACCACCGCCGCCAGGATGGCCGAGATCTCCGGCCGCCGGGCCCGCACGTCGGGGAGCTCCTCGCGCACGTGCTTCATCGCCACCGCCACCTGGTTCTCGCCGCGGAACGGCACCTCGCCAGTGAGCATCTCGTACAGGACGACGCCCAGCGAGTAGAGGTCGGACTGCGCGGTCACCAGGTGGCCGAGGGCCTGCTCGGGCGAGACGTAGTCCGTGGTGCCGAGCACCCGGCCGTCGGCCGTGAGGCCCTCCTCCTCCAGCGACCGCGCGATCCCGAAGTCGGTCACCTTGGCGGACCCCTCGGCGTCGATGAGCACGTTCTGGGGCTTGACGTCGCGGTGCACGATGTTGCTCTGGTGGGCGGCGCCCAGCGCCCGCGCGATCTCGATCGCGTACGCAACCGCCTCGGCCACGGGAAGCCGCCCCAGCCGCTGGATGCGCTGCTTGAGCGTCTCGCCCTCGACGTGCTCGAACACGATGTAGGGTCGACCGTCGTCCTCGCCCGCGTCGATCACCGTCACCACGTGGGGGTGGGACAGCCGCGCCACAGCGCGGGCCTCCCGCCGGAAGCGCTCGAGCTGCGCGGAATCAGAGGCGATCTCGCGGTGCAGCAGCTTGATGGCGACCGGACGCTCGAGCGTCTGGTCGAACGCACGGTAGACGGTGGACATCCCGCCCGCCGCGATCTTGGCGTCGAGGCGGTAGCGGCCGCTCAGGAGGGTGCCGACCAGCGTGGGCATCGGTTCATCTCTATTTTGCGCCCGTGGCCGGGGTTCATGCCTACTTCTACACGGATCCCGCCTGCCCTTGGTCGTGGTCGCTGCAGCCGCTGCTGCGCCGGTTCGCCGTCGAGTTCGACGGCGCCTTCGAGCTGCGCCCGGTGATGGGCGGCCTGGCGCGCCAGTTCGGCGATCCCCTTGAGCTGGTGGGCGAGTGGCTGGGCGCCGCTGCCGCCAGCGGCATGCCGGTGGATCCGCGGCTCTGGCTCGAGTCGCCGCCCACATCGTCCTACCCGGCCTGCCTGGCCGTGGAGGCCGCCGGGGAGCAGGGCAGAGACCGCCAGGCCGCGTACCTGCGCGCCGTGCGGGAGGGGCTGGCCTGTGGCCGGCGCAAGCTGGACGGTGCCGACGCGCTGGCCGACGTGGCGCTCGGGGTCCCGGGGCTGGACGTGGCCCGCTTCCGGATAGATCTCGGCTCCAACGCCATCGTCGAGCTGCTGGCCGCCGACCTCGAGCGGGCGGCCGCGGCCGGCCGTCGCGCCGGCGAGGAGCGACGCGTCCGGCTACCCTCGCTCGAGTTCAGCGACGCGCACGGGGAGATGCACGGCGTCTACGGCCCGCAGCCCTACGACGCCTACCGTCGCGCGGCCCAGGCGGCCGGCGCCGTCCCGGCGGATCGCCCTCCCCCGTCGGGGGAGGAGGCGCTGCGCCGCTTCGGCACGCTGGCCACGGCCGAGGTGGCCGCGGCGTGCGACCTGCCGGGACCGCGCGCCGCCGCGGAGCTCTGGCGCCTGGCCGCCGAGTGGCGCGTCCGGTTCGAGCGCCGGATGACCGGCGAGCTGTGGTCGCTCGCCTGAGGGGACCTCGGATCAGGCGCTGGACAGGCCGTCGCGCCCGCCGCGCAGGCCGCGGCTGGGCAGCGCGACCCGACCGGCGTCGTCGGTGACCCGGCCGATGCGCGCCGCGCCGGGATGGTGGCGATCCAGCCGGGCGAGGGCCTCGTCCGCGCGGTGGCCGGGAACGACGCAGCAGAAGCCGCAGCCCATGTTGAACGTGCGCCACATGTCGGCCTCGCTCACTCCGCCGAGCTCCTGGATCAGCGCGAACACCGGTGGCACGGGAAGCGGCGCGTCGAGCTCGAAGCCGACCGCGGGGCTCAGGCGCAGGAGGTTGAGCACTCCGTCGCCGGTGATGTGGGCAAGGCCGTGCACCGGCACGTCGGCCGCCAGCAGCTCGAGCACGGCTCGCACGTAGATCGCCGTGGGTTCGAGCAGCGCGTCGGCCACGGGCTCGCCCCCGAGCGCGGACGGACGATCCTCAAGCCGCAGGCCTCCGTCGTCCAGCAGCGCTCGCCGGGCCAGGGTGAGGCCGTTAGAGTGCACCCCGGTGGACGGGAGCCCGAGCAGCGCGTCCCCGGGCGCGCACGACTCGCCGGTGACCATGCGATCCAGCGCCACCGTTCCGACGCACGCCCCGACCACGTCGAACCCCGACGGCGACGGGTGGCCCCGTATGAGCTCCGGCAGCTGCGCGAGCTCACCGCCGGGGATCTCCACGCCGGCCTGCTCGGCGCCGGCCTTGAGGCCGGCCGCGAGCGCCTCCAGCATCTCGGGTTCGGCCCGCTCTACCGCGACATAGTCGAGCAGCGCCAGCGGCTCGGCGCCGACACACACCAGGTCGTTGGCGTTCATGGCCACGCAGTCGATGCCCACGGTGTCGTAGCGGCCCGCCTGCTCGGCCACGATCACCTTCGACCCGACGCCGTCGATGCAGACGGCGAGTCCCAGCCCCGGCGCGATCTCCAGCACGCTGGCGTAGTGGCCGGGAGGGAGCGCGACGCGCGACGCCCGGCCCGGCTCGATCGACCGCAGCACCGCCAAAAGGGCGTCGACCGCCCGGCCGGCCTGCCCGGTGTCCACGCCGGCACGGGCGTAGGCGTCCCTCATGGACGGTCCACGCGGCGGCGGCACATCGTCGGGAGTATCGCGGTCACCGGCGTCGGCGGCGCTCCCACCACAGCCGGCGCACGACGAACGCGGCGAGGACCGTCCGGTAGGCGGCGTAGGGGGCCAGCGAGCGGTCGCGCTCCACCTGGCGGATCAGCCACGTGGAGGTCAGCGTGGAGGTGAAGGCCGCGGCCGCCCCGACCACGAACGGCGCCAGCGCCCGCGGCGGCATCCCGCGCCGCAGCAGCCGGTAGCCCTTGAGCGCGCTGGCCGCGGTTATGATCGGCAGGGCGACGTGGCGCGAGAGCGCGTTGGCGTCCTCGCGCCCGAAGCCGCGCAACCGCGCCGCGGCGAGCGTGGCCCCGTTGCGCGAGACGCCGGGGATCAGCGCCGTGGCCTGGGCCAGCCCCAGGCACAGCGCGTCCAACGCCCCCGCCTCATCTCGCGCCCGCGCCCCCGCCGCCGGCCCACCCGCACCGGGCGCCTGGTCGGCGAACGCCATCAGCGCCGACCCCGCCAGCAGTCCGGCGGCGATGGTTGCCGGCGTGCCCAGGCGCCGCTCGATCGGCCGTTCCAGCAGGAAGGCGAGCGCGGCCGGTGGCGCTGCCGACAGAGCCACGAGCTGGACGCGCCGGCGGTCGAGATCGCCGACCGCCTGGCCCACCTCCATGCGCAGCGCGACCAGCAGGGCGGCGGCGGTGCCGGCGTGAAGCGCAACCTCGAATGCCTTTCGCAGCTCCGGGTCCAGCTCCGCGTAGGGCCAGCCCAGCAGCCACGGGACCAGGGTGGTGTGCCCCGATGAGGAGACCGGCAGCAGCTCGGTGGGACCATGGAGCGCCCCGAGCGCGGCCGCGTGGGAGAGGGCCAGTCGAGAGCGCCCCCGCCGCGGCACTCAGCCGGCTCCGCTACGGGGCGGTGGCATCCGCGGCCGGCTCGTCTGCGCCGCGCCGCCGCCGGCGGGCGATCAGATAGACGACGGCGGCCGCGATCGCCGCCAGCACGGCGTAGTCGACATAGTGCAGGGAGTCCCTCCACCGGTGCCAGTTCTCGCCGGCCTGCTGGCCGATGAAGCCCAGCATCAGAACCCAGGGAATGCAGCCGGCCAGGGTGAGGACGGTGAAGCGCCAGAACGGCATCCGCGCCACGCCGGCCGGCAGCGAGATGAAGGTCCGGATGACGGGCAGCATGCGCGTGAAGAACACGGTCGGGGCGCCCCAGCGCTCGAACCATCGATCGGCCCACCGCAGATGGGCGCGGTTGATGTGAAGGCGGTGGCCGTGGCGCTCGACCAGCTCGACGCGTCCGAAGTAACCCACCCCGTACGCGATCCACGAGCCCACCAGGTTCGCCACCGAGCCCACCGCCGTGATGGCGAACAGGCTGTAGTCGCCGTTGTGGACATTGAAGCCGGCGAACAGCATGGTGGCCTCGGACGGGATCGGGATGCACGCGCTCTCGGCCACCATCAGCACGAAGATCCCGGGCAGGCCGAGCTCGCTCACCACGCGGGTCGCGAACTGGACCAGCGAGTCGGTTATCGAGGCCAGGACGAGCGGCTCCATCCGGCGGCGAAGGGTACCGGGCACCCGCGCATCCAAGGCGCGAAGGCAACCGGGCGGCGACCGGTGAGCATGGGTCGGGCGGGTAAGGTCGCGGCCCCGTGGCCGTCCCGCTGTTCGACACCGCGACCCCACTCGAGCCGCTGCGCGAGCGCCTGCGCGAACGGGCGTGGGCGGTGCTGGACTCGGGCCGGTTCATCCTCGGCCCAGAGGTCGAGGCGTTCGAGGCCGAGCTGGCCGCCTACCTCGGGGTGCGACACGTGGTCGGAGTGGCGAACGGAACCGATGCCATCACGATCACCCTGCGGGCGATGGGGGTCGGCCCGGGCGACGACGTCGTGGTCCCGTCGTTCACCTTCTACGCCAGCGCCGAGGCGGTGCCGCCCACCGGCGCGCGGCCGGTGTTCTGTGACGTCGACCCCGAGACCTTCTGCCTGACCGCCGACAGCGTGCGGGCCGCGCTCACCCCCGCCACCAAGGCGGTGATCGCGGTGGACCTGTTCGGCAATGTCGCGCCGGTGGACGACATCGAGGCGCTTGGGGTCCCGGTCCTGGAGGACGCGGCCCAGGCCGTGGGGTCCTCGCTGGACGGCCGGCGCGCCGGTGCCCTCGGCCGCGCCGGCACCGTGTCCTTCTTCCCCTCCAAGAACCTCGGCGGCTTCGGCGACGGCGGGGCGATCGCCACCGACGACGGGCGCCTGGCCGACCTCGTCCGGACGCTGCGCTTCCACGGGTCACGAGACAAGCTGACCCACGAGCAGGTCGGCTACAACTCCCGCCTGGACGCGCTGCAGGCCGCGCTCCTGCGGGTGCTGCTGCCGCACCTCGACACCTGGTGCACCGGGCGCCGGGCCGCCGCCCGCCACTACGCCGAGGCCGGCCTCGGCGACTACGTGGGGCTGCCCAGGCCGGTCGAGGGAGCCGACCCGGCCTGGCACCTATACGTCATCCGCCACCCGCTCGCCCAGCGGCTCGAGCCCGCGCTCAACCGTGTGGGGATCGGGGCGCGCGGCTATTACCGGACGCCCGTCCACCGCCAGCCGGCCATGCGCCGACTCGGCCAGGCCGGCCACCTCCCCGTCACCGACGAGCTCGCCGCCTCCCACCTCGCGATACCGATGAGCCCGGTCCTGTCCAGGGCCCAGGCGGTGGAGGTGGTATCCGCCGTCCGCGGCGCGCCGGAGTGACGGCGCGCCGGATCGCCGACGCGTGGCTTGAACCGGGGGGTTCGGTGGGATGGCCCACCCGTCGTGGCCCGGCCGGACGCCTAGAATCCCCGCGATGCGCCGACGGATCCGTTCGGCGGGCCTGCCCGTCCACCGTCACTCGGTGCCGCAGCTGTTGGTGGACGGCCTCCTGGTCGCGCTCGCCTGGCTCCTGGCCTTCCAGCTGCGCTTCGACAACGGGATCCCGCCCCGCTACCAAGACCTCGTCTCCTCGACCGTCGCCCCGGTGGTCGCCGGCTCACTTTTGATCTTCGCCCTGAGCGGCATGTACCAAAAGTGGTGGCGTTACCTCGGGCGCGAGGACTACCGGGGGGTGCTGCGGTCGGTCGCGCTGGCCACCGTGGCGGTCGCGGCGTACATAGCGCTGGCCCATCCCACCCAGGTCCACGTCGGCTCTCGGGTGGTCGCGATCGCCGCCCCCGCCGGAGTGATCGCTCTGTTCTTCCTGCTGACCGTGGCCTTCACTTGCGGCGCCCGCCTGCTGGTCAGCGAGGTGCTCGAGCGCCCGGTCAGGGGTTTCCATGCCGCCCGTGGCTCCCGGGACGTGCTGATCGTCGGCGCCGGCGACGGCGGGCGCCTGGTGCTGCGCGAGCTGGTGCGCAACCCCGGGCTGGGTCTGCGACCCGTTGGCTTCGTGGACGACGACCCGCGCAAGCGCAACCTGCGCCTCGACCACGGCCTGCGCGTCCTGGGGCGCACCGACGAGCTGCCTCGGGTGCTGGACGAGGCCGAGCCCGACGAGGTGCTGATCGCCATCCCGTCGGCCCCCGGCACGCTGCGGGCGCGCGTGGTGAGGGCATGCCGGGAACGCGGGATACCGGTGCGGACCCTGCCCACCGTGTTCGAGCTGCTCCAGACCGGTGCCAACGTGATGCGCCAGGTGCGTGAGCTTCGGGTCGAGGACGTCCTCGGCCGCGAGCCGGTGCGCATCGAGCTCGAGCGGGTCGGCGCCCATCTCACCGGCCAGGTCGTGATGGTGACCGGCGCCGGCGGATCGGTCGGCGCCGAGCTGTGCCGCCAGATCGCCCGCGTCGGCCCCCGGCGCCTGGTCCTGCTCGACCACGCCGAGGACAACCTCTTCGGCATCATGCGCGAGCTCGAGGAGGATCGCCACGTCCGCGGGGCGGTTGCGGTTCTGGCCGACTGCCGCGAGGAGGAGCGGATGCGCGAGGTGTTCGCCGAGCACCGGCCGACCGCCGTCTTCCACGCCGCGGCCTACAAGCACGTCGGGCTGATGGAGGCGAACCCGGTCGAGGCGGTTCGAAACAACGCCCTGGCCACCAGGATCACCGCCCACGTGGCCGGCGAGTACGGGGTCGGGACCTTCGTGCTGGTGTCCACCGACAAGGCGGTGTCCCCGGCAACCGTGATGGGCGCCTCGAAGGCGCTCGCCGAGTGGGCGGTAGAGGCAGCGGGGGCGCAGCACCGCGACACCCGCTACTCGACCGTGCGGTTCGGGAACGTGCTGGCGTCGTCGGGCTCGGTGGTCACGATCTTCCGCCGCCAGATCGCCGCCGGCGGGCCGGTCACGGTGACCGACCGCCGCATGACCCGGTACTTCATGACCATTCCGGAGGCGGTGCAGTTGATCATCCGCTCGGGCTCGCTGGGACAGGGAGGCGAGGTGTTCGTGCTCGAGATGGGCGAGCCGGTGTCGATCATGGACCTGGCTCGGGACATGATCCGTCTGTCCGGGCTGGAGCCCGACCGCGACATCGCCATCGAGGTGGTGGGCCGACGGCCGGGCGAGAAGCTGCACGAGGAGCTGTTCAATCCGTTCGAGCGTCCGCAGCCGACCGCCGCGGAGAAGATCCTGCTGGCCGAACGCGAGCCGCTGGACCCCAGGTGGGTGGAGGAGATCTTCGACCAGGTCAACGTGCTGGTTCTCGAGGGCGACGCCGCCGGACTGGCCGCTAAGGTCGCGCAGCTGTCAACCGCGCGTTCCGGGGCGGCCCTGGGGACGTCCTCCTAGACTGCAATCCCATGGATCCCGTCTTCGCCGTCTCGCTGGCCGGCACGATCGAGAAGATCGGCGCCTACGCCGGCTTCGCCGCGATTCCCGGCCTTGCCGTTCTCGCCCTCCTCTGCTTTGCGCAGGCGCGCGAGGTCCGCCGGCTGCGCGAATGGGCGGGGCGAGCGCCCGAGCGCGCGCAGGAGCTTCAGGCGCGAGTGTCAGGGCAGGCCGCGTCCGGCCGGCGGGTCACCAGCCAGCCGATCGCCGGCCGACCCGGGACGGCTGCCGCTCGCGCCGGCGCCGGCGCAGAGCCCCCACAGGGCCGCGGGCAGCCCGCACGGCCGTCGCCCGCCACGCCGAGCCCCCAGGCCGCCCGGCCGGCGCCGTCCGGGGCGTCGCCGGGGCCGCCGCAGCCCGGCGCCCGGCCCCCCGAACGGCCGCAGGGCGGCCCTGGGGCGGCCGCGCAGCCCGGTCCCGCCGCCGCCACCGTGGCGACGACCGGGACGCGGTCCGATCAGGGTGCGAGCCCGGGATCGGGTGAGTCGTCGGCGGCCGCTTCCCAGGCCGGCGGGGGAACGCCCGCGGGCGCTCCACCCTCGGCCCAACGGGCCGGCGCCGACAACCACCACGAGGGGAAGCCGACCTCCGGCCCGAGGGTGAGTGCGGCCCGGGACGGCGCCACGGCCGGAACCGGCGCGTCGGCCGCGAGCCCCCTTCGGATGACCCGGCGGACGGCCACGTTGCCGCGCACGCCGCCCGAGCAGGGCCCCGCCGTCCCCCGCAGGTCGCCATCCGAAGCGCCGGGTGCAGCAGACCGGGGCCGCCGGCGCGGCGTGGCCGTGGCGGCCGCGGTCGCCGTCCTGGCGGCCGTCGGGCTGGCCGTGGTGGTCATCTCCGGGACCGCCGGCGGCGGAAGCCATCCCGCCGGCACAGCGGCGCAAGCCGGCCCCGCCGGCGCCGCGGCGCCGTCTCGCGGGCCGGTGGTCCGCAACCGCACGACCGTTGCCGTCCTCAACGGGACCACGGTGCCCGGCCTCGCGGCCCGGGTGGCGAACGATCTCGAGCGGGGCGGGTTCAGGCGCGGCTCGGTGACCAATGCAGCCGATCAGCAGCGCCCGAGCACCACCGTCGACTACGCACCCGGCTACCAGCGTGCCGCGCGCGAGGTGGGAGCGATGCTCAAGGTTCGGCACGTCGTCCCGATCGACGCGGGCACCCAGGCGATCGCCGGGCCCGAGGCCGGCGTCGTGGTAACGGTGGGCACGGACCGGACGCGTTAGCGTCCCGGCGCGGCGCCCCGTGTCCTTCCTGGATCTCCCGCCCCGGAGCTCCAAGCCGCGCGAGCAGGGGCTCACCCATGTCCTGGACCGGGGGCTCTCGGTAGCCGAGGTGGAAGGGCTGATGGAGGTCGCGGGCGACTTCGTCGACTTTGTGAAGCTGGGTTGGGGGACGGCGCTGGTGACCGGCAACCTGGAGCCGAAGCTGGGCCGCTATCGACGGCACGGCGTCCCGGTCGTGCTCGGTGGGACGTTGACCGAGATCTCGATCGCTCAGCGAAGGGTCGACGGGCTGGTGGAGTACATGCGCGAGCACGGACTCCGGCACGTGGAGATCTCCGATGGCACGATCACCCTTCCGCATCGCGACAAGCTCGCGCTGATCGAGCGTCTGGCCGGCGAGTTCACCGTGTTCTCCGAGGTCGGCTCCAAGGACGACACCCGGATCATGGCTCCCTACCGGTGGGTGGAGCAGATCGAGACCGAGCTGGAGGCGGGCGCCTGGCGGGTGATCGCGGAGGCTCGCGAGACCGGCAACGCCGGGATCTACCGCGCTTCCGGCGAGGTGAGGATGGGCCTGATCGACGAGATCGCCCATGCGGTCGACTACCACCGCCTGATCTTCGAGGCGCCGCGCAAGGAGCAGCAGGTCTGGTTCCTGCGCCGGTTCGGTCCCGAGGTCAACCTCGGCAACATCCCGCCGGGCGAGGTCCTGTCGCTGGAGACGCTGCGGCTCGGGCTGCGGTCGGACACCGCCTTCGCCGAGCCGGTCCGCCCGGGCGAGGAGGACTTCCGGGACCGGCCGCCAAGGAGGGACCGGCCCACGTGATCCTTCTCGCCCGCCACGGCGAGACCGACGACAACCGCGAGCCGATACGCATCCAGGGAAGCACCGATACTCCCCTGAACGACACCGGTCGCACCCAGGCGGCCGCGCTGGGCGAGCGCGTCGCCGGTCGGGGCATAGCCTCCCTGTACACCAGCCATCTCTCCCGCGCGCGCGAGACCGCCGAGATCGTCGGCGGTCGGCTCGGCCTCGATCCGATCATCGACCCGCGCCTGGCCGAGGCCGACCGGGGTGAGCTCGAGGGGCGTCGCTGGATCGACGTGGCCCGGGACGACCCCGAGCTCTACGCCGCGTGGCGGGCGGCGGGGGGGTCGTTCCGATTCCCGGGCGGCGAGTCGCTGGCCGAGCAGGACGCCCGGGTCAACGCGGCGCTCGACGACATCCGCGGGGCACCGCGCCTGCCCGCGCTGGTGGTCTGCCACGGAGGAAGCATCCGGGTGGTTCTGTGCCGTCTCAACGGACGCGGGCTGGACGCCTTCCACGACTGGGACGTGCCGAACGGCGCCCTGTTCCCCGCGTGATGCTTCAGACCGTCGATCATCGCCAGGCCAGGCTGACCCAGGTCCTCTTCGCGGTTCTGGTCGTCGCGACGGGGGCGGCGTTCTTCCTGACGCAGCGGCTCAAGCTGGCGCCCCGGGCGGTTCGCACGCTCACCGTCACCCGCGCCATCTCGCCGTACGTCCCATATCGGCGGGCGAGCATCCGGATCCGCCTCACCCGGCCCGACCGGGCGACGGTGTCGATAATCGACTCCCGCGGCGACGTCGTCCGCCGGCTGGTGACCGATCGGCCCTACCGCCCCGACCAGCGCATCCAGCTGTTCTGGAACGGACGCGACGCCGGGGGGCGCGTCGTGCCCGATGGGGTCTACCGGGTGCGGGTGGGCCTCCGTCGCCAGGGGCGCTCCGTGGTCCTGCTGGACACCATCACGGTCGACGGCACTCCGCCGCGACCGCTGGTGCGGGTGCGACGCTCGAGCTCAGCCACCGGGCCGATGCTGATGCCGGTGCGCGGGGGCGGCCCGGTCCGGTTCACCGTGATGGGCACCCAGCTGCGGACCGAGCGGCTGTTCGTTGTGCGCACCGACCGCGGCCGTCCCCGAATCGCCACCCGCCTGCACGCCCGGGCCTCGACCACCGGCGACGGAACATGGGACGGCCGGATCGCCGGCCGTCCGGCGCCGCCGGGCACCTACGTGATCGTCGCCCGTGACACCGATCCAGTGGGCAACTCGGCGTACTCGTTCCCGTTCACGCCGCCGCGCCGGGGCGATCCACCCGGGGGCGCGGGGGTGACGGTGCGCTATCTGGGGGCGCAGGCGCCCGAGGGCGCCATCCCGGCGGGCCGGCTGTTCACCGTCTTCGTGGACGCCCGGGGCCGCAACTACCGCTGGCGGCTGCACCGGCTCGATCAGGCGCGCACGATCGCCCACGGGACCAGCCGCAGCCCCGCCCTGCGGCTGCACGCCCCGCGGGGGCCGTCCGGCGTCTACGTGGTGGAGCTGGCCTCGGGAGGCCATCGCGCGGCCGCGCTGGTCCCGGTGCAGGGACCTGGGCGCCACCGGGTGCTCGTCGTTCTGCCGCTCATCTCATGGCAGGGTCGCAACCGGGTGGACGACGATGGCGACGGGCTGGTCGACACCCTGGATCGCGACGGCCGCGCTGCGCTGTCCCGGCCTCTGGCGGGGGGCGGCGTGCCGCTCGGCTTCGGCGCCAACGAGGGGCCGCTTCTGCGCCTGCTCGACCGGCCCCAGCAGCGCTACGACGTCACCACCGACGTCGCGCTGGCGCGGCCGGGCGGCGGCCGGCTGCTGCGCGGGCACCGGGGCGTGGTCCTCGCCGGGATCCCGCGCTGGCTGCCCGCGGACGTAGGCGCGGCGCTGCGGCGCTTCGTCTCGCACGGGGGACGGGTGTTCTCCCCGGGAACCGACGCCCTGCGGCGGACGGTGCGATTGAGCGGCGCCGAGCTGACCCAGCCCTCGCCGGGATCGGCGGCCGATCTCTTCGGGTCCACCCTCGCGCCGCCGGCGCACCGGCGGGTAGAGCTCCTGGCCGGCCGGGACCGCATCGGGCTGTTCAAGGGCGGCGACGGACTGTTCCGGGGCTTCGGTGTGTTCGAGGAGACCCTGGCGCCCGGCGCCGGCGCCCGGGTAGCGGCCGAGGCGGAGGAGCAGGGCGCGCGCGCGGGCGCCCCCGTGATCGTCGCGCTGGCGCTGGGACGCGGCCTGGTGATCCGCACCGGGCTTCCGCAGTGGGGCGCCCGCATCGGACGGGACCCGAACGTCGCGGCTCTCACCAAGCGGGCATGGGTGCTGCTGTCCCGCTAGCCCAGGGGTGGCTCGAGGCCGGCGTGGTCCTGGTGGCGCTCCTAGCCAGCGCCGCGGTGCTGGTCCGCCCGCCGCGGCCCCGGGCGCTGGCCATGGGAGGCGCGCTGGTCCTGACCCCCTTCCTGCTCGTCGCCCACATCTGGGACGCAGCGCAGTTCCAGCCGTTTCGCCACCATCCGTTGCTCGCCGCCGGCGGTGCGGCGATCGCGCTCGCCGCGGTCGCCGCCGCGGCGGCACTGATCCACCGCCGGCCCGCGATCTTCCCGGTGGCGGCGGTGGCCACGATCCCCTTCCGGGTCCCGATCGAGTCGGGTGGGACGTCGGCATTCCTCCTGGTGCCGCTCTACTTCGTGGTGGCGGCCGGGGCGGTGGCCTTCGTTGTGCCGCGCCTGCGCGGCGCGCCCGACGCGGAGGACCGGCCGCCCGGCGCGCTCGAGTGGCTGCTGATGGGCCTGGTCGTGCTGTACGCGGTGCAGTCGCTGTACTCGGTGAACTTCGGCAAGGCGCTGGAGAACGT
>DATAEY010000134.1:0-6857 GCA_036257715.1 Solirubrobacteraceae bacterium | reverse complement strand
CTGACCACCGTCGCGGCCTCGGTCATGGCGGCCCTGATCATCGCGCTCAACCTCTTCCTGCTCTACCGCACGTTCTTCGGCTAGCGGCGGCCGCCGGCCGCCGCCGGGCCGCTAGGCTCCTGGCGGCATGGGGCTCGCCGAGCGCTTCTCGCAGATCGTCGACTCGCTCCCGGACGACTGGACCGACCTGGAGGTCGACCTCCGGATCAAGGATGAGACGCGCTACATCGACGCCGCCGTCTACATGGTGACCTGCAACGCGCAGCCGTACTCGCGCCACGACTGGCACTGGCGGATCCTGGTCGCCCACCGCTTCGGCCACGCGGCCTCGGCGCCTACCGTGCATGGCACCCTGAAGCTGCTCGACGACGCCGGCATCGACGGCGAGCTGGCGGTCCGCGAGGTGCGCAGCGGGCGAGTCGAGGTCACCCCGATGTGGGGGCGCCCGGAGTCGGTGCGCCAGGAGTTCCGCAGGGTCCGGGCCCAGTAGGCCGTGGCCCGTGTCGTCGCTCTGGTGCCGGACCTGCTGTTCGGCTCGCGGCTGATGTCGATGCTGGAGGACGCCGGCCACCAGGTCGTCCTGTGCTCGCAGGAGGACGAGACGTGGTCGCAGGCGCAGGACGCCGACGCGCTGATCGTGGATCTCACCACCGACGAGGTGGACGGCGCCACCCTGGTGGACTCGATGCGGGCCGGGGGAGAGCTCCGGCGCACGGGGACCCTGGCCTTCTACTCCCACGTGGACACCGCCACCCGGCGGCGGGCCGAGGAGGTTGGCTTCGACCTCGTCGTGCCGCGGTCCAGGATGGCGCGTGAGGGCGCGACGCTGGTCGAGTCGGTCCTTGGAGGCTCGGATTGATCGCGCTGGTGACCGGCGCCTCCAGCGGGATCGGCGAGGCGAGCGCGCAGCGCCTGGCGCGTGAGCCGGGCGCCAAGCTGGTGCTGGTGGCTCGGCGCGAGCCACGACTGCGGTCGCTCGTCTCGCAGCTCGGCGCGGCAACGGTCGTGGCGGCCGACCTGGTCGAGGCGGACACGCCGGCCGCGGTCGCCCGGGCGGTGGAGCGCGAACATGGCCGGCTCGACCTGCTGGTCAACAACGCCGGCGCCGGCTGGGCAGCGACGTTCGCAGAGGGCGGCGCGGGGAACGTCCGCCGCACCATGGAGCTCAACTTCGATGCCGTGGTGCGCCTCACCGAGGCGCTGCTGCCCATCCTGCGCCGCTCGGCGCCCAGCGCGTTGGTGAACGTGTCCAGCGTGGCCGCCCGGGTCGCCCGGCCGGGCTCGGGCGCCTACGGAGCCAGCAAGGCGGCGCTGGCCGCCTGGACGGACGCGCTGGCGCTGGAGGAGGCCCGCCATGGGGTGCACGTCGGCCTGGTGCTGCCGGGATTCGTCGCCACCGAGGGCTTTCCGCAGCGCCAGCTCGTCGACCGCCGCCTGACGCGCTGGATGGTCTCCAGACCCGAGCGGGTCGCCGAGGCGATCGTCGACGTCGGGCTGCGGCGAAGGCCCGAGCGCTACGTCCCGCGGCCCTACGCGCTGGCCGCCGGCGCGCGCCTGCTCGCCCCGCGGGTGTTGCGCCGGCTCATGAGCTAGCAGTCGCGGCACCTAGAATCCCGCCGCCCCGCCCTCCCGACCAAGGAGATCGCCCGTGGAAGAACGCGGACCGACCGCCTACGCCGCCGAGTTCGTCGGCACCTTCCTGCTCGTCTTCTTCATCGCCTCGGTCGTCGTCGTCAGCTCTCCCGACGGCGTCGGCGCGACGGACTACGCCGTCATCGGACTCGTGCACGCCTTCATCCTGGCCACGCTGGTCTACACGCTGGGGGGCACGTCGGGCGCCCACTTCAACCCGGCCGTGACCTTCGGGCTGCTAACCCTGCGCAGGATCTCGCTGTTCGACGCCGCCGTGTACTGGCTGGTCCAGCTGATCGGCGGAGTGGTCGCCGCGCTGGTGGTCAAGCTGCTGCTGCTCGAACCCGGTCGGGCGACGGGATACGGCGCCACGGCGGTGTCCGACCGGCTTCTCCACGGTAGCGCGCTGCTCGGCCTGCTGTGCGAGGTCATCGGCACCTTCGTCCTGGTGTGGGCGATCATGGGGACCGCCGTCAACCCGCGTGGCGAGCGGGTGTGGGCCGGGCTGGTGATCGGCATCGCGCTCGGGCTGGGGGTGATGACGCTGGCGCCGTTGAGCGGAGCCGGCTTCAACCCCGCGCGCTGGCTGGGGCCGGCGGTCGTCAGCGGCCAGTTCTCGGACGCCTGGATCTACATCGTGGGTCCCCTGCTCGGCGCGCTCGGCGCCACCCAGGGGTACAAGGCGCTGGTGCTCGATCCCCAGGAGCGGGTTGCGCGCCGGCCGATAGACACCCTGAGCTGAGGCCGGCCTCGTCTCGCCCCAGCGGCGCGGGGCCACTGCCTAGACTCTGTCGCGATGCGGCGGGTCACCTTCTCCCGCAACCTGACGCTCTCGCTGTCGCGGACCTGCCGCTGCTACTGCAAGTACTGCGCGTTCGCCACCCACCGACCTCACCTCTACGCGCCCGAGGAGGTCGAGCGGATGCTCGACGACGGCGCCCGCCGCAACGTCAAGGAGCTGCTGGTGCTGACCGGCGAGCGCCCCGAGGTCAATCCCGAGGTGGCCGCCCGCCTGCGCGAGCACGGCCACCTCGACTTCACCTCGTATGTGGCCTGGACGTGTGAGCGCGCGCTCGAGCGCGGAATGCTCCCGCACACCAACCTGGGGGTCCTGGAGCCGCAGGACCTCGCCCGCCTGCGCGAGGTCACGGCGTCCCAGGGGCTGATGCTCGAGTCGGTCTCGGAGCGGCTGATGGACACCGTCCACGCCGGCTCGCCGACCAAGCACCCGGCACGCCGGCTGGAGACCATCCATGCCGCCGGCGAGCTGCGCATCCCGTTCACCAGCGGGATCCTGGTCGGCATCGGGGAGACGGAGGAGGAGCGGATCGCGTCGCTGGAGGCGCTGGCCGCGGCGCATCGCCGCCACGGGCACCTCCAGGAGGTGATCCTCCAGAACTTCGTCCCCCACCAGTCCTACTACGGCCGCGAGCCCGCCCGGATCGCGGACCGGGCGGCCCGCGAGTACTGGCGCACCGGAGTCGCGGGCGGGCCGAGCCTGCCGCGGCCCGACTGGGCGTGCGAGGTCACCGTCGACGACATGCGGCGGCTGGTCCGCGAGTGTCGCCGCCTGATGCCCGACGTGGGCGTCCAGGTGCCCCCGAACCTGGCCGACTGGTGGGTGGAGCTCGTGCGCGAGGGCGCCACCGACCTGGGCGGCCTGTCCGCCAACGGCGACCACATCTCGCCGGAGCACCCTTTCCCGTCGCCCCACCAGGTGCGCCGTCGGCTGGCCGCCGAGGGGTTCGCGCTCACCGAGCGGCTGTGCGTCTACCCGCAGTTCATCGACTCAGAATGGATGGCCCAGGGCGTGCTCGACGTGATCAAGCGCCGCTACTGGTCGTTCATCCCGCGGCGCGGCTCGGGCCGCCGCCAGGACCGGCCGATCCGGGCGGACCTCGTGCCGGGCGCGATCGAGCGGGCACGCGCGGGCGACCCCCTCTCGCCGGACGAGCTCACCGCCCTGTTCGCCGAGCGCCGGCCGGAGGCGATCGAGGAGATGCGCGCTGCCGCCGACGGGCTGCGCGCCGAGCTGGCGGGCGAGACCGTCACCTTCGTGGTCAACCGCAACATCAACGTGTCGAACATCTGCATCGTCGGGTGCGCCTTCTGCGGCTTCGGCCAGGGCCGGCGCTCGCCCGACGCCTATGAGCACGACCGGGACGAGTTCGTGCGGCGCGTGCGGGAGGCGGTCGACTTCGGCGCCACCGAGATCTGCATGCAGTCGGGCATCCATCCCGACTGGGCGCTCGAGGACTACGAGCACTGGCTGCGCCTGGCCAAGGAGGTGGCGCCCGACATCCACCTGCACGCGTACTCGCCGATGGAGGTGGCCCACATGTGCGACGTGTCCGGGTTGGCCCCGATCGCGATCTTCGAGCGGCTGCGCGCCGCCGGCCTCGACTCCACACCGGGCACCGCCGCCGAGGTGCTCCACGACGGCGTCCGCGAGCGGATCTCTCCCAACAAGCTCCCGGTCGCCCGGTGGGTGGAGGTCATCGAGGCCTCGCACGCCGCCGGCCTGCCGTCCACGGTGACAGTCATGTTCGGCCACATCGAGGAGCCGTGGGAGCTGGCCGAGCACATGCGGGTGGTGCGCGAGCTGCAGGAGCGCACCGGCGGGTTCACCGAGTTCGTCCCGCTCTCGTTCATCCCGTTCCACACCCTGCTGGGGCGCACCCACGGCATCGAGGAGATCTCGCGCGAGGAGAACCTCAAGCACACCGCGGTGTTCCGCCTCGCCCTGGGGCGCACGGTGCCCAACCTCCAGGCCTCCTGGGTGAAGATGGGGCTGGACGCCGCGACCGAGGCGCTGCGGTGGGGCGTCAACGACCTCGGCGGGACGCTGATGGAGGAGTCGATCTCGCGCATGGCGGGCTCCTACCACGGCGTTCGCCTGGCCCCCGAGGACTTCATCGGTGCGGCCCATCGTGCCGGGCGCCCGGCCGCCGAGCGCACGACGCTCTACGGGATACGGCGCCGCTACGAGCTCCCGGCGCCGGCCTGACCCCCGGGGCGCGCCGCCGCGTCTGCGTCGCCCGAGGCGGCGCCGATCGCGGTCAGCGCCTGGTCGCGGTCGGCGAACCACTCGAAGCGCACCGCGCGTCCATCGCGCACCGTCCACAGCTGCCCCAGGGGCTGTCGAAGCTCGGCGCCGCTGTCGCGGCCGCGCACCACCATCGTGCCAAGGACCAGGACCTGATCGCCGACGGGAATCATCTCCTCGATGTCGAGGCGAATGTCCTGGAAGGACTCGGTCACGCTCGCCGCCGCCGCCTCGAAGGCCCGCCTGCCCCGGCGCGTCCCGGGCTCGACCGCCTCGGGGGCGTTGACCCACTCCACCCGGTCGTCGAGCAGATCCGCGGGCGACTGCCGCCGCTCCCAGGCCTCGAGGATGCGCCGCACGATCTCGACGTTGTCGTCTGACACCGACAGCCAGTATCGCGCCTGGACAGGCGCGGTCAGCCAAACAGGTCCTCGGCGGGGGCCCGCAGCAGGGCCGCGGCGCCGGGTCCGTCCTGCGCGGTGACGTGGCGTTCGAGCCCCCGCACCAGCACCGCGGGCTCCCGGGAGTTCTTGGCGCGTGCCAGGTCGGCGGCGGCGGCGACCTGGTCGGCCACCGCGATCCAGGTCGCCCGAAGCGGCCGACCGGCCGCGTCCGGCCGTCCGCGCCAGTCGTCCAGCGGCGCCAGCCCCGCGCACCCGATCGCCACCTCGGACTGGCCGTGACGCCACGCCCGGCCGAACGAGTCGGTGACCAGCACGGCGGGACCACGGTCGGTGAGCTCGCGCAGGCGCGCGCGCAGCTGGCGCGCGGAGGCGTCGGGATCCTCGGGCAGCAGCACCACGGTCCCCGGCGCCGGGGCGTTGGAGGCGTCCACTCCCGCGTTGGCGCACACGAACCCGTGCCGGGTGCGGCAGATGAGCACGCCGCGCTCCGCCCGCATCAGCTCGGCCGCCTCGTCCAGGACCGCCTGCACATGGCGCGGATCCTTGTCCTGCTCGACCGCGAGCCGGCGGGCGCGCTCACCCGGGCGCACGTCGTCGAGCGCGCGCACCCGCCCCTCCGCCTTGGACACCACCTTGTGCGCGACGACCAGGATGTCGCCGTCGCGCAGGCCGCTGGCGCCCTCCGCGGCCGCCACCAGCAGCGCTGCGAGGTCGGCTCCCGCGGTCACCTCGGGGATCCCGCCCAGCGGCGAGGCGCTCAGGCTCGACGCGCTCATGGTGGGTCGGACGGCACGCCCGCCAGCACGCCCCGCGTCCTCGGCGCCACGGCGCGCGACTCCGCCAGCGCCGCGCGCAGCGCCACCAGGTCGCCCGCGGTGTCGACGTCGAGCGCGAGCGACGGCAGGCGCTCGACGTGCACCGCGGCGCCGGCCCGCCGTGCCGCCTCGACATGGCGGTCGAACGAGTTCGGCCCGAAGGCGGGGGCGATCACGTCGGGAGGGGTGAGGAGCAGCCCGTTGGTGCCGGTTCCGTGGCGATCGGGGATCACCGCGACCGAGGCCCCCGCCACCACGCCCGCCAGCAGCGCCTCGACCTCGGCGGGGTCTAGCGCCGGGCAGTCGCCCGGGACCAGCAGCGCGTGCCGGGCCCCGCGGGCGAGGGCGCGCGCGACGCCCAGCTGGGCGGCGGCGCTCTGGCCGGCGTCGCGCGCGTCCTCCACCGTCTCCGCCCCCGCCGCCGCGGCGATACGCGCCACCTCCGACTCGCCGGTGACGGCGATGACGCCGGCCAGGCCGCCGACCTGGCCCAGGGCATCGAGCACGTCGGCGGCCATCGCGGCGGCGAGCGCGCGTCGTGCCTGCGCGCTCACCGTGGGGCCGAGCCGCCCCTTGGCGGCGTCCAGGCGCTTGATCGGCAGGACGGCGAGGGCGGTCACGAGTCACCACCCGCGAGCTGCGCGGCGAACCCGAGCGTCTGCTCGGCCACGCGACGGCGCGACGGCGCGTCGGTCATGAGCGTGTCGATCCGCAGCACGGGGAGACGGTCGGCCGGCTCGTCGGCCACCAGGCCGTCGATCAGGCCGGCGTACGCCGCCGCCACGCCCGACGTGCTCGGCTGCCATCCGGCCCAGCGCATGAACGGCTCGGTCGGGCCCTTGACCGCCCGGCCGCCCACGATCGGGCTCACCGCGACCACCGGCGCGGGGGCGGCCGCCAGCCCCTTCCTCATTGCGGGCAGCGCGAGGATGGGGCCGATCGAGGCCACGGGGTTGGAGG
>DATAEY010000133.1:0-4104 GCA_036257715.1 Solirubrobacteraceae bacterium | reverse complement strand
GGCGTTGACGACCCACTCCAAGCCGTTGCCGGAGAAGCCGAGCGCCCGCTGGATGTGGGGCAGGGCGACGTTCACGATCGTGGCGTCCAGGACCACCATCAGCTGGGCTATGGTGATGACGGCCAGGGCAAGGCCGAGGTTACGGCCAGAGCGGCCGCTGGACCCGCCACCCGGTGGCGCCGCGTGGCTGCCCACGGATGGTGTGATGGACATGGCATCCTCCCGATTCGCCCGTCAGGGCTGGCTGGCTCGCTGCAGCGTGCGGGCGCGGCCGCCGTCGAGACATCCGCCAGCCGGCCGAGATGCGCGGCGGCCGGTGATCACCTGGCCCGGCGCAGCCGCGGCTGCTCCTCTACGGCTGGTCGCCCCGGTGCTGGGTCACCACGGCCGCGAGCTGGGCGCGGGAGGTGAGGTCCAGCTTGGCGAAGACGTGCGCGAGATGCGTTTGGACCGTCCGACGCGAGATATAGAGCCGGTCGCCGATCTGGGGATTGGACAATCCCTCGGCGACCAGCTCGGCGACAACGAGTTCCATGGGGGTGAGGCTGTGCCAGCCAGTCCGCGGCCGGCCGCGTGGTCCCCGGCGTCCACGGCGGATGCCCGCCTGGCGGAGCACCGCCTCGGCGCGGGCGAGGTCGCGGGTGGCGCCCAGCCGCTCGTAGATCTCGATGGCCTGCTCCAGCAGTGGACGCGCCTGGTCCACAATCCCCTGCTGGGCGAACGCGGCTCCCGCCTCCTCGGACACAAGTGCGAGCTCCAGGGGCCGGGATCTAGAAGCGTAGGCGGCGACGGCTGCACGCAGCATCTCGGCATCGTCTTCCGCCAATCCCCGGCAACGCAGCGCCGCGCCGGCCAGTGAGGCGACCTCGTTCTGCTCCGCGACCTCGGCGATGGCCGCCGCCACATGCCGCGCCCGTTCCCGTTCGCCGTTGACGAGTGCCAGCCGGACGAGGTCCGGCCCGAATGCCCGGAAGTCGAGCGTGAGCCCTGACTGTGCGCACCGATCCCAGCACTCGTCCAGGAGCGCGAACGCGGCGGCGGCCTGTCCGTCAGCCTCGAGCAGGAACGCATGCGCCCACATCGCCCACAGTGCGCGATAGCGCGGACCAGGCTCGCCCAGCTGGTCCACTGCCGCGCTGGCGGCTTCTTCGGCCCGGCCGAGCTCGTTACGGTGAACACAGATCAGCGACACCACGCAGTGGCCGAGAATGAGGCTGTAGTCCTCGCCAGTCTCGTCAACCAGCTCCCGGGTCGCCTCGACCTCGGCGATCGCGTCGTCCCATTCGCCCGCGATGAAGCGGGCCACGGCGCTGATGATCTGGTAGTTGGGCAGGTGCCAGCGGATCCCGAGCTCCTCGCTGATCCGTTTGCCGATGTCGAGGGTGGATCGGGCTTCATCGAGCCGGTCGAGCTCGGTGAGGATGAACCCTCGTGTGACATGGATCGGAAAGCGGTGACCCTGCCTGCCTGGGCTCTGATCCGCCAGGTTGACCGCCTCGTCGATGATCTCGAGCGCGTCGGCCAGGTGTCGACGGTGCATGGCGACCAGGGCGTGGGTGGCCATGGCAACGCTTGTAGCCAGGTGATCGGCTGGGGCGGCCGACAGGGCGTCGCTGGCGGTGGCAGACGCGCCGTCGAGGTCCGCCATGGACAAGCGTGCATAGCCTGCCCATGCCCGCGCGCCTGCTCGCTCGGCATCTGTCAGCGCCGGAGATTCGGCAGCCCGCTCCAGCTCTGGCAGCGCGTCGCGTTGCTGGCTCTGCGCGACCAGGGCGTAACCCAGACAAAGTCGCGCGGGCCCTTCAGCTTCCGGGGCGTGGGTGCGCTTCAGGAGCGTCCGGCACAGGTTCTTGGCTGCGGTGATGTGGCCGGCCCACATCAGACTGCTGGCCTGTTCGGCGAGCAGGCGGTCGCGGCCGGAATCCGCCGGATCCATCAGCCGGATCGCCCGCCCCAGGAGGTCCGCGGCGACGTCGGGTGATGTCGCCGCCGCCTCTCGGGCCGCCCGGGTCAGCCACGTGACGGCCTCGGCGTCGCCCGCCCCCGCCCCGCGGGCCAGGTGCTCGGCGACCAGCAGGGCTGGAGCGTGCGCGTGGGCCAGCCGCTGCCCGGCCTCATGATGCAGTGCCTGACGGACGCTGCCGGGCAGGTCCTCGTAGATGGCATCGCGGATCAGGTCGTGACGGAATCGCAGGTGGGCGCCGTCGTCTCGCAGGACTCCTGTTCGGATCGCCTCCGTCAGCGCGGTGGCCAGGCCGAGCGCCGTTCGGTCGGTGACCGTGGCCAGGTTGCTCAGCGAAAACGCCGATCCCAGGATCGAGGCGGCCTGCAGTGCCTGCAGGGTGTCGTCGGGCAGGAAGCTTAGCCGGCGCAGGATCGTCAGGCGCAGGGTCGGCGGGAGGGTCGTCTCGGCGACCTCGGCCCGCCCCCCCGCGGTCGTGATCGCGCCCTCCTGGATGAGCGCCCCGAGCAGCTCGGTGACGAACAGCGGGTTGCCGGCCGCTCCCGCGATCTCCGTGAGCAGCCTTGAGCCAGGATCGGCGGCGATCGTGTCCACCACCAGCTCACGCACGGCCCCCTCCGCGAGCGGGCCGAGGGTGAGGCACCGGGCGCCGGCGCCCTCCAGCGCGCTGCGCAGCCGGTCCAGTTCCGCAACGCGCGGAGCGGGCCGGAAGCATCCGATGAGCGCGACTTGGAGGTAGGCGAGGCGTCGGCTCAGCGTGGCCAGCGTGAGCAGGCTAGACGGATCGGCCCACTGTAGGTCGTCCACGCCGATCACCAGGGGCCCGGACAGCGCGAGCTCCTCGGCGAGGTCGGCGAAGGCGTCCACGGTGCGGAACTGGAGGCCCGGATCGCTGGTTACCGTGATCGGACCCTGGTCACTGCTACCGTGGGTAGCCAGCAACGCCGAGATGGCCACGCGCCGTGGGTCCGGTGATGTGGGTACGCACCCGAATGCGGCGGTGAGCAGGCCGAACGGTCGAGTCCGCTCCAGTTCCACAGCCTGGCCCGCGACCACCTGCATGCCGCGTGCGCGCGCGTCCTGCAGCGCGTCCCGCAGCAGACGGGTCTTGCCGATTCCGGCCTCACCCTCGATGAGCACGATCGCCGACGCACCGGAGACCACCTGGTCCAGGGCCTCCACCAGGGCCCGGGCTTCCGCTTCACGCCCGAGGGTGCGAGGGGCCGGTGCCGACATGCCCATGAAGCGATGCTACTGGGTGCCTGGCAGCAGCGGTGCCCAGCACCCGACTGCGACGCGGTCACGACTCTGGAACCGAGGGGGCACCTGGGGCCCCGGTTACCTCATACAGCGCCCGCAGCAGACCGAGCCAGCCGGTAAAGCGCACCTCCGACTGTGCTCCGCGGCGGTGAGCGCGTCGGGGACTGGGGACGACCCGTAGGCGGCCGGCCGGAGGCTCTACCCGGTCAAGGATGATGCGGATCTCCATGGCCCCATCGTCCCCGCCTCTCAGACAGCCGACATCCGCCAGCTGGCGGATGTCGGCGATGCCGGTGCCGCTGCACGCTTAGCAGCACACTGCGGTTGACCGGCACCAAGAACCCGGCCGGCAGAGAGTGGAGGAGGGGAAGGCTGTGCTGGTGAACCAAGCAGACTGGGAACAGCGGCTCGCCGATGCCTGGGCGTCGATCGACCAGCTGAGCGAAGAGCAATTCCTCGCCCTGATCGAGCGACTCGCTGCCGAACTACCTACAGACAGCGGTATCGGGCGGTTCGAGCGGGCGGCCGCGCAAGACTCGACCGGCCACGCTGACCTTGCCGTGCCGCTGTACCGGGAGGCGCTGCAACAGGGGTTGACCGGTGAGCGCCGACGCCGGGCAGTGATCCAACTGGCCAGCTCGTTGCGAAACATCGGTCAGCCTGAGGAGAGTGTCACGCTGCTCACCAGGGAGCTGGACGCCGGATCCGACCACCTGGACGACGCGGTCCGGGCGTTCCTAGCGCTTGCCTTGGTGGACACTGGGCGGGCGCGGGAGGCGACCGCCCTGGCGCTTGAAGCATTGGCGCGCCACCTTCCCCGCTACCAGCGCTCGCTGGCCAACTACGCCCGACACCTGGTTGGTGTGAGCCCATCTGAGACA
>DATAEY010000132.1:0-4307 GCA_036257715.1 Solirubrobacteraceae bacterium | reverse complement strand
GGTCACCACCATCTTCGTGGCCAATCGCCGTCGCGAGCGGGCCGCCGCGCTCGCTCAGCGCTTCGGCGGCGAGGTCGTGGCCGTAGACGCGCTGCCCCTGGAGCTCGAGGGCGCCGACATCGTCCTCGCCTCCACCTCCTCCCCGCATCACATCGTGGGGCACGACGAGCTCGAGCTCGTCATGCGGCACCGCGGCCGGCGCCCGCTGCTGCTCATCGACATCGCGGTCCCCCGCGACGTGGACCCCCTATGCGCGCAGATCGCCGGCGTGGCGCTCTACGACATCGACGACCTACAGACTGTGGTCTCGCGCAACCTCGAGGTACGCCAGGCCGAGACCCGTCGCGCCGGCGAGATCATCGAGGAGGAGATCCAGCGCTTCGCCGGCTGGCTGGGAACGCTGGAGGTGATGCCCACCCTGGCGGCGCTGCGCACCCACGGCGCCGACATCGTGCACCAGGTCCTGGCGGAGAACGACGGGCGGTGGGAGGACCTCTCCCCGCGCGACCGCGAACGGGTGGAGGCGATCGCCCGCACGGTCGCCAACCGCCTGCTCCACGAGCCGACCGTGCGGATGAAGCGCGGGGCCGACGAGCGCATTCACGCCCGCCTGCAGCTCGTGCGCGAGCTGTTCGGGCTCGAGGGCGGCGGGGCTGCGCCCGAGCCGGCGGAGCCCGCCCCGCCCGCGGAGGTCAGCGAGCTGGCGGCGCGCCGGGCCAAGCGGCCCGGGCGGTGACCCTGCGCATCGCGACGCGCCGCAGCGCCCTGGCGCTGGCTCAAGCGCGCTCGGTGGCCGAGGCCCTGGGCGGAGCCGAGCTGGTCGAGGTGGTCACCGCCGGGGATCGCGGCGAGCGCGGAGGCGACAAGTCGCGCTGGGTGGCCGAGCTGGAGCGCAAGCTCCTGGACGGCGAGGCCGACCTGGCGGTCCACTCGGCCAAGGACGTGCCGGGCGAGCTCGCGTCGGGCCTCGCGATCGTGGCGGTGCCACCGCGGGCGGATCCCCGCGACGCGCTGTGCGGCGCGACCTCGCTCGAGGAGCTGGGACCGGGCGCCCGCGTGGGCACCAGCAGCCTGCGTCGCAGCTCGCAGCTTCGGGCGGTGCGCGACGACCTCGAGCTGATGGCGCTGCGCGGGAACGTGGACACGCGCCTGCGCCGGCTGGCCGCCGGCGAGCTCGACGCCCTGGTGCTGGCGGTGGCCGGGCTACAGCGCCTTGGCCGCGCCGGCGAGGCGGGCTGCGCCCTGGATCCCGATCGCTTCGTCCCCGCTCCCGGGCAGGGCGCGCTGGCGCTGGAGGCGCGCGGCGACGACCAAGCCGTCGTCGACGGGCTCGCCGCGCTGGACGACCCGGCGGCGCACGCGTGCCTGCGCGCCGAGCGCGCCCTGACCGCCCGCCTCGAGGCGACCTGCCATACGCCCGTCGGGGCGCACGCGACGGCGCTGGGCGACGGGCGCCTGCGCCTGACCGCGTACGTCGGCCTGCCCGACGGCTCCGCCTGGGTGCGCGACCGGCTGGAGGGCACGATCGACGGCTCGGAGGAGCTGGGACGGACGGTCGGCGACCGGGTGCTGGCCGCCGGCGGCCAGCGTCTCCTGGAGGCGGTGGGATGAGCCCCGGCCGGGTCGTCCTGGCGGGCGCCGGCCCTGGCGACCCCGGGCTGCTCACCGCCCGCGCCCTAGACCTCATCGCGCGCGCCGACGTGATCCTCTACGACCGCCTGGTCGTGGATGCGGCGCTCGCCGGAGCGCGCCCCGACGCCGAGCTCGTCTACGTGGGCAAGCGACCGGGAGGAGACCCGTCGGCCGATCAGCGCGAGATCGAGCGCCTCATGACCGAGCACGCCCGCGACGGCCGGCTGGTGCTTCGTCTCAAGGGCGGCGACCCCTTCGTCTTCGGTCGGGGTGGCGAGGAGGCCGAGGCGCTGCGCGACGCCGGCATCGACTTCGAGGTCGTGCCCGGCGTCACCGCCGGGGTCGCCGCCGCGGCCTATGCCGGCATCCCGGTGACCCATCGCGAGGCGGCGAGCGCGGTGGCCTTCGTTACCGGCCACGAGGATCCGGACAAGCGCGAGACAGCGCTGGATTGGGGCGCGCTCGCCGCGTTTCCCGGAACGCTGGTGCTGTACATGGGGGTGGCCCGGCTTGGCCCGATCGCCGAGCGCCTGATCGCCGCCGGTCGCCCGCCGGCCGAGCCCGCGGCGGTGGTGGAGCGGGCGACCTGGCCCGACCAGCGGACGATCATCGCGACCCTGGCGACGGTGGCCGAGCGGGCAGCCGCCGAGGGCGTTCGTCCCCCCGCCGTCACCGTGGTGGGGACGGTCGCGGGACTGGCCGATCGCCTGGCCTGGCGGGAGCACCGCCCCCTTCACGGGCGGCGGGTGGCGGTGACCCGGGCCCGCGCCCAGGCCAGCGAGCTGGCCGCCCGGCTGGCCGACCTGGGAGCCGAGGTGATCGAGGCGCCGGCGATCCGCGTACAGCCGCTGCCGGGACCGGCCCCGAACCCGCGGCGGTACGACCTGATCTGCCTCACCAGCCCGAACGGCGTGCACCTGCTGTTCGAGCGCCTCGCCGCCGACGGTCTGGACGCCCGCGCCCTCGCCGGCGCCACGGTGGCGGCGATCGGGCCGGGCACAGCGCGGGCCCTGGCCGCGCACGGCGTGAGCCCCGACGTGGTCCCCCCGCGAGCGGTCGCCGAGGCGCTGGTGGAGGCCCTGCGCGACGTTCCCGTGCGCCGGGCCCTGATCGCCCGCGCGCAGGAGGCGCGCGACGTGCTCCCCGACGCCCTGCGCCGCCGCGGAGCCGAGGTCGAGGTCGTGGCGCTCTACGAGACCGTCGCCGAGCCGCTCGAGCCATCGGCGCGAGAGGCTGCCCTCACGGCGGACTACGTCACCTTCACCTCGTCCTCGACCGTGCGCTTCTTCGTCCAGGCGGCGGGGGCTCGGCTCTCCGAGCGAACCCGCGTCGTCTCGATCGGACCGGTGACCAGCGCCACGCTTCGCGAGCATGGGTTGGCGCCCGACCTGGAGGCGGCGCGCCACGACGTCGAAGGCGTGGTGGAGGCGATCGTGGCCGACGCCGTCCACCGCGAGCCGCGCGTCGCCGGACGGTAGGTTGCCGCCCATGGGCGGCCCGCCCACGATCACCTTCCTGTCCGACTACGGGTATGACGACGACTTCGCCGGCGTGTGCCGCGGCGTCATGGCCAGGATCTGCCCCGAGGCCCGCGTCATCGACATCACCCACGGGCTGCCGCGGCACCAGGTCAGGCTTGGGGCGCTGGTATTGCGCAATGCGCTCCCGTACATGCCCGCCGGGGTGCACCTGGCGGTGGTCGATCCGGAGGTCGGGGCCGAGCGCCGCTCGGTCGCCCTTCGCACCTTCGAGGAGGACAGGCTGCTGGTCGGGCCCGACAACGGGCTGCTGTGGCTCGCCGCCCAGAGGCTGGGTGGAATCGCCGAGGCGATCGACATCGGACGCTCGGAGTGGCGGCTCGAGCCGGTGTCGGCCACCTTCCACGGGCGCGACATCTTCGCGCCGGTGGCGGCCCGGCTGGCCGCCGGCGATCCGCTGGCGGCGGGCGGCGAGCCCTGCGAGCCAGAGTCGATGACCAGGCTGGTGCTGCCGCGCGCGCACGTGGACGACGGTTGGCTGGTCACGCACGTCGTGGCCAGCGACCGCTTCGGGAACGTGATGCTCGACGCCACCCACCGGGATCTCTCCGAGACCGGTGTGCGTATGGGGCGTCCGCTCGAGCTCGCCGTCGGCGTCCAGCATTTCACCGCGTGGTACGCGGTCACCTTCGCCGACGTGCGGCCCGGAGAGCTGCTCGTCTACGAGGACGCCTACCGGACGCTGGCGGTGGCGGTGAACCGCGGAAGCGCGCTGGACGTCCTGGGCCTGCGCCCGGACCGCGAGCTTCGGATCGCGGCGGCGTGAGCTCCGGCGGGCCGCCACTCGGCCGCCCCCGCCTGCACCTGCGCTCGGTCGGCTCGACCAACCAGCGGGCCCGCGAGCTCGCCGCCGCCGGCGCCCCGCACGGGGCCCTGGTCACCGCGGCCGAGCAGACCGCCGGCCGCGGGCGGCAGGGTCGACGCTGGGTGGCTCCGCCCGGCCGTGCTCTGCTGATGTCGCTGGTCCTGCGCGAGTGGCCGCGCCTGCTCCCGCTCGCGGCGGGGGTCGCGGTGGCCGAGGAGTGCGGGCCCGACGCGTCCATCAAGTGGCCCAACGACGTCCTCGTCGAAGGCGGCAAGGTCGCCGGGATCCTCGCCGAGGGCCGGCCGCGGGAGGGATGGATCGTCCTGGGCGTG
>DATAEY010000131.1:0-36017 GCA_036257715.1 Solirubrobacteraceae bacterium | reverse complement strand
ACACGCCCTTGCCCCTCGAGCGCCAGGACATCGAACGCCGCGACTTCCCGGTCAGCCGGCGCGGCTACGAGCCCAAGGCGGTGGACGCGCACCTGCGCCGGCTCGCCGACGAGATGGAGCGCGTCGTGCGCTCCCGCCGCCCCGCGGACACGGTGGCGTCCGCCTCCGCGGAGCAGGTGCGGGCGATCGTGGCCGCCGCCGAGGCGACGTCCGCCGAGATCACCCGCCAGGCCAAGGAGGACGCCGACCGCGCCCGCGGGGTGGCGAGCGCGCAGGCCCGCGAGCACCTCGCCAGGGTGTCCGAGGCGAGCCGCGCGATGCTCGAGCGCCTCGAGGCGATCGGGCGCGAGCTCGACGACGTGGTCGAGAGCCTGCGCTCGGGCGCCGGCCGGCTGACCGCCGACCTCGACGCCCTGCAAAGCAGCGCGGCCGAGCTGCGGGCCGCCGACCGCCCGGCCGAGCCGCGCGCCGGGCGGCCGCCCGTGGTGGAGGACTTCGCCGACGAGGTGGAGGTCGAGGAGGCGCCCGAGGCGGCCCCGGCGCCAGAGCCCGAGCCCCCGGCGCCAGAGCCCGAGCCGCCGGCGCTGGTCGCCGACGACGCGGCCGACGCCGAGGGAGCCCGGCTGATCGCGCTGAACATGGCGCTGAGCGGCACGCCGCGCGCGCAGGCCGACCGCTACCTGGCCGAGAACTTCGACCTCGACGACCGCGAGCGACTGCTCGACGACGTCTACTCGCGGGTCGGCTGAGGCTCTCCGCCGGCGGCCCGGGACGGCCGGCCTCCGGCTGGGGGAACGCCCGTTCGCGCTCGTACAATCGAGGGACTTATGTCACCCGGCGACCAGATCGTCATCTCCGGCGCCCGCGAGCACAACCTCAAGGACGTCACGCTGGCCATCCCGCGGGAGGCGCTGGTCGTGATCACCGGGCTGTCCGGGTCCGGGAAGTCCTCCCTGGCATTCGACACCATCTACGCCGAGGGCCAGCGCCGCTACGTCGAGTCGCTGTCGGCGTATGCGCGCCAGTTCCTCGGCCAGATGGACAAGCCGGACGTCGACTCGATCGAGGGCCTGTCGCCGGCCATCTCGATAGACCAGAGGACCACGTCGCGCAACCCGCGGTCGACGGTCGGGACGGTCACGGAGATCTATGACTACCTGCGCCTGCTGTGGGCCAGGGTCGGCCGACCGCACTGCCACGTCTGCGGCCGCCCGATCGCGGGCCAGTCGGCCGAGCAGATCATCGACCACGTCCTCTCGCTGCCCCAGGGAACCCGGTTCATGGTGCTGGCGCCGATAGTGCGGGGACGGAAGGGCGAGTACGGCAAGCTACTCGACGAGCTGCGCGCGGAGGGCTTCGCCCGGGTCAAGGTGGACGGGGAGCTGCGGCTGCTGGACGAGCCGATCGAGCTGGACAAGAAGTTCAAGCACGACGTCTCGGTGGTGGTCGACCGGCTGGTGATGAAGCCGGAGGTCCGCAAGCGCCTGGCCGATTCGGTGGAGACCGCGGTCGCGGTCGCCGAGGGGCTGGTCGACATCGAGGTGCTGGATGGCGACGGAGGTGCGTCGCGGACGCTGACCTTCTCCGAGAAGTTCGCGTGTCCCGAGCACGGGCCCAGCATCGCCGAGCTGGAGCCGCGGATCTTCTCGTTCAACTCGCCGCACGGGGCGTGCCCGCGATGCACCGGCCTGGGATCGCAGATGGAGATCGACCCCGAGCTGATCGTCCCCGACCCGTCGCTGTCGATCGGCGAGGGGGCCATCCTGCCGTGGTCGGCGTCGTCGTCGAGCTACTACGACGAGATAACCCAGGCGATCGCCGACCGGTACGAGGTCGACCTCGACACGGCGTGGGAGGACCTTCCGCCCGAGGAGCGGGACCTGTTCCTCTACGGGACCGACGGCGACCGGATCTACATCTCCTACCGCAACCGCTACGGGCGCAGGCGCTCGTACACCACGCGGTTCGAGGGCATCGTGCCCAACCTCGAGCGGCGCTACCGCGAGACCGACTCCGAGTACTCGCGCGAGAAGATCGAGGAGTACATGTCGGTGCGGCCGTGCCCGGAGTGCCGCGGCGCCCGGCTGCGCCCCGAGTCGCGCGCGGTCACGGTCGGGGGGCTGTCGCTGCCCGAGTTCACCCGGCTCTCGGCCCGGGCGGCGCTGGAGTGGATCCGGGGGCTGGAGCTCTCGGAGGTCGACCGCCAGATCGCCCGGCTGGTGCTGCGGGAGATCGACGAGCGCCTCGGCTTCCTGGACGCGGTGGGCGTCGGCTACCTCTCGATGGAGCGGGCGGCCGCCACCCTCTCGGGCGGCGAGGCGCAGCGCATCCGCCTCGCCACCCAGATCGGGTCATCGCTGGTCGGAGTCCTGTACATCCTCGACGAGCCGTCGATCGGGCTGCACCAGCGCGACAACGCGCGGCTCGTCGCGACGCTCGAGCGCCTGCGCGACCTCGGCAACACGGTCATCGTGGTCGAGCACGACGAGAGCACGATGCGCGCGGCCGACCACCTGGTGGACCTCGGTCCCGGGGCCGGCGAGCACGGCGGGCATGTGGTGGCCGAGGGGACGGCCGCCGAGGTCGAGCGGGTGCCCGAGTCGCTGACCGGACAGTACCTGGCGGGCGCCCGCACGATCGCGGTGCCTTCCCGGCGCCGCCGTCCGACGGGCCATGTGGGAATCGAGGGCGCGGCCCAGCACAACCTCAAGCGGATCGACGTCGCGCTCCCGCTCGGCGTGCTGTGCTGCGTGACCGGAGTCTCGGGCTCGGGGAAGTCCACGCTGGTCAACGAGGTCCTCTACAAGGCGGTCGCCAATCGCCTGCACCGGGTCAAGCAGCGTCCCGGAACCCACAGGCGGATCACCGGGCTCGACCAGTTGGACAAGATCATCTCGGTGGACCAGTCGCCGATCGGCCGGACCCCCCGCTCCAATCCCGCGACGTACATCGGGCTGTTCGACCAGATCCGCGAGCTCTACTCCAAGACCCAGGAGGCGCGGGCGCGGGGCTACAAGCCGGGGCGGTTCTCGTTCAATGTCAAGGGCGGGCGCTGCGAGGTGTGCCGCGGCGACGGGCAGATCAAGATCGAGATGCACTTCCTGCCCGACGTCTATGTCCCTTGCGAGCAGTGCCACGGCAAGCGCTACAACCGCGAGACGCTCGAGGTGCGCTTCAAGAGCAGGACGATCGCCGACGTCCTGGAGATGCCGGTCGAGGAGGCGCTCGAGTTCTTCGCCCACATCCCGAAGATCCGCCGCCGGATGGAGGCGCTTCGCGACGTGGGGCTGGGCTACATCCGGCTCGGACAGCCCGCCACCACCCTGTCGGGCGGGGAGGCCCAGAGGGTCAAGCTGGCCTCCGAGCTGTGCAAGGTCGCCACCGGGCGCACGCTCTACATCCTCGACGAGCCCACCACCGGCCTGCACTTCGCCGACATCCAGCGGCTGCTCGACGTGCTGCAGCGCCTGGTCGCGGGGGGCAACAGCGTGGTGGTGATCGAGCACAACCTCGACGTCATCAAGACCGCCGACCAGCTGATCGACATGGGGCCGGAGGGCGGCGAGGAGGGCGGATACGTCGAGGCCACTGGCACGCCCGAGCAGGTCGCCGCCGACCCGGGCTCGCACACGGGACGCTTCCTGCGCAGGCTCGTCGAGCCCGCCGCCCGCCCCGCGCGCCGCCGCTCGCCGCGCCGCCGGGTGGCCACGGCAGCCTGACGACACGGCTAGGCACCGGCCGGCCGCCCGCGGTCGGGTTTGCCGGGGTCGGGGCCGGCGTCTACCATCGCCCGCCGATGAGGACGTCCTGGCCGCCACCGCGCACATCCGGCACCGCCCCCGGGGGGATGGGCGGTGAGATCACGCCGACCTCCAACCGCAACGACCAGGACTTCTCGTGCACCTCGTCGGACGGCGGCCCGGCGCGCCGCCGGGGCGACCACTGGGGCGCCGGCCCTGACTCCCACAGCGACGACGCGTGGGGCTCCGCCCAGCTGAACGGGAAGCCGCAGGACGACGACCCGCGCTGGATCACGCGGAGCCTCGCGCTCCAGCCGGCGCCCTGACACCACGGTCCGGGGACCCCGCGCTCGCTCGCGCCAAGCTCTGGGCGCAGAAGTGGCTGTGGTACGAGCACAACTCGCTGCCCTGGAACCGCGCGCGGATCCACTGGGAGTTCGCCCGCCGCCGGGCCTTCGTCCGCTGGCCGGTACAGGGCAACGTGCTCGAGGCGCTGCGGGAGGGACGGCTGCGGGTCGGCGCGGACACCCTGTTCGAGCCGGGCGTGTGGATCACCGCGCCGGGGGCCGCCAGGGTCCACATCGGCGCCGGCAGCTTCCTCAACCGCAACGTCATGGTTGCCTCGGTGGAGCTGGTGGAGATCGGCTCCCATTGCATGTTCGCCAACGGCTGCTTCATCAGCGACGGCAGTCACCGCTTCGACGACCCGGACCAGCCCGTCCCCTGGCAGGGGTTCACCACCAAGGGGCCGACCAGGATCGGCGACAACACCTGGTGCGGGGCCAACGTCGTGGTCACCAGCGGCGTGACCGTGGGCGAGCGCTGCGTGATCGGGGCCAACAGCGTGGTCACCAAGGACATCCCCGCCTTCTCGATCGCCGCCGGGGTGCCGGCCCAGGTCCTGCGCAGGATCGACTACCCCGGGCGCCGGCCCTAGCTCTTCTGGGCCAGGATCGAGACCGCCCAGATCACGGCCGCAGCGACCGCGGCCAGCGCCAGGGCGGCCAGCGCCGCGAATCCGCCCGCGACGATTGAGTGGCCCTCGCGGCGCAGGTCGACGAACCGCGTCGCCCCGTAGATCGCCACCGAGAAGGCGAGCGTGACCCCGATCCCGCCGGCCAGCGACGAGGCCACCAGCTTCCAGAGCACCTGGACGTCGATCAGCGTCGCCATCTCAGCCCTCGGCGGTGAGCGTCCTGCCTTCGGCCAGGCGCCGGGCGGATACCACCGCGAGCAGCGCCACCGCCATAAGCGAGACGACGAGCGGGCCGGTCGGCCCGGTCCCGAACACCCGGGTGAGCCCGTAGACCACGGCACCGCCCGCGGCCGCCGCCGGAAGGGTGAGAACCCAGGCCGCGGCGATGTTCCCGGCCACGCCCCAGCGGACCGCCGACAGGCGCTTTCCCGCACCGGCCCCCATGACCGCGCCCGAGATCACGTGGGTGGTGGAGAGCGGGTATCCGAAGTGTGAGGAGGCCAGGATCACCGCCGAGCCCGCCGCCTGGGCGGCGAGTCCCTGGGCGGAGTCCATCTTGATGATCCTCATGCCCATCGTGCGGATGATCCGCCAGCCGCCGGCGTAGGTGCCCAGCGCGATCGCGGTCGCCGAGGAGATCATCACCCATGCGGGGACATGGAAGTTCGCGGCGGTGAAGTTGCCGTGCGCGATCAGGGCCAGGACGATGATCCCCATCGTCTTCTGCGCGTCGTTGGTCCCGTGCGCGAACGACAACATCCCGCCGGTGACCAGCTGGCCCGACCGGAAGCCCCGGCTCGCCGGCCCCGGCCGCAGCCGCCCCGCCACGCGGTAGGCGACGACGATCGCCACGGCCGCCACCGCCAGCGCCAGCACCGGGGCGATGATCGCTGGCAGGATGACGTTCTCGACCAGACCCTCGCCCTGGACCGCGTCGGCGCCCTTCGCGGCCAGGGTCGCTCCCACCACGCCGCCGATGAGGGCGTGCGAGGAGCTGGAGGGCAGCCCGAAGTACCACGTGACGAGGTTCCAGCCGATCGCGCCGATCAGGCCCGCGAAGACGATGGTGGTCGAGGAGGCGCCGGCGTTGACGATGCCCGTGCCCACCGTGGTGGCGACCTTGATGGAGACGAACGCGCCCACGAAGTTCAGCACTGCGGACATGCCCACCGCCAGCCGCGGCGAGAGCGCCCGCGTGGAGATCAGCGTCGCCACCGCGTTGGCGGTGTCGTGGAACCCGTTGGTGAAGTCGAACGCCAGCGCCGTGGCGACGACGATGACGAGGATCAGATCGCTGCCCATGCCTAGAGGAGGCGCTCGAGACCGGGCCTACGAGTTGCGGATCACGATGCCCTCGAGGATGTTCGCCACGCGCTCGGTGGCGTCGATCGCGTTCTCGAGTCGCTCGAACAGGTCCTTCCAGCGCAGGACGACCATCGGGTCGATCCCGTCGTCGAACAGCGAGGCGATCGCCTCCCGGGTCACCCGGTCGCCGTCGTTCTCCAACCGGTTGATCTCCACGGTGTAGTGCGAGATGTCGCCGAACGTGCGCATCCGCGGCATCGCCTCCGAGATCTGGCGGCAGCCCTGCAGGAGAATGTGGGCCAGCCGCAGCGACTGCTCCATCGGCGCCTCGATCTTGTACAGCCCCAGGTAGTCGGCCACCTCCTCGGTGTAGTCCACGATGTCGTCGAGGGCGGACGCCAGCTCGTATATGTCCTCCCGGTCGATCGGCGTGACGAAGGTCTGGTTGAGCCGCTGGATGATGTCGTGGGTGATCCGGTCGCCCTCCTGCTCGCAGATGAGGATGTCCCGCGCAAGCTCTGCGCGCTCGGGATATCCCCTCAGCATCTGATCGAGCAGGTCGGCGGCGCGCACGATGTTGGTGCCCGCCTCCTCGAAGAGGTCGAAGAACTCCCGCTCCTTGGGCACGAAGACATGGGAGAGGCGAGCCATGCGCGAGCTTTCCCTGGCGTGGGATGGGCGTTGTCGAGGACGACCGCCGTCGCCGGCGGCGCCGCGCAGTCTAGTTGGCCTGGGGGTCGGGGCGGATCGTTGCGGGAACCTGCGGGGCCGACCCCGCTATCCGCAGGTTTTTTCACCGCCTTTTCACTCGGCCTTCACCCCGCGGTAACGCGACGCGGGAGCCCGTGGCCGAGGCTCGTGCCCGCGATGGAGCCCGTGTACGACCCGGTCGCCGAGGTGATCAGGGCGGGGCCGCTCGAGATCCGCCCGGCCGCGTCGCTGGTCATCGCGGCCGGCCGGGTGCTCACGCTCTCGGTGCGCGAGCAGGCGCTGCTGGTCGCGCTGGCCCGCCGCGCGGGCAGGATCATCGGCCGCGACCAGCTGTTCGAACTCGCCTGGAGCGCTGACCTGCGTCCGGGCGACCGCTCCGTGGACGTCTACATCCACAAGCTGCGCGCCAAGCTCGAGCAGGCGCTGCCCGACTGGCGGTTCATCCACACGCACGTCGGGTTCGGCTACCGCTTCTCCTCCGAGCCTTCACACGGTTTTCACACCCGTGCCACAGCTCGGTAACAGGCTCTCGCGCGGGGGCTGAAACCCTCGCCGGCGACTCGTTTCCCAATGAAGGAGATCCCGTGAACTCAGGCAAGCTGTTGGCCCTGGCCACCGCGGGCGCGCTGGCCCTGGCGGCCGCGTCGTGCGGCGGCGGGCAGGGGTCGTCCGGCGCCCAGGGCGGGACGATCAGCGGCGCCGGCGCCACCTTCCCCCAGCCCATCTACAACGAGTGGGCCAGCCGGTTCAAGGACCAGTCCGGCACCACGGTCAACTACAACCCGATCGGCTCGGGTGGCGGGGTGGCCCAGTTCACCGCCGGCACCGTCGACTTCGGGGCCTCGGACGCCGCGATGAAGCCCGAGGAGATCACGGCGGCCGACAAGAAGGGCCAGCCGGTCCACGTCCCCACCGTGTTCGGGGCGATCACCGTCTCCTACAACGTGCCCGGGCTGGGCAAGGGCCTCAAGCTCGACGGCCCCACCGTGGCGGACCTGTTCATGGGCAAGATCAAGCGCTGGAACGACCCGGCGATCGCCCGGCTCAACCCCGGCCTCAAGCTGCCCGCCAGCGCGGTCACCGTGGTCCACCGCTCCGACGAGTCGGGCACCACCAAGCTGTTCACCTCGTTCCTGGCCGACTCCAGCCCGGCCTGGGCCAAGCAGGTGGGCTCGGACAAGACGGTCAAGTGGCCCACCGGGACCGGAGCCAAGGGCAACGACGGGGTGGCTGCCGCGGTCAAGCAGACCGACGGCGCGGTGGGCTACGTCGAGCAGGCCTACGCTCTGCAGAACAACTTCACCACCGCCGACATCAAGAACAAGGCCGGCCAGTACGTGGCCCCCACCCTGGCCTCCACCACCGCCGCGGGCGAGGGCCTGACGATCCCCTCCGACCTGCGCTTCAGCGCGATCAACGCCTCGGCCAACCCGAAGGCCTACCCGATCGCCTCGGCCACGTTCATGCTGGTCTACAAGGACATGTGCAAGGCGGGGGTCAAGAAGGACGCCGCCCAGGACGTGGTCAACTGGCTGGCCTACGCCCTGGGCCCCGGCCAGAAGGTGGCTCCCGAGCTGCAGTACGCGCCGCTGCCGAGCGGTCTCGACCAGCAGGCCACGGCCAAGGTCGACGGGCTGACCTGCAACGGGTCGCCGTTGAAGCCCAGCTCCGGCGCCTAGCCGGGTCCGGATGGAAGCCGGAGCCATCAGCGCGGGCGGCGGTCGCTCGATCCTCGAGCGGCCGCCGCTGGCTCGGCTGCCGGATCGGGCCCTGCGGTGGGGGCTGACGGCGCTGGCCGTATCGATCCTCGTCCTGATCGGCTTCTTCTTCGTCCGCCTGTATCTCGAGTCCAGGCCGGCGTTCGCGCGCTTCGGCCTGCTGGGCTTCAGCTTCGCCAACGACTGGGACGTGCAGGGTGGGGTGTTCGGCGCCCTGCCGCTGCTGGTGGGAACGCTCATCACCTCGGCCACGGCCCTGGTGATCGGGGTCCCGGTGGCGGTGTCGACCGCCCTGTACATCACCGAGCTGTGCCCGGCGCGCGCGCGAGGGACGCTCACCGCGATGGTCGAGCTGCTGGCCGCCGTGCCGTCGGTGGTCTACGGGCTGTGGGGGTTCTTCTTCCTGGTGCCCAGGCTGCGCCCGGCCGAGCAGTGGTTCGCTGACCACTTCTCCTTCCTGCCCTTCGTGGGCGGGCACGTCGCCGGGCCCAATTACTTCATCGCCGGGCTGATCCTGGCCATCATGATCATCCCGATCGTCTCTGCGATCAGCCGCGAGGTGATAGCCACCGTCCCGGCCGACCACAAGGAGGCCGCGCTGGCGCTCGGCGCCACCCGGTGGGAGATGATCCGCACCGCGATCCTCCCCTACTCGCGGGCGGGGATCTCGGGCGCGGCGATGCTGGGCCTGGGCCGGGCGATCGGCGAGACGATCGCGGTCACGATCGTGATCGGCAACGCCCCGACGATCGGCAAGCAGCTGTTCGACCAGGGCTACACGCTCGCCGCGGTGATCGCCAACGAGTTCGGCGAGGCCGCCTCCGATCCCCTGCACCGCGCCGCGCTGATCGCGGCCGGGCTCCTGCTTTTCGTGCTCACCCTGTTCGTCAACCTGGTCGCCCGCTATTTCGTGGTGCGCGGCGAGCGGGGGAAGCGGGCGGCCCCCGGCACCCCGGTCGCCGCGGGATGACCCCGCTGGCGGGCATCGGCGCGCGCCGGCGGCGCTCTGACCGGGTCGCCCGGACCATGCTGGCGGTCGCCACGGGGCTGGCGCTCGTGCCGCTGGTGCTCATCCTCTTCTATCTGGTCAAGCAGGGCCTCGGCGCCTGGAGCCCGAGCTTCTTCACCACCGATCCCAGCGGGAGGTTCCTGGGGGATCCCGGCGGGATCCGCAGCGCGATCCTCGGGACGATCGAGATCGTCGCCCTGGCGAGCGCCATCGCGATCCCGGCGGGGATCGGCGTGGCGCTCTACCTGGTCGAGTATGGGCGCGACGGGCGCTTCGCCACGGCGGTCCGCTACTTCGTCGACGTGATGACCGGCGTGCCCTCGATCGCCTTCGGCCTGTTCATCTACATCACGCTGGTGCTGGCGACCGGGTTCGGCGGGTTCGCGGGATGGAAGGGGTCACTCGCGTTGGCCCTGCTGATGCTGCCGATCGTCACCCGCTCGGCCGAGGTGGCGCTCACCCTGGTGCCGGAGTCCCTGCGCGAGGCGGCGCTGGCCCTGGGGGCGCCGCGCTGGCGGGTGGTGGCGCGCGTCGTGCTGCCCACCGCGCTTCCCGGGCTGGTCACCGGTGTGCTGCTGGCGGTGGCGCGGGCGGCGGGCGAGACGGCGCCGCTGCTGTTCACCGCGACGATCGTCAAGGAGACCACCGCCAACCTCGCAGCGCCGATGAACTCGCTTCCGGCTCAGATCTTCTCCGACGTCGGCCAGGCCCAGGACCGGCTGGTCGCGCGGGCCTGGGGGGCCGCCCTGACCCTCGTCGTGATGATCCTGGTGCTGACCACCCTCGCCCGACTGGTATCCCGAAGGAGTCGCATAGCATGAGCTTCCAACCTGCGAAGACCGGCATGACCGACCCTCCACGCACCACGCATCCCACGGCCGCCCCCACGCCGGCGGTGTCCTCCGGGCTTGGGGACCGCAGGGCGCAGACCCGGGCCCGCTCGGTGACCCTGCGCAACCTCCACGCCTACTACGGGGACCAGCACGCGGTCAACGGCGTATGGCTCGAGTTCCCGGCCAACGAGGTGACCGCGATCATCGGCCCCTCGGGCTGCGGGAAGTCCACGATGGTCCGCTGCATCAACCGCATGCACGAGGAGGTCCCCGGGGCGCGCGCCGTCGGGACCGTGCTGCTAGACGACCTGGACATCTACGGTGATGGCACGGACGTCGTGGCGGTACGCCGGGCGGTGGGGATGGTCTTCCAGAAGCCCAACCCGTTCCCGACGATGTCGGTGTTCGACAACGTGGCGGCCGGCCTGCGGCTCACCGGGACCCGGGGCTCCGAGCTGCGCGACCGCGTCGAGCACTCGCTCAAGGCGGCGGGCCTGTGGGACGAGGTTCACGGTCGCCTCGCCCAGCCCGGGATCGGGCTCTCGGGCGGCCAGCAGCAGCGGCTGTGCATCGCCCGCACCCTGGCGGTGGAGCCCGAGGTGATCCTCATGGACGAGCCCTGCTCGGCGCTGGATCCGGTGGCGACCCTCAAGATCGAGGAGCTGGTGGCCGAGCTCAGCCGCCGCTACACCATCGTGGTGGTCACCCACAACATGCAGCAGGCGGCGCGGGTCGCGGACTCGACCGCGTTCATGCTCAACGGCGAGCTGGTGGAGCACGGGCCGACCGGGCGGATGTTCACCAACCCGGGGGACCCGCGCACCGAGCAGTACGTCACCGGGAAGTTCGGCTGATGCCCGAGGCCCGCGCCCACTTCCGGAGCGAGCTCCAGAACCTCGAGGAGATGGCGCTCGGGGCGCTCGACATGGTCATCTCGACACTGGACCGCGCCCTGGAGGCGCTCGAGCACCAGGACGTCGAGCTGGCCAGCCTGGTCATCGCCGACGACGACCGCATCGACGGGCGCTACCTGGAGGTCCATCAGGGCATCCTCTCCTTGCTCGCCACCCAGGCCCCCGTGGCCACCGACCTGCGGACCGTGGCGGCGCTCATGCACGTGATCAAGCACGTCGAGCGCATGGGGGACCAGTGCGTGAACATCGCCAAGCTCATACCCCTGTCCGGCCATCACCCGCCGGTCGACGAGGCGATCATCGAGCGGATCGAGAAGATGGGCCGGCTCGCCCGTTCGCAGGTGTCCCAGGCCAAGCAGGCGTTCGCGCTGCGCGACGCGGCCCTGGCCGAGGACCTCGCGCGCCAGGACCGTCAGGTGAACCGGCTCAACCGCGAGATCTTCGCCGCCGCGCTGGAGCTGGGCGAGGACTCCGACGCCCGGGAATGGGCCGCCTACATGATGCTGGTGGCCCGCTGCCTGGAGCGCATCGGGGACAACGCCGTCGACATCGGCGAGCAGACGGCCTTCGTGGTCACCGGGCTGTTCCGGGAGTTCTCGGACGCCTCGCATGCCGCACCCCGGTGAGCGGCGCGTTTTCTGCGGACGGAGCGGGGAATTCGCCTGTGAAAAGGCTGTGACCCGTCCCCGCGCCGGGCGCTGAGCGTCTCGGCTCGCCCGTAGAATGAGCAGCACGATGTCCCTAGCGATGCACGCCGGGGCGCGCGGCGGGCCTGGCGCGCCAGGCCCCGAGCAGGCCTCGCCGGTCCGTCTCGCCCTGATCGACTCGGACAGCGGGTTCGTCCACGTCGTCACCCGACGCCTGCAGAGCCGCGGCTGGCACCATCGGGTCCTGGCCAGCCCGGTCCCGCTCGACGCGCTGATCTCGATGCGGCTGAACGCCGTCGTGGTCGACCTGGCGGTGCTCGGCCCGGACGGCTGGTCGTACCTGGAGCGGCTGTGCTCGTCCCTGCCCGGTCTCGGGGTCCTGGTCTGCACGGGCCAGTCCACGGTCGCCCAGCGGGTGCGCGGGCTGCGGCTGGGCGCCGACGACTGGATCACCAAGCCCTGCCATCCCGAGGAGCTCATCGCCCGCGTGGAGGCGGTCACCCGGCGCCGGCGCCGCGGCGAGGCCCGCACCGAGACCGGCCCCCTGGTGGCGGGCGAGCTGGAGATTCGGGCGGACCAGTTCCAGGCCTTCGTCGCCGGCAGCTCGCTCGACCTCACCCGGCGCGAGTTCGAGCTCCTCCATCTCCTCTCCACCACGGAGGGTCAGGTGCTCGAGCGGGAGCGCATCTACGAGCGGGTCTGGGGCTATGCCATGGCCCACGGCGACCGTTCGGTCGACGTCTTCGTGCGCAAGCTGCGCCAGAAGCTCGAGCGGCGCAGCCCGGGCTGGCGCTACATCCACACGCACTTCGGGATCGGCTATCGCTTCGCCGCCCAGCCGGCGGATGGGGAGTCCCAGGCGCCCGGCGCAGAGCCGGAGCACGAGGAGGAGGGCGGGGCACCAGCGGCCGACTTCCCCTCCGAGCTGGCTGCTCGCTAGCCGGTTCAGGCGGTGCCAGCGCCAGCCGTCGACGGCAGCCGCGCTCCAGTGCGCGTCCCCTACGCCTGCATCGACATCGGCTCCAACACCACCCGTCTGCTGGTCGCGGAGCCGGTCGACGGGCGGCTGCGGGAGGTCCTCGCCCAGCGGGCGTTCACCAGGTTGGGCAGGGGCATGAAGCCCGGGCGCGCGATCGGCGACGACAAGCTGGACGAGGTCGCTCAGGTGGTCGCCACCCAGGTCCGCCTCGCCCGGGAGCTCCGAGTCTCGGAGCTGCGGGCGGTGGCCACCGCCGCCATCCGGGTGGCCAGCGACGGCGACCGGCTGGCCGAGGTGGTGCGGGTACGCAGCGGGGTCGAAGTTACGATCCTCACCGAGGAGCAGGAGGCCCGGCTGGCCTTCCTGGGAGCGACCAGGGCCCTCGCCCACGCGTACGATGGCGACGTGGCGGTCGCCGACGTGGGCGGGAGCTCCTCCGAGCTGGCGGTCGGGAGCGTGGACGGAGGCGTGCGCTGGTTCGAGTCGTTCCCGGTCGGATCGGGGTTCCTGGCCGACGCCTACCTGCACTCCGACCCTCCGTCGGTGGGCGAGCTGCAGGCGACGCGCCAGCACGTCGAGGGCGTCTTCGAGGGCCTGGAGCTCGACCCACCCCAGCTGGCGGTTGCGGTGGGAGGAAGCGCCTCGTCGCTGCGGCGCCTGGTGGGAGCCCGGCTCGAGCGCGAGGCGCTGGAGCGGGGGATCCGGGTGCTGGGCGCCGTCAGCGCCGACGAGGTGGCTCGCCGGTTCGAGCTCGATCGCGAGCGCGTGCGCCTGCTGCCCGCGGGGATCATGATCCTGGAGGCGATCTCCGATCAGCTGGGGACCCCGCTGCAGATCGGAAATGGCGGGCTGCGGGAGGGAGTGATACTCGACATGCTCAGCCGCATCCGGTAGACCCGCACCGATGGCCCGCGCGCAGCCCATCCCCGACCTCGACTGCGGCGACGCCTTCGCCACCGCCGCGGCCAAGGTGGTCGCCACGCGCGCAGCCGAGCTGTTCGAACTGCGCTCCGGCGTGCTCGACGTGGACGACGTCGAGCGCCTGCACGACATGCGGGTGGCGACCCGGCGCCTCCGGGCGGTTCTCGAGATCTTCGCGCCGTGCTTTCCCCGGCGACTGCACCGAACCGTGCTTCGCGACGTGAAGCGGCTGGCCGACGCGCTGGGCGCGCGACGTGACCCCGACGTTCAGATCGGGGCCCTGACCGGCTACGTCACCGCAGCGCCGCCGTCCGACCACGCCGGCGTGGAGGTGCTGATCGCTCGCCTGCGCCGGGAGCAGGGCGCCGCCAACGCCGCGCTGTCGCAGGCCCTGGCCGAGGCGGATCGCAGCGATCTGAGGGGCCGCCTGCATGCCCTGGTCCAGGAGGCTCGCCGGTGAAGGCGCGTAAGGTCGGCGGCCTCGACCCCGGGATGCCGCTCGCCGACGCGGCGGAGCGGATCGTCCGGGTGCGCCTACGGGAGCTGGGCTCGTTCGCTCCGCGTGCGCTGGACCCGGCCCAGGTCGGCGCCCTCCACGACCTGCGGATCGCCGCCAAGCGCCTGCGCTACGTACTCGAGGTGACCGCGCCGTGCTTCGGCTCCTACGCGGCGACGGCGGCCAAGCGCGCCCGCCAGCTCCAGGACCTGGCCGGCGAGGTCCACGACTGCGACGTCCTGCTCCCGCGCGTCCTGGCCGAGCTCGAGGGCCTGCGCGCCGAGGACGCCGACCACCTGAGGAGTATCGCCGGCCCCGACGGTGAGACCGAGCCCTCGCTGGTGGGCTCGGCGCCCAACCGCGACGCCTATCTTGGGCTGGAGGCGCTCGCAGCACGGCTGCAGGCCGAGCGGACGCTTCGGTTCGAGCGCTTCGTCGCCCGTTGGAGGGGGCTCGAGCGCGAACGATTCCGCGAGCGGCTCAAGAGCGCGCTGTCCGAGCGGGCGCGGCCGGTTGCCCCCTTCCTACGAGGCCTGCCGGCGGCGCGCGAGGCGCTCGCCTTCGCCGAGCGCGCGCATGCCGGCGAGTCGCTGGCGCATCAGCTCGAGGTAGGGGCCCTGGTCAAAGCTGCGGGCTACCCCGAGGAAGTGGTGGCCGCCGGGATCCTCCACGACACCGTCGAGGACACGGACGCAACCCTCCCCGACATCGAGGCACGCTTTGGCCCGGCCGTGTCGGCGTTGGTCGGCGCCCTGACCGAGGACCCGGATCTCGCCCCCTACGAGCAGCGCAAGGCGGCGCTGCGCCGGCAGGTCGCCGACGCCGGAGACCCGGCGGCGGCGGTCTATGCGGCCGACAAGCTGAGCAAGGTCCGCGAGCTGACGGCCCGAGTCGCCGGCGACGGGGGCGGCCTGTCGGGCCACGATCTCGGCCGCCTCGACCACTACCGGCGCAGCCTGATCATGCTCGAGGAGGTGATCGCCGGCCAACCGCTGGCCGGTCGCCTGCGCCAGGAACTCGTGCAGCTGACCGCCGCGATCGGTGACGTACCGCCCGCCGGCGCGGCCGCCGACACCTCGCGCTCGGGCGCGAGTGGCTGACGGGCGTTACCCTGAGCACGATGGACGCGGCGCAGCGAGTTGTCAGCTCCGGGCGGGTCGCGGCCCACCAGGAGCCTCCCGGAGAGGACGAGGCCGCGCTCACCCATCCCCCCGAGCTCGATCAGAGCGCCCTCTACTTCAACCGCGAGCTCTCCTGGGTCGATTTCAACGACCGGGTCCTGCAACTGGTCGAGGACCCGAGGGTTCACCTGCTGGAGCGCGTGAAGTTCGCCGCCATCTACACCTCGAACCTCGACGAGTTCTTCATGGTGCGGATCGCCGGGCTGCACGGCCAGGTGGACGCCGGGGTCACCACCCGCAGCCCCGACGGACGGACCCCGAGCGAGACCATCGACGCGGTCCGGGAACGCGTGATCGAGCTCCGCGCCCGTCTCGGCCGCTGCCTGGTCGAGGATCTGCTGCCGGCCCTGGCCGAGCACGGGATCCGGATCCTCGAGTGGGGAGCGCTGGACGACCGGGAGCGCCAGGCGCTCACCGAGCGCTTCCGCCGGCAGATCCTTCCGGTGCTGACCCCCCTGGCGGTCGGCCAGGGCCGGCCGTTCCCGTACATCTCCAACCTGTCGCTATCCCTGGCCGTCCGCCTCCGTGACCCCGTCACCGGGAACCGCACCTTCGCCCGGGTGAAGGTGCCCAAGGAGATGCTGCCGCGCTTCGTCGCGGTGTACGAGGGCGAGACCACCTTCGTCCCGCTTGAGCAGGTGATCGCCGGACACCTGGACCTCCTGTTCCCCGGCGTCGACGTGCTGGACCACGACGTGTTCAGGGTCACCCGCGACGCCGACTTCGACGTCTCCGACGAGGCCGACGACCTGCTTCAGGCGGTCGAGGAGGAGCTGCGACGCCGCCGGTTCGGCGAGGTCGTCCGCGTCGAGCTGGGCGGCGGGATGAATCGGGCGCTGCGCGCGGAGCTGCAGGAGGCGCTGGAGGTCGAGCCGCGCGAGGTGTACGAGGTCGCGGGCCTGCTGGACCTCAACGACCTCTGGCAGATCGTCCGCCTGCCGGGATTCCAGGAGCTGCGGGACCCGCCGTGGACCCCGGTCACCCAGACCCGTCTGCAGGTCGAGCACGGCGAGCCGGCCGACGTGATGGGCGCGATGCGCCGCGGTGACATCCTCGTGCATCACCCCTACGACTCGTTCTCGACCTCGGTCGAGCGCTTCGTCGAGCAGGCGGTCGCCGATCCCGACGTGCTGGCGATCAAGCAGACCGTCTACCGCACGAGCGACGACTCGCCGCTGGTCCCGGCCCTGGTCGCGGCGACCGAGCGCGGCAAGCAGGCGGTCTGCCTGGTCGAGCTCAAGGCTCGCTTCGACGAGCGCGCCAACATCCAGTGGGCCCGCGCACTCGAGGAAGCGGGCGTGCACGTGGTCTACGGCGCCCCGGCGCTCAAGACACACGCCAAGTGCGTGCTGGTGGTCAGGCGCGAGGGCGACGGCGTGCGCCACTACGTCCACATCGGGACCGGCAACTACCACCCGACCACGGCTCGGCTGTACACCGACTTCGGGCTGTTCACGTGCGATGCTCAGATCGGCGCGGACATGGCCGACATGTTCAACTCGCTCACCGGCTTCGGGCGACCGCGTCGCATGCGCAAGGTGCTCCTGGCGCCGAATTACCTGCGCGACGGGGTCATCGCTCACATCGAGCGGGCCATCGTCGAGCACTCGCCGTCCGCGCCGAGCCGGATCGCCATGAAGCTCAATGCCCTGGTGGACCAGCGTTGCATCGACGCGCTGTACCGGGCATCGCAGGCGGGGGTGCGCGTCGACCTCAACGTGCGTGGAATCTGCTGCCTTCGACCCGGGGTTCCGGGAGTCTCCGAGAACATCCGGGTGGTCTCGATCGTCGGTCGCCTGCTCGAGCACTCGCGGATCCTCGCGTTCGAGCGGGGCGGGGCGGACCCCGACGTCTACATCGGCTCGGCCGACCTCATGCCCCGCAATCTGGACACCCGGGTCGAGCTGGTCGCCCCCGTCGAGGACCCCGGGCTGCGGGGCGACCTCCTGGACACGCTGGAGCGCTGCTTCGCCGACAACACCAACGCGTGGGAGCTGGGCCGGGATGGAGCCTGGACGCGGCTGACCCCCGATGGCGCGCAGCCCCGCAACGTCCAGCGTGAGCTGATGGCGCTCCACGCCGAGCGCGCCGCCGAGTTCACCTCGCGGGGGGCCTGAGGCGTTAAACGCCACGGCCCCGGGCAGGGAGGTCCGGGGCCGTGGCTGAGGGTCTGGGCCCGCACAGGGTCGCGCCCCCGCCGGGCGCCGGTGTGAAGAGTTGGGGAAGCCGGCGTTCACGAAGTCTTCACCGGTCGCCAACCGCCCGGAAACAACTGATTTGCAGGCAAGTCCTACGGTCATCACATGACATCCCCGACATCGCCGCGCCCGCCGCTCGGGCTGGCCCTCCCCGCCGGCGATCGGGCCCGGGACGAGATCGCCGCCCGTCTGGGCATCAACGTGCCGGCCCAGTGGTGGCCCACCGCGCCGATGCTTAAGGGCTTCGAGGCGGCGGGGTTCCGATGGGTCCAGGTCCACACCCCGCCGCGCGGGATCCTCTGCGACCCACGCCATGCCGCACGCCACGCCGCCGCGCTGCGCGCGATGCTGGAGACATGCGGCCTGCAGCTCGTCCTGCACGGGCCCGACGATCTCAGCGCCGGAACGCCGGAGCACGACCGGGCGCTGGACGGGCTGCTCGAGTACGCCGCGTCGACCCGCGCCCGGTTCGTCGTCTACCACGGCGCCAACTTCCCGATCGCCGACGGCGGGCGGCAGGCGGCGGTGACACGCGATCGGGCCCGAGCCGAGGAGGCGTCGCTGCACCAGCGTGTGGGTCGGCTCGAGGCCCTGGGGCTGACCCTGGGGGTGGAGAACCTGGCTCCGGTCTACCCGGGGCCGCCTCGTCTGTGCCACTCCCCCGCGGTCGTGCGCGGGCTCGTCCAGCGCCTCGACTCCCCCCAGGTGCGCATGCTGCTGGACGTCGGCCACGCCCATATCACCGGCTCGGCGAGGGAAGCCCTGCAGTCGGCGGCCGCCGAGATCTCGCTGTTCCACCTCCACGACAACTTCGGCTCCTCGCGGCCGGCGATCGCGGCGCCCGCCCTGGATCCCCTTCGTCTGGACCTGCACCTCGCACCCGGCAACGGCCGGGTCCCCTGGCGGCAGCTCGCGCCGCTGCTGGTCGACCACACGGCGCCGCTGGTGCTGGAGGTGCATCCGCCCAACCGGCCGGAGCCGCTGTCGGTGGCCAAGGTCACCACCGAGCTTCTGGCCGGACGGGCGACGCGCGTGGACGGATCCCGCTCCGCGGTGGCCGACGACGCCAGGCCCTCGCCGGTGCCGCTCGGCTGACCGGCCGCCGCCGTCCGGTGACGGCGGACCGGCGGCGACGGTCAGAATGGCGCCGGTGCGACCCGTCTCGGGCAGTTGATCCTGTTCGCCGTCGGCTGGTCGCGGTCGGCGCGCGTGGATGCGCAGGCCGCCGCGGGCGCGCTGTCTCGCCTGGTCGCGCGGCTGCCGTTCTTCGATGCCGGGGTGGTCGCACACTGGGGGGCTCCGTCGCGGGCCGCCGCGCTGGTCTGGGTGGCGCACCCCGCGTCGGCGAGCGGCGGCACCCGGTACGTGCACACCGAGCCCGGTCGGTTCTCGGCCTATGCCGGGAGGCCGATCCGGTGGACCGACGACGACGCGGCGGATGGGCGCGCCCCCCTCGACCCGCGGAGCTTCCTGTCGGCGCCCCCCGCGTCCACTCGCGGGCTCGACGGGCGCTGCGTCGTGGTGCGCTACGACGACGCCGAGCGAGCGCTCGACCTGTGGAGCGATCCGCTGGGCGCCTACCCGGTGTTCGTCGCGCGGGTCGGCGAGGTGACCTGGCTCGGCAACAATGCCGAGCTGCTCCGCGCCATGCACGGCGGACGCGATGTCGACCGCGTGGCGCTGGCCGGCCTGCTGGGCGGTGGCTGGCCGCTGGACGGGCATCCGGTCTGGGCCGCGGTCCGGCGGCTGGAGCGCGGGGCCGTGCTGCGCCTGGTGCCCGACCGCCATGGGTCCTGTCAGCGCCAGCTCACGGGGCAGGAGATCGCCGCGATGCTCGGTGCGGGGCTGGAGCGCAAACCGGCCGCACGGTGCCTGGTCGCCGGGACCCGCGCGCTGGCCGACTGGCCGGGCCGGCCGACCGTGGTGCCGATCACCGGTGGCCGCGACTCGCGCCTGGTGCTGGCGGCGGCGCTGGCCGCCGGCATCGAGTTCGCCGCCGCCACCGGTGGGGCCGACGGCGACCCCGACGTCGAGACGGCGCGGCGCCTGTGCGAGGCCGCGGGGATCGACCACGCCCTGCTTCCCGCCGACCCCCACGGGGACGTCCTCGCCCGGCCGGCCGAGGCGGCGAGGCTGCTCGCCCTGACCGCCGCCGGCACCGCCTCGCTGGCCGACGCGATCGGCTTCCCGATGGGGCCGCGCGGCGGGCCGCTGCCGGTCTGGCTGAGCGGGCAGGGGGGCGAGGTCGCCCGCGGCTACTACGGGATGGGGCCGGGGAACGCCGACGACCTGGTGGCCGTGCTGTACCGGCGCTTCGTGGGGAGGCGTCCGGGCCGGGTGGAGCCGCTCTCCGAGGCCGGCCGAAGGCTGCTCGAGGGTCAGCTCACCGCGTGGGTGCGGGAGCAGTTGGGGGCGGGGATCGACCCGGTGGACGTGCCGGACGTGTTCTACCTGCTCAAGCGCATGGGGACCTGGGCGGGGCCGACGCACGGCGCCGTGGAGTTCGTCCGCGACACCGCCTCGCCGCTGTGGTCGTGGCGGATGCTTCCGTTCGAGCTGGGGCTGGCCGCCGGCGAGCGGGCGCGGGAGCACTTCCACCTGAGGCTCCTGCGCGAGCTGGCGCCCGAGCTGGTGGCGATCCCGTTCGCGGACGGCTTCTCCTGGATGCGCAGGCGCTCGCGCGCCGCGCGGGCGCGGTCGCTGGCGGTGAAGGCGCTGCTGGAGCTGCGGCGCCGCACGCGACCCGCGGTGGGCGACCATCGTGGCGTCCCGGACCCCTTCGCCCGGGTGCAGCGGCTGGTGCGCGAGGCCGCGCGGGCGCGGGACCACCATCCCGCCTGGGAGGTCCTCGACCGCGGTCGGGTGGAGTCGCTGCTCACCCGGCCCCCCGGCGCCCTCGACACCATGAGCCGCTACTACGTCTGGCGGCTGGCCACGGTGCTGCTCGCGGACGAGCTCGGCTAGGGCGCCTCGAGACCGGCGATTCCCGCCCGGAAGCCGGTCAGCTCCTCGGGATCGATGGAGTAGGTGTGCTCCGGCCCCGGGAAGCGGCCGGCGCGCACGTCGTCGGCGAACGCCCGCACTGCGCCGATCATCTCCCCGCGCAGCGCTGCATAGCGCTTGACGAACCGCGGCGCCATGCCGTCGCCCATGCCGAGCAGATCGTGGAAGACCAGCACTTGGCCGTCGACGGCGCCGCCGGCGCCGATCCCGATGACCGGCACGTCGAGTCGCGGCATCAGCTCCGTGGCGACCGCCGCGGGAATCGCCTCGAACACCAGGGAGAAGCAGCCGGCCTCCTGGAGGGCGAGTGCGTCGTGGGCCACCCGCAGGGCTCGGTCGGCGGTGCGGCCCTGGGCGCGATAGCCGCCGAGCGCGGTGGCGGTCTGCGGGGTGAGCCCGACGTGGCCCATCACCGGGATGCCGGCCTCGACGATCGCCCGGGCCCGGGCCACCGAGCTCCCGCCCCGCTCGAGCTTGACGGCGTCACAGCCGGCCCGCTTGACGAACCGCTGCGCCGTGGCCACCGCCTGCTCGTCGGACGCCTCGTATGACCCGAACGGCAGGTCGCCGACCAGCAGCGGCGTGCGCAGCCCCCGGCGCACGGCCGCGGAGAGCATCAGCATCTCGTCCACCGAGACCGGGACCGTAGAGTCATAGCCCAGCACCACCTGCCCGCCCGAGTCGCCGACAAGGACGAGGTCGACTCCGGCTTCCTCGGCCACCTGCGCACCCGGGAAGTCGTAGGCGGTGACCATCACGATCGGCTCGCCGAGCCGCTTCTTCTCGACCAGGCGAGGGAGCGTCATGGGCAGGCGCTCGATGGTCGAAGCGCCGGTCACTGCGGGTGGGCTGGACATGGCGGTGCCTCCTTCCGGTTGACGCCCTGCCTAGGAGGCCAGGGTCGCCACCTCGTGGTCTACGGTCACGATCTGGTTGGCCCTGGACACGTGGACGACCCGGGGGCGGTGATCCGCGAGCTCGGCCTCGTCGTAGCTCCCGTACGTGAGCAGGATCACGGTGTCGCCGCGGGAGACCAGCCGGGCGGCGGCGCCGTTGACCTTCAAGTCGCGCGCGCCACGCTCGCCGGCTATCGCGTAGGTGGTCAGGCGGGCCCCGTTGTCGATGTCGAGAACCTGGACCTGCTCGTGCTCGGCGATGTCCGCGGCCTCGAGCAGATCCGGGTCGACGGTCACCGAGCCGACGTAGTGCAGCTCGCAGTCGGTGACGGTGGCCCGGTGGATCTTGGACTTCAGCATCACGCGTTGCATCAGGTGGACTTTCTCCCGTTGGAAGGCGCGCGCCCGGGGCGCACGATGGTGTTGTCGATCAGCCGCGCCGCGCCGACCCGCGCGGCGACGGCCAGCAGGGCCTCGCCGTCGATCGTCGACACCGGCGACAGCGTGTCGGGCGAGACGAGCGCCAGGTACTCCGGCTCGACGCCGTACGGCTCCATCGCGGCGCGGGCGGCGCTCACGACGGCGTCGGGGTCGCGCTCCCCCTCCGCCACCGAGCGCTCGGCCGCGACGAGGGCCTGGTGAAGCGCCACCGCGCGCCGGCGCTCGGGCGGGCGCAGGTAGGCGTTGCGGCTGGAGAGGGCCAACCCGTCCGGCTCGCGCACGGTCGGGCACACCTCGATCCGGACCGGGAAGCCGAGATCGCGCGCCATGCGGGCGACGACCACCGCCTGCTGGGCGTCCTTGCGACCGAAGAACGCCACGTCGGGAGCTACCAGGTTGAACAGCTTGGCCACCACCGTGGTCACGCCGCGAAAGTGCTCGGGCCCGCGCGAGGCGCCCTCCAGGACCTCGGTGAGGCCTGTCACCTGGACCGTCGTGGCGAACCCGTCGGGATAGATCTCGGCGGCTGCCGGGACGAACAGCACGTCGGTCCCGGCGCGGGCCGCCAGCTCGGCGTCGCGGCGCTCGTCGCGGGGATAGGCGTCGAGGTCCTCGCCTGGAGCGAACTGGGTGGGGTTGACGAACAGCGAGACCACGACGACGTCGCACTCCACCCGGGCGCGCCGGATGAGCGACAGATGGCCGTCGTGGAGAGCCCCCATCGTGGGCACCAGCCCTATCGAGTGGCCGGCCGCCCGTTCGCCCGACAAGGCCGACCGCAGCCGCGAGACCGTGCGCACGGTCCTCATGCGGGCGCCGCCTCGGTGGCCAGCGACCGGGTGGCGTCGGCCAGCGCGTCGAACAGTCCCACCAGCTCCGGGGCGCGCTCGACCACCGCCGCGCGCTGGCGGGCAACGGTCTGCTCGTCCCCGCGGGCCAGCGGCCCGGTCAGGGCGCGGGCCGGGCCCAGGGCCGCCCAGTTGTCAACGGTGGCCCGGACGAGCGCGACCAGATGCGCCCGCTCCAGTCCTGCGGTGTCGGCCACGCGCTCGGCGGCCGCCTCCAGCGTCACCAGGTAGTTGGAGGCGATCGAGGCGGCGGCGTGATACGCGGCGCGGTCCTCCTCGTCGAGCTGCACCGGTCGCATTCCCAGGTCGCATGCCAGGGCCTCGGCGATCCCGAGCGTCCGGGGGCCGGAACCGGCGACCGCGCAGCCTGCGCCACGCAACCGCGCCCCCTCGGCGGTCACCGTCATCAGCGGATGCATCGAGAAGCCGTCGCGGGGGCGCAGGACGTCCAGGCCGAGGGCGCCGGAGCAGTGGCCCACCACCGGTCCGGGCACCACCGCCGCCGCCGCGGCGGCGATCTCGCCGTCGGGCACGCACAGGAGCGCGACGTCGCAGCCGGCGGCACCCGATCCCCGGCCCAAGGGCCCCTCTACCTCGTGGCCGCTACCAGCCAGGGCGGCGGCCAGGGCCGTGCCGAGCCGCCCGCCTCCGACCACGGCGCAGCGAAGCGGGCGTGAGGTGGTTCGCGGGGGCTCTCGGTCCAGTTCTCCCATGGGAGATACCGGCGCGTGAAGGTGATGCGCGTTGGTCGTCCCCGTCGTCCGCGCTCTTTGGGAGTAACGGCGACGGGCATCCTGGACTATACCTCTCGGCCGTCGGGAGCCGTGGCTACCATCGCAGGATGCCCACTGCCCACGAGCGCCGGGAGGCGCTGAAGCGGCTCTATTTGGACGAGGCCCGGGACTGCGTGCGCTGCCCGCTCTCCCAGACCCGCACCCAGGTCGTGTTCGGCGCGGGCGCTGCCGACGCGGACCTGATGTTCGTCGGCGAGGCTCCCGGGCGCAGCGAGGACGAGGCGGGGCTCCCCTTCGTGGGCCAGGCGGGCAAGCTGCTGGACCGGCTGCTGGCCGACATCGGCCTCGAGCGCGGCCAGGTCTTCATCGCCAACGTGCTCAAGTGCCGGCCGCCGAACAACCGCGACCCGATGCCAGGCGAGATCGAGGCGTGCCAGGACTACCTGCGTCGCCAGGTCGACCTGATCGAGCCGCGCGTGATCTGCACCCTTGGGAACTTCTCGACCAAGCTGCTGCGGGGCGACCCCACCGGGATAACCCGCCTGCACGGCCGGCCCGAGGTCCGGACCGTGGGCACGCGGGCCGTCCGGCTCTATCCGCTCTATCACCCCGCGGCGGCCCTCTACACGCCCTCCACGCTGGAGACCCTGCGCGAGGACTTCTCCCGCATACCCGACCTGCTGGCGCTGCCGGTCCCGGAGGTCTCCGAGCCGCAGCAGCGGCCCGAGCCGGCCGAGGAGGAGCCGGTGGCCGTCGTCGCCGGGGTCACGGAGCCAGAGCGCCAGCTCGGCTTGTTCTGAGCCCCCGCCCTCGCCGCCTCACGACTCGCCGCGCGGGGTGGTCCGTGCGCCCGTGGGCGGCTTGCGCGCCAGGAAGCAGAACTGACCGCACAGCAGGAGCTTGATCGCGTTCACCGAGCGCCGCTCCAGCCGGGCGACGCGGCCGAACAGCCCGATGAGGCGATTGAGCGGCGATTCGCGCGCCCACCACCGGTAGAAGAACGGGTGCATCCCCATCCCACGCTGGACGACCAGGCTGAGCCCGTCGATGTTGGGCCGGAACTCGACGGCCTCCAGGCCGGCCTCCTCGACCAGTAGCGCCAGGCCATAGGGCGTGAAATTCGCGACGCTCAACGAGTGGTACGGCTCCAGCTGCGAGGTCGAGCCGGCGAGATGGCCCCCGGGCTCGAGCACCCTGGCGACCTCGCGGACCAGCGGCTCCGGGTGTCGGACGTGCTCCAGGACCTGCTTGCAGAAGACCAGCTCGAACTCCCCCTCCTGGAACGGGATCCGCTCGCCGTCGAAGGTGGCGAACTCGGCATCGCTGCGCGAGCGGGAGGCGACCTCCGGGGAGGCGGACAGGTCGAGTCCGACCCACCGCACCTCGGGATCGAAGCGCCGGAACACATCGACCGAATCGCCGGCGCCGCAGCCCAGGTCGAGCACGCGAGCCGGCCCCGAGCGGAGCCGGAGCCGCCGGTACCACTCCCCGACGTACCACTCGGCGACGACCTGCCGCGTGTGGTCGCCGGGAACCCGCTCGCCCAGCAGCTCCAGCAGGTCGTCGGCCAGCATCCAGGGCTCGACAACCTACCGGCCGGCCTCCCGCAGGTCATGGCGGACGGACTCCGACTCGAAGCGGCCGGGGGACCGCTAGAGTTGCCCGGCCGATGGTGACCGGCTCGCGCCCGTGCCCGCGCTCCGCGCTTGGCTGACGATCGGGCCCCGATCGTGGCGGACACCGAGAGCCCGGCCGGGACCGAGGCCGTGGGGGCGGAGCTGGCCCGGCGCCTGCGGCCCGGCGACGTCGTTCTGGTCTCCGGCGAGCTGGGGTCCGGCAAGACGACGTTCGTGCGGGGAGCCTGCCGCGCGCTGGGGGTGACCGGCGCGGTGACCAGTCCCACGTTCAACATCGGCCAGCGCTACCGCGGGAGCGTGACGGTCTCGCATCTCGACCTGTACCGCCTCGAACGTCCCGAGGACGAGGACCCGGCGCTGCTCGACGAGTACGTCTCGGGCGACTCGGTGGTCTTCGTGGAATGGCCGGAGCGGGGGGATCCCGGCCTCGGCCGGGTCACCGCGCGCGCCCGGCTCGAGCACCGCGGCGGAGACCGCCGCCGCGTCACGGTCGCGTGATCCTGCTGGCCCTCGACACCGCCACGGCGGCCACCGCGGTGGCCCTGGACCGCGGCGGCGGGGCAGTCTTCGAGGCTCGGCACGATCCCGCCCCGGGCGAGCGGCCCGGCCACGCGACCCGCCTGCTGGGGCTGGTCGAGCAGGCGTTGGCCGCCGGGGACGTCGAGCTCCCGGAGGTGGGGCGGCTGGCCGTCGGAACCGGGCCAGGCTCCTACACCGGGCTGCGGATCGGGGTGGCCACCGCGCGGGCGCTGGCTCAGTCCCACGGAGCGCAGCTGGTCGGCGTCTCGACGCTCAGGACGCTGGCCGAGGGCGCGGCCGAGAGGGCGGGGCGGGCGACCCGGCTCGCGGTGCTCGACGCCCGCCGGGGCGAGGCGTTCGCGGCCGCCTGGCGTGACGGCGAGCAGCTGCTGGCGCCCGCGGTGCTGTCGCCGCGCGCGCTGCTTCGGGAGGCGCGTGCACTGCCCGAGCCGGTGCTGGCGCTCGGGGAGGGGACGCTACGATTCCGACAGGACATCGAGCCGGCCGAGGCCGCCATCCCGCCGGACGACGATCCGATCCACCGGGTGAGCGCCGCGCCGATGTGCCGGCTGGCCCGGTCGGCGGAGCCGGGCCCGCGAGAGGCGGTCCTGCCCGAGTACCTGCGACTCCCGGACGCCGAGGCCGCCCGCCGCCGCCCATAGCTCCCCATGGCCGCCACCGACACCGTCACCCAAACGCCGGAGATCCGGCGCCTGACGTACTCCGACCTGCCCCAGGTGATCGCGATCGAGCGGCGGGCGTTCCCCACGCCCTGGTCGCTGGCCATGTTCGTGCTGGAGCTGTCCAAGCCGTCGGGGATCTGCCTGGCCGCGGTGCAGGAAGGCCGCCTGGTCGGCTACCTGGTCTGCTCGCGCTACGACCGGGTGTGGCACATCATGAACATCGCGATCGACCCCGACCGCCAGCGACGTGGAATCGCCACGACGCTGCTGCACGAGCTGTTCGCGCGGGTGGACGACCCGAGCGCCCAGTTCACGCTGGAGGTGCGCGCCTCGAATCGCCCCGCGATCGAGCTCTACGAGCGCTTCGGGTTCCGCTCCGCCGGCATGCGGCGCCGCTACTACCAGGACAACGGGGAGGACGCGGTGATCATGTGGCGGACCATCGCCCCCGGCGACGGCCGCGACGGCGGCCGCCGTCGCACGGGCCTTTCGCGCGGGTCGATCACCCGCCGCCAGGCGCACGGATGACGGCCGGGTCGTCGGCCGCCGCGGCGTGATCCTCGCGCTCGAGACGAGCTGCGACGACACGTGCGCTGCGGTGGTCGAGCGCGACGGCTGGGTACGCTCGAACGTCATCTCCTCCCAGGGGGTGCACGACCGCTACGGGGGCGTCGTCCCCGAGGTCGCCTCCCGCCACCACGTCGAGCTGGTCAACGCCGTGGTCGACGACGCCCTCGCGCGCGCCGGCGCCGACCTGTCGGACGCCGACCTGATCGCCGTGACCCGAGGCCCCGGCCTGATCGGGGCACTGCTGATCGGAGCTCAGACCGCTAAGGCGCTGGCCGCCGCCAGGCGCCTGCCGCTGGCGCCGGTGGACCACCTGCACGGACACGTCGCGGCCAATTTCCTGGAGCCGCTGCGCTTCGATCCGCCGTTCCTCTGCCTCATCGCCTCGGGCGGGCACACCCTGCTGGCCGACGTGCAATCGCCCGAGAGCTTCGAGGTCGTGGGCCGAACGCTCGACGACGCCGCGGGCGAGGCGTTCGACAAGGGCGCGCGGCTGCTCGGCCTGCCGTATCCAGGAGGCCCGGCGCTCGAGCGCCTGGCCGCGCAGGGCGACTCAGCGGCGTTTGAGTTCCCGGTCGCGGCCGGTGTCCCCGGGCTCGACTTCTCGTTCGCGGGCATCAAGACCGCGCTGCTCTACCGCCTGCGCGAGCTGGGCGACGAGAAGGCGCAGGCGCGCCGGGCCGACCTCGCCGCCGCCTACCAGCGGGCGATCGTGGAGGCGTTGGCGCTTCGGGTGGAGCGCGGCCTGGCGGCCACCGGCCACCGTCGCCTGGCCTTGGGGGGCGGCGTCGCCGCCAACTCCGCGCTGCGCGCGCGCGTCGCCGGGCTGGCGGAGGAGGTCGCCGTCCCAGCCCCGGAGCTGTGCACCGACAACGCCGCGATGATCGCCAGCGCCGCGCGCTACGTGCGGCCGCTGGCCCATCCCGACTACCTGGACCTCGACGTCTACGCGACCGGCGAGCTGGGGGTGTGAGCCGGCCCGGGCCGAGCGTGGTCGTGACGCTCTACGGCAAGGATGACTGCCATCTCTGCGAGGACGCCCGGGCGGTGCTGGAGCGCGTGCGCGGCGATCATCCGTTCGAGCTGGTGGAGCGCGACATCACCACGGACGACTCGCTTCACCGCGCCTATCTCGAGCGCATCCCGGTCGTGGTCATCGATGGCGAGGAGGCCTTCGAGCTGTTCGTCGACGAGGCCGAGCTGCGCGGCCGGCTCGCTAGAGTGGATCGGCCATGAGCGCCGGTGACGTCGCCTACCGCACGGAGGCGCCGCGAGCGCCCGAGCCGGCGATCGACCGGCTGTCGCTCGGCGTGGCCGCGCGGCTGTCGCGCTACCTGCAGGTGCTCACCCAGGCGCGCAAGATGGGCAAGGAGACGATCTCCTCCCAGGAGCTCTCGGACTACACCCACGTCAACTCGACCCAGATCCGGCGCGACCTCTCGGGCTTCGGGAAGTTCGGCAAGCGGGGAGTCGGCTACAACGTCGAGTCGCTGGTCTCCCAGATCCGAAAGATCCTGGGGACGTCCGGCCAGCACAACATCGCCCTGTTCGGCGCCGGCCACCTCGGGACCGCGATCGCCTCGTCGGACATCTTCGCCGACCACGGCTTTCGGGTGGTGGCGGTGTTCGACAACGACCCCGAGAAGGTGGGCATTCAGGTCGGGCCCCACACCGTCCGCCACACCGGCGAGGCGGCCGGCGTGGTCGAGGACGAGGAGATCGTGGTGGCTGTCCTGGCGGTGCCGGCCACGGTGGCCCAGGACCTCGCCGACCAACTCGTCGAGGCCGGCGTGAAGATCATCTTCAACTACTCGGAGGCGCTGCTGGCGGTCCCGCCTGAGGTGACCGTCCACACCTCGAGCCCGGCGGTCGACCTGCTGTACGCGCTGTACTTCTACCTGACCTAGACCTCCGAACTGACCTGCCCTGGGGCCGCCGCCCGGTGAGCATCGACCTCGACAATGCGCGTGACGTGTTCGAGGCCTCGCGCGACTTCACGGTCGGCCTCGAGGAGGAGTTCGCGCTGCTGGACCCGGTCACGCTGTCCCTCGTGCCGCGATTCGAGGAGCTGCGCGAACTGGGCGCCGACGACCCCGTGCTGGCGGAGTCGATCGCCGGGGAGCTTATCTCGTCCGAGATCGAGATCCGGTCGGGACGTGGCCTGGACTTCCACGACGCCGCGAGTCGCCAGCGCGAATGCCGACGGCGCCTGTTCTCGCTCGGCTCGACCCGGGGGGTGGCGCTGGGCTCGACCGGCACCCACCCGTTCTCCGACTATCGCGAGCAGCGGATCATCGACACCGAGCACTACCAGCGCCTCAACCGCGAGCTGCGCTACGTCGCCTGGCGCAACAACACCTTCTCGCTCCACGTTCACGTCGGCGTCCAGGGCGCCGACCGGGCGGTCCGGGTCTGCGATCGGCTGCGTCCGGTGCTTCCCGTGCTGCTGGCCGTGTCCGCCAACTCGCCGTACCTGGACGCGCAGGACTCCGGGCTGCACAGCGCTCGGACCCAGGCGTTCACCCGCAACTTCCCGCGCTGCGGGATCCCGGACGCGTTCGGAAGCTGGGCCGCGTTCTCGGCCTACCTGGACTTCCTGTTCAGGACACGCTCGATCGTCGAGTACACCCAGGTGTGGTGGTCCGTGCGTCCCCACGTCGGCTTCGGCACCGTGGAGCTGCGAATCTGCGACGCGCAGATGACGGCGACCGAATCCGAGGCGGTGGCCGCGCTCATGGTGGCCTGCGCCGCCCAGGCGGCGCGGGACGAGGAGGAGGGGAGCCCGTTCGCCGACCCGCCGGGGCGGCTGATCGAGGAGAACCTCTGGCGGGCGACCCGCTACGGCCTGGACGGGAACATGATCGATCTCGACCGCGGCGAGGAGCATCCGGCCGCGGAGGCGGTGGCCAGGCTGCTGGAATGGTCGGCGCCGATGCGCGGCGAACTGGGGCTCGAGCCGATGCTTCCCGAGCTCAATGGCGCCCAGCGTCAGCGACGGTTGATCGACGCAGGTGCCAGCATGGAGGAGGTGTACACCGCAAGCGTGCGCGAGACCCGCGAGACCTATGCGCAGGAGGTAGTGGCATGAATCAGCAGACCGGGGGTCCCGCGGGCGGGTCGCCGCCCACCGAGGAGGAGCTGCGGGCCCAGCTGGAGTCGGAGCTCAAGCGGCTGCGGGTCGACGACATCCTCGCCCAGAGCGTCGTGTCGCTGCTCAACCTGGGCGCCCGCCGGGCCGGCCTGGCCGGTGCCGACGCCGGCGAGGTGGACCCCGCGCAGGTCGAGTCGGCCATCGAGGCGGTCCAGGCCCTGTTGCCGATCCTCGACCGGGGCCGGGACCCGGGCACGACCCGGGGCCTGCGCGACGCGCTGGCCCAGCTGCAGCTGGCGTATGCGCGGCTGGGCCACACGGCAGGACCGGCGGCCCAGCAGCCTGCGCCGGAGCAGCCGGACGCGGCCGACGCCGGCAAGCCGGCCCCGGAGCAGCCGGCCGGCGACCGGTCGGCCAAGCAGCCTGGTCCCGCGGAGTCGAGCGGCCGCCTCTGGGTCCCCGGGCGCTGAGCGCGGGCCTCCGACGGCCGATAGACTCCCGCCCGCTCTGGCGCCGGCAGCGGCCCTCGGTGGTCCTGGCCGGCGCCTAACCGTGCGGGCCGCCCCCGCTCGCCGCTCGACCCGACTTCGGAGAACCATCCTTGAGTGACTTCCTGACCCATTACGGGGTCATTCTCGCGCTCGCCGCCGCCGGCGCCGCTCTGGTCTACGGCGCCACGACCTCCCGCTCGCTGCTCGCGCTGTCGCCCGGGAACGACACGATGCGCTCCATCTCGGCCGCGGTGCAGGAGGGCGCCGCCGCCTACCTCAACCGCCAGTACCGGACGATCGGCCTGGTCGGGCTGGTGCTAGCGGTCGCCCTGATCTTCGTCCAGAACGCCTACGTGGCGATCGGGTTCGTGATCGGCGGCGTTTCCTCGGCGGCGGCCGGCTACATCGGTATGAACATGTCGGTGCGCGCCAACGCCCGGGTGGCCGAGGCGGCGCGGGGCGGCGTGCCGCCGGCCCTCGCGGCCGCCTTCCGCAGCGGGGCGGTGACCGGACTGCTGGTCGTGGGCCTGGCGCTGATCGGGGTCGCCGGGTACTTCGGCATCCTGACCGGGTTCGTCGGCCTCTCGCCCAAGGCCGCCATCGACGCGCTGGTGGGCCAGGGCTTCGGCGGCTCGCTGATCTCGGTGTTCGCTCGGCTCGGGGGCGGGATCTTCACCAAGGGCGCGGACGTGGGTGCCGACCTGGTGGGCAAGATCGAGGCGGGCATCCCGGAGGACGACCCCCGAAACCCCGCCGTCATCGCCGACAACGTCGGCGACAACGTCGGCGACTGCGCGGGGATGGCCGCCGACCTGTTCGAGACCTACGCGGTCACGGCGGTGGCGGTGATGCTCCTCGGCGTCCTGACCTTCAACAACCAGCCGGAGGTAGCCGTCTATCCGCTGCTGCTGGGCGGCGCATCCATCCTGGCCTCGATCGTGGGGACGTTCGCGGTCCGCTCGCGGTCGGGGCACGTCGAGCGGGCCCTTTACCAGGGCCTGATCGTGTCCGGGGTCCTGGCCGCCGCCGCGTTCTATCCGATCACCCGGTTCGTGATGAGCAGCCTCGACTACAAGACGGTCCAGACTCACCTCAACACCCCCGGGGTCGGCCGCATCTACCTGTGCTCGCTGATCGGGATCGCGGTGACCGCGGCGCTGTTCGCGATCACCGACTACTACACCGCGACGCGCTTCGCGCCGGTCCGCAAGACGGCCCGCGCCTCGGAGACCGGACACGCCACCAACATCATCCAGGGGCTGGCGCAGGGCTTCCAGTCCACCGCGGCGCCCGCCGTCGTGATCGCCGCCGGCATCTACGGCGCCAGCCAGCTCGCTGGCATCTACGGCATCGGCGTCGCGGTGATGGCGCAACTCTCGCTCTGCGGCATGATCGTGGCTCTCGACGCGTTCGGTCCGGTCACCGACAACGCCGGCGGGATCGCCGAGATGGCCGAGCTGCCCGAGGAGGTGCGCGACGTCACCGATCCCCTCGACGCGGTCGGCAACACGACCAAGGCGGTCACCAAGGGATACGCGATCGGCTCCGCCGCTCTGGCCGCCCTGGTCCTGTTCGCCGCGTTCAAGGCCGAGCTGACCAGCGAGCTCCACCAGCAGGCCCTGACCTTCGCCCTCGACCAGCCGGCGGTGCTGATCGGCCTGCTGGTGGGCGGGCTGATGGTCTACATGTTCGTCTCGCTGGCCATGGAGGCGGTGGGGCGCGCGGGCGGCGCGGTGGTGGAGGAGGTGCGCCGCCAGTTCCGGGAGAAGCCCGGCATCATGGAGGGCACCGAGCGACCGGAGTATGCCACCTGCGTGGACCTGGTGACCCGCGCCGCCCAGCGCGAGATGATCCTCCCCTCGCTGATCCCGATCGGGGTCACGGTCGTGGTCGGGTTGATCTCCTACCGGGCGCTGGGAGGGCTGCTGATCGGCGTCATCGTGGTGGGGCTGTTCATGGCGGTCGCGATGACCTCGGGCGGGGGGGCCTGGGACAACGCCAAGAAGCTGATCGAGGACGGCGCGTTCGGCGGCAAGGGGTCCGAAGCCCACGCGGCGGCGGTCACCGGCGACACGGTGGGGGATCCCTACAAGGACACCGCCGGCCCGGCCATCAACCCGATGATCAAGGTGGCCAACATCGTCGCAATCCTGATCATCCCGCTCATCGCCTGAGCGGGCCGGGCCGAGCGGGGATCCTCGCCTCGCTGTCGCTCTGGGCCCTTGGCGCCGGGCCCCGAGGGTGTCACGAAAATCGCTTCGCCAGGACCACCCCGCTCGCCTGGTATAGGGCGTTGATGTGACGGGCGCCGGTCCGGGGCGCCCTAGGATTAGGCCGGAGCATGGCCGAGCGACGCCTTCCCGGTCTCCAGCGGGTGCTGGGGGTCAACGCGCTGTTCTCGACCGCCTACGGGAACGTCGGCTCCTCGATCTACTACGCGCTCGGCCTGGTCGCGTCGTTCGCGCTGGGGCTGACCCCGGTGGTGTTCGTCATCACCGGCGTCTTCTTCTTCTGCACGGCCGCCACCTACGCCGAGGCGACCGCGATGTTCCCCGAGGCCGGCGGCTCGTCGAGCTTTGCGCGGCGCGCGTTCAACGAGTTCTGGTCGTTCTTCGCCGCGTGGGGGCAGATGCTCAACTACATCATCACGGTCTCCATCTCGGCGTTCTTCGTCCCGCACTACCTGGGTGGCCTGTTCTGGGACGCGCTGCGCCACAGCCCCGGAGACATCGTCTTCGGGATCGCGGTGGTCGTCCTGCTGTCGGCGATCAACGTGGTGGGCATCCGGGAGTCGGCCGGGCTCAACATCTTCCTGGCGGTCACCGACTTCGTCACCCAGCTGCTGCTGGTGATCGTGGGCGTCGTGCTGGTCCTGTCGCCCGACACGTTGGTCAGCAACGTGCAGCTGGGCGTCGTCCCGACCTGGAAGGACTTCCTGCTCGCGATCCCGATCGGGATGATCGCCTACACCGGGATCGAGACGATCTCGAACATGGCCGAGGAGGCGACCGATCCGCCTCGGACGATCCCCGCCGCGATCAGCCGCGTCCGACTCGCCGTCTTCGCGATCTACGCCGCGCTGCCGGCGGTCGCGCTCTCGGCCCTGCCGGTGCGCTGCACGCAGGACAAGTGCACCACGCTGCTGGGAGTGAGCGAGGAGGAGGGTGGGTTCGCCGGGGATCCGGTGCTGGGACTGGTCAAGCACCTGCGGCTCGGCGACCTCCAGCCCGCCGCGGAGCTCTACGTCGGCCTGCTGGCCGCCACCATCCTGTTCATCGCGACCAACGCCGGGATCATCGGGGTGTCTCGGCTGGTGTACTCGATGGGGCTCCATCGCCAGGTGCCCGACCGGCTGCGCCAGCTGCACCCGCGGTATCGCACCCCGTGGATCGGGATCATCGTGTTCGGAGCCGTCGCCTGCGTCACGCTGATCCCGGGCCAGGCCGACTTCCTGGGCAACATGTACGCGTTCGGGGCGATGCTCTCGTTCACGGTCGCCCATGCCTCGGTGATCCGCCTGCGGCTGACCGATCCCGGACGTGAGCGGCCGTACCGGGGACCTGGGAGGCTGAGGATCGCCGGGCGGGAGCTGCCGGTCTTCGCGCTCGTGGGCGGGTTCGGGACCTCTGTCGCGTTCATCACGGTCACCGCGCTGCACCTCGACGTCGCCGTCGCCGGCATCGGATGGCTGCTGGTCGGGGCGCTCGTGTACGTCCTGTACCGCCGGCGCCAGGGGCTCGACCTCTGGACGACCACCAAGATCGCGCTGCCCGCGCCGGCGGTCGACCACGAGGCCGAGTACGACTCCATCCTGGTCGTCTTCGATGAGACGGGCTATCTCCCCGAGGCGGTGGCCACCGCGGTGAAGCTGGCTGCCCGGCGGCGACGCGGCATCCACGTCCTCGTCACCATCGCCGTGCCCAACAGCAGCCCGATCGACGCCGCGATGCCGGCCCAGGAGCTCGCGGCCCAGGAGGTGATCGAGCAGGCCAGGCTGCAGGGCGGGCGACGGGTGTCCGGGCATTGGGAGAAGGTCCGCCCGGGCGGCATCGGGCGCCTCATCGTCGAGGAGGCCCGCGAGATGCGGGCGCGGGCCGTGGTGGTGCCGCTGCGGCGCCGGCCCGGCGCGGGGCCGCTGTTCCCCAAGTCGCTGGAGACCCTGCTGGCCGAGCGCCCGTGCCGCGTCATCGTCGAGTCGCCCCCCGCAGACGGCGCCGAGCCGGCGCGAGCCACCGCCCTGTCCGGCACCTAAGCTTCCGCCTGAATGCCCCCGCCGCGCCGCGTCCACCGGGTCGCTACGCGCGCCCTGTCCCTGGCCATGGTGGCCATCGGGCTGGTGCTGATCGCGCTCACCCTGGCCCGGGGCGGCGGCCCGCTCGCCGTCGGGGTGGTGGTGGGCGTCCTGTTCGTCGCCGCCGGGAGCGCCCGCCTGTACCTCCAAGCCCGTACCCCCGGTGGCTGACCGCGCTCCGGGCGGTCGCCTGACCCGGGCGGCATCCGGCTCGCTCCCCGCCATGCGAGCCGCCGATGCGGCGCTGGTGCGAGGCGTGGGATCGCCGGCGCTCTTCGCGGTCCTCTACACGACGCTGGCCAGCGCCCTCTACTGGTCGCTGGGAGTCGTGGCGGCGTACGCGCTGGGGCTTACCCCGCTCATCTTCTTTGCCGCCGCCCTGTTCTTCGTGCTGACGGTGATGACCTACGTGGAGGGCGCGTCGCTTCACCAGGAGCGCGCCGGCGCGACGGTCTTCGCCCGCTACGCCTTCAACGAATTGTGGAGCTTCATCGCGGGCTGGGCGATCATGCTCGACTTCGTCATCCTGATCGCGCTCGCCACGCTGGCCGCGACCAACTACCTGAGCGCCTTCTGGGGCCGGCTGCAGACCGGCGGCGTCGAGCACTGGGTGGCGCTCGCGCTGGTCGTCGCGGTGGCGGCGGCCAACGTGGCGGGGCTGTCGGCGCGGCGCATCCGGCGGCTCATCGGCCTCACCGTCGCGGACCTCGTCCTCCAGGTGGTGATCGTCGTCATCGGCCTCGTCCTGGTATTCAGCCCCGCGGCGCTGACGGAGTCCATCGCGCTCGGCCACTCACCGACATGGGGCGGCGTGGTGTTCGCCCTGGCGATCGCCGCGACGGCCGCGTCGAGCGGCCTGGACGCCTCGTCCGGACTCGCGGGCGAGGTCGCCATCTCGCGCCGCGGTCTCAGGCGGTTGGTGGCGGCCCGCATAGCGACCGTGATGGTGCTCTACGTCGGGGTGGCGCTGGTGGCGCTGAGCGCCCTGCCCGTGGTCGGCGGGCAGACCCCGCTGGGCGCGCGCCACATGGACGCGCCGCTCCTGGGGGTGGTGGGAGCGCTCGATCCAGGCTCGACACTGTCGCTCGTGCTGCGCTACGCGGTCGGGGCGATCGGCGCCCTGACGCTCGTGGCTGGCGCCAATTCGGCGATGCTCGGGCTGGCGCGCCTCGGCTACTCGCTGGCCAC
>DATAEY010000130.1:0-15343 GCA_036257715.1 Solirubrobacteraceae bacterium | reverse complement strand
GAGCGCGTGCTCGAGCTCGAGCTGGCGATCGAGCGCATGAGCCGGCGCATGGCCGTGCTCGAGCGCCGGGCCAACGAGGCTCGCGAGAAGCTGGAGGCCGAGCTCGACCGCGTCCGCCGGGAGCTGCGAGCCGAGATCGTCCCCTACCGGGCGGGCGGCGGCCTGGTGCCCATCGGGACCGGCCGCAGGGTCACGCTGGGGCGGCAGCGGCGCGGATAGCGCGCTCAGCGGATTCCCGGGCCGCACCTCCGGGTCTTGTGCGCCCCGCTCTCAACGTTATAATCTCAGTCACTCACACTTAGATTTTTATGCAGGCAGATCGCTTCACCATCAAGTCTCAGGAGGCCCTCCAGGCGGCCCAGCGGCTGGCCGAGGGTCGCCGCAACCCACAGCTGACCCCGGAGCATCTGCTCGCCGTCTTGCTCGAGCAGGACGCGGGCGTGGTGGTGCCGGTCCTGCGGAAGCTGGGGGTCGCGCCGGAGCGTCTCCGCGAGCAGCTCAATGCGTCGCTGGACGCGCTCCCAGCGCTCGGCGGTGAGGGGGGCGAGCCGGCTGGCGCCTCCAGCGAGCTGGTCCAGGTCCTGCGGGCGGCGGAGAAGGAGGCGGCCGAGCTAGGCGACGAGTACGTGTCGACTGAGCACCTGCTGCTCGCGCTGGCGGCGTCGAAGACGGCGGCCGGGGACGCGCTGCGCGCTGCCGGCGTCGAGCGCGACGCGCTGGTGCGGGCGGTGGCCGACGTCCGCGGCCCCCACCGCGTCACCGATCAGAACCCCGAGGACAAGTACCAGGCGCTCGAGAAGTTCGGTCGGGACCTGACCGCGGCCGCCGAGCAGGGCAAGCGCGATCCGGTCATCGGGCGCGACGACGAGATCCGGCGCGTGATCCAGGTGTTGTCGCGGCGCACCAAGAACAACCCGGTCCTGATCGGCGAGCCCGGGGTCGGCAAGACCGCGATCGTCGAGGGGCTGGCCCAGCGCATCGTTTCCGGCGACGTGCCGGAGTCCCTGCGCGACCGCCGGCTCATCGCCCTGGACATCGGCGCGATGGTCGCCGGCTCGAAGTACCGCGGCGAGTTCGAGGAGCGGCTGAAGGCCGTTCTCAAGGAGATCGCGGAGGCCCGGGGCCAGATCATCGTCTTCATGGATGAGCTGCACACGATCGTCGGGGCGGGCGCGGCCGAGGGCGCCGTCGACGCCGGCAACATGCTCAAGCCGATGCTGGCCCGCGGCGAGCTGCGCGCGGTCGGAGCCACGACGCTCGACGAGTACCGCAAGCACATCGAGAAGGACGCGGCGCTGGAGCGGCGCTTCCAGCCGGTGTACGTGGGCGAGCCCTCGGTCGAGGACACGATCGCGATCCTGCGTGGGCTCAAGGAGCGCTATGAGGTCCACCACGGCGTGCGCATCCAGGACAGCGCGATCATCGCCGCCGCGACCCTGTCTCAGCGCTACATCGCCGACCGCTTCCTCCCCGACAAGGCGATCGACCTGATCGACGAGTCGGCCTCGCGGCTGCGGATCGAGATCGACTCGCTGCCGACCGAGATCGACGAGGTCGAGCGGCGGATCATGCAGCTGGAGATCGAGCGCGAGGCGCTGTCCAAGGAGAAGGACGAGGCGTCGGTGGCCCGGCGCGAGGGGCTCGAGCGCGAGCTCGCCGAGTTGAAGGAGCGCTCGGCGGCGATGAAGGCCCAGTGGCAATCCGAGAAGGAGGCCATCTCCGAGGTCCGCGGGCTCAAGGAGCGCCTCGAGCAAGCGCATCACGAGGTGGAGCGCGCCGAGCGCGCCGCCGACCTCCAGCGGGCGGCCGAGCTGCGCTACGGCGAGATCCCCGAGCTCGAGAAGAAGCTGGCCGAGCTTGAGGACGACACGGCGAGCCGCGAGGCCACCTTCCTCAAAGAGGAGGTCGACGCGGAGGACGTCGCCGAGGTCGTCTCCAAGTGGACCGGCATCCCCGTCTCTCGCCTCATGGAGGGCGAGGTCGAGAAGCTCATCCACATGGAGGAGCGCCTGCACCGCCGGGTGGTGGGCCAGGACGAGGCGATCGAGGCGGTGGCCAACGCCCTGCGCCGCTCGCGGGCGGGGCTCCAGGACCCCAATCGTCCGATCGGGAACTTCCTGTTCCTGGGCCCCACCGGCGTGGGCAAGACCGAGCTCGCCCGGGCGCTGGCGGAGTTCATGTTCGACTCCGACGAGGCCATGGTCCGCATCGACATGTCGGAGTACATGGAGAAGCACTCGGTCGCGCGCCTGATCGGTGCTCCGCCCGGATACGTCGGCTTCGAGGAGGGCGGCCAGCTCACCGAGGCGGTGCGGCGGCGTCCCTACTGCGTGGTCCTCCTCGACGAGATCGAGAAGGCTCACCCGGACGTCTTCAACGCCCTCCTTCAGGTGATGGACGACGGGCGCCTGACCGACGGCCAGGGGCGCACGGTCGACTTCAAGAACGTGGTCCTGATCATGACCTCGAACATCCCCGGCGGTCGGGCCGGGGTGGACGCCTACTTCAAACCGGAGTTCATCAACCGCCTGGACGACATGGTCGAGTTCCATCCCCTCTCGCGCGAGCAGATCGCCGAGATCGTCGATCTGCAGGTCGCGCAGGTGGCGGCCCGGGTGCGCGAGCGCGGCATCGAGATCCAGCTGTCCGACGCGGCGCGCGAGCTGCTGGGCAACCTCGGCTACGACCCGACGTACGGCGCCCGGCCGCTCAAGCGGGTGATCCAGAAGCGGCTGGTCGACCGCCTGGCCCTGGCCGTGCTCGAGGGCGAGTTCACCGAGGGCGACACTGTCGTGGTGGACGCCGCCGAGGGCGAGCTGGTGTTCACCAAGGCGGCGGAGCCCGCCGAGATCGCCGCGGCCTGAGCCCGGCGTCGATCGGCCCAGGCCGTCGGCGCGGTGGGGTGGCACGCGCTTCGCCGTTCGGGTAGAACAGTCGTGACGGACCGGGAGCGAACCGCCACCGACCTCGGAGGTCCAATGCCGACCTACATCATGCTCACCACACTGACCCCGGAGGGTGTCCAGACCGTCAAGAACAACCCGCAGCGCATCCGCGAGGTCTCCAAGGAGATCGAGCAGCTCGGGGCGACGGTGAAGGCACAGTGGGCGACGCTCGGTCACTTCGACTTCGTCAACGTGGTCGAGGCGCCGGACGAGCAGACCGTCGCCCGCGTCTCGTTGGAGCTCGGCTCGCGCGGGACGGCGAAGTACGAGACGCTGACCGCCATCCCGGTGGACGACTTCATCGCCGGGCTCTAGACGCTCCCCGCTTGCGGGCACTGGTCGTCGGAGCCGGCGGGCGCGAACACGCGCTCGTCCGAGGGCTGGCGCGCTCGCCCCGGCGGCCCGAGGTGCTGTGCGCGCCCGGCAACGCCGGCATCTCCGCCGACGCCCGCCTGCTGGACGTCGACCCGGGCGACGTCGACGGCCTGGTCGCCGCCGCCCGCGACGAGCAGGTCGACCTGGTCGTGGTGGGGCCCGAGGGCCCGCTGGTCGCCGGCGTGGTCGACGCGCTGGTCCAGGCGGGGATCCGGGCCTTCGGCCCGACGGGCGCCGCGGCGGGGCTGGAGGGCTCGAAGGAGTTCGCCAAGGCGGTGATGCTCGAGGCCGGCGTGGCGACCGCCGCACATCGCGTGGTCGCCGACGTCGAGACGGGCATGGCGGCGATCGCCGGGCGCTATCCGGTCGTGCTCAAGGCCGACGGGCTGGCCGCGGGCAAGGGCGTGGTGATCGCCGGCGATGAGTCCGAGGCGCGCGGCGCGCTCGAGGAGATGCTGGTCGCCCGCCGGTTCGGCGACACCCGGGTGCTGGTCGAGGACTTCCTGTTGGGTGAGGAGCTCTCGCTGCTGGCGCTGTGCGACGGCGAGCGGGCGGTCCCGATGGCGCCGGCGCAGGACTACAAGCGGATCTTCGACGGCGACCGTGGCCCCAACACGGGCGGGATGGGCTCCTACTCGCCGGTGCCGGGCGTCGACGACGAGGCGGCGCGCCGGATCGTGGCCGGCGTCCATCAGCCGGTCGTGGACGCCATGCGCGAGCGCGGCACGCCGTTCCACGGCGTGCTCTACGCCGGCCTGATGCTCACGCCCGAGGGGCCGCGCGTGCTCGAGTTCAACGTGCGCTTCGGCGACCCGGAGACCCAGGCGGTGCTGCCGCGCCTGCGCTCGGAGCTGCCTGAGCTGCTGTGGCGGGCGACCGACTACGGCGGCCTGGCGGGGGCGGACCTGGAGTGGGACCGTCGTTGGGCGGTCACGGTGGTGCTGGCCAGCGCCAGCTATCCCGCCTCGTCCTCCAGCGGCGATCGCGTCACCGGGCTCGAGGCCGTGCCACCCGGGGTCGAGGTCACCCACGCCGGAACGGCGGAGCGGGACGGGGAGCTGGTGACCGCGGGCGGACGCGTGCTGAACCTGACCGGGCTGGGGGACGGCCCCGGCGCCGCCCGGGAGGCGGCGTATGCTGCCGCCGACGTGGTCGACTTCGCCGGCAAGCAGCTGCGGCGCGACATCGCGCTGCGGGCGGTGGAGAGGGTCGCATGACCCCACGGCCGGCCGAGACCCCTCCGGACACGCTGACCGAGCTCGAGGAGGAGCTCGAGGAGCTCGAGGCCGACGGGCCGCGTGTGGGGATCGTGATGGGGTCCAAGAGCGACATGCCGACGATGGAGAAGGCCGGGCAAGAGCTCGAGGAGAGGGGCATCCGCTACGAGGTGCGCGTGATGTCGGCGCATCGTGAGCCCGAGTCGGTCGCCGATTACGCGCGCAACGCCCGGATGCGGGGGCTGCAGGTGATCATCGCCGGCGCCGGTCTGTCCGCGGCGCTCCCTGGCGTCTGCGCTGCCCACACCGACCTGCCGGTCATCGGCGTGCCGCTGACCGCGCGGGACTCCGCCGCCGGCGGGCTGGACGCTCTTCTGGCGTCGGCTCAGATGCCGCCCGGCGTGCCGGTGGCCTGCGTCGGGCTCAACGCCGCGCGCAACGCCGCCATCCTCGCCGCCCGGATCCTAGACCGCTAACCCGGATCGCCGACCCGGTCGTCGCCGGCGGCGCCTGCTGGTGGCCGATCGCCGTCGCGGACGAGCGGAAGGAGCCGCTCGTCGCGCTCCATCCGGGCGTCCAGGAGGGGGTTGAGGATCCCCCGCAGCGCCGAGAACGCGCGCCAGGCGCGTGGCGCGACGATCGTGGCTGAGCGGCGCTCGATCCCGCGGACGATCGCCTCGGCGGCGGTGGCGGGAGGGACCCGGCGCATGAGGATGCGGGGCATCATCTCCTGGTAGCGCTGCAGGATCGGGTCGGTGTCGAACACCCGCGTCATGTCGGTGTCGATGAACCCGAAGTAGGCCACGCTGGCGCTGGCGCGGTGGGGTGCGAGCTCGACCCGCAACGCACGGCCGAGCTGCTCGACCCCGGCCTTGCTGACCGCGTACGACGAGCCCAGGGCGCCGTTTAGGAAGGCATAGATCGACGCCACCACCACCACGTGCCCGCCGCGCTCGACCACCTGGGGCAGGCCGGCCCGCACCGTGCGCCACACGCCCAGCAGGTCCACCTCGATCACCCGCTCCTGGACGGCCGGGTCGACCACCCGGATGGTCGCCGGCGGCGGGGCGATGCCGGCATTGGCCACCACGATGTCCACGCCTCCGAACCGATCCGCGACCCCCTGGACGACGCGCTCGACCGCGGCCGGATCGGTCACGTCGCACGCCGCCGCGAAGGTTCGCTCGGATCCGATTCGGGAAGCCGCGCCCTCGACCGCCCGCGGGTCGAGGTCGGCCAGCGCCACCGACGCGCCCCTCTGGTGCAGCCGACGGGCGGTCTCGTAGCCGATCCCCCGCGCCGCTCCCGTAACCAGAGCCACCCGCCCCCCGATCTCGTAGCGCTCCATCCCGCGAGATCGTACGCGGGCGGGGATCGGGCGCGTCGGAGGCAGTCGCGATAATCCGGCGGTGATCGACCGCTACACGCGTCGGGAGCTCGGCCGCATCTGGACCGACGAGGCGCGCATGGAGGCCTGGCGGCGGGTGGAGGTGGCGGCCTGCGAGGAGCTCGACGGCCCGTCGCCGCAGGACCTCGAGGCGATCCGCGGCGCCACCTTCACCGTCGAGGCGGTTCGCGAGCGCGAGCGGGTCACCGAGCACGACCTGGCCGCGTTCGTCGACGTGCTGGCCGCCTCGGCCGGCCCGGCGGGGCGCTGGATCCACTTCGGCCTGACCTCCAGCGACGTGCTGGACACGGCGATGGCGCTCCAGCTCAGGGCGGCCGGCGACGTGATCGTCCCCGCTGCGCGCGCGCTGGTGGCGACGCTGGCCGACCGCGCGCGCGAGCACCGGGAGACCCTCTGCGCGGGGCGCACGCACGGCGTCCACGCCGAGCCGACGACGTTCGGCATCCGGCTGGCCAGCTTCGCCCTCGAGGCCCACCGCAACGCGGCGCGCCTGGAACGGGGGTTCGAGCAGGCGGCGGTGGGCACCATCTCCGGCGCGGTCGGGACCTACGCGAGCGGCTCTCCGGGTTTCGAGGCGCGGGTGCTGGGCCGCCTGGGCGTGCCGCCCGAGCCGGTCCCGACCCAGGTGGTGGCCCGTGATCGCCACGCCGAGCTGCTGCAGTCCATCGCGCTCGCGGCGGCCGGCCTGGAGCGCGTAGCGACCGAGGTCCGCCACCTTCAGCGCACCGAGGTGCGGGAGCTGCAGGAGCCCTTCAGGCCGGGCCAGAAGGGCTCGAGCGCTATGCCCCACAAGCGCAACCCGATCGTCGCCGAGCGCATCTGCGGGCTCGCCCGGGTGCTGCGCGGCAACGCCACGGCGGCGGTCGAGAACGTCGCGCTGTGGCACGAGCGGGACATCTCGCACTCCAGCGCCGAGCGCGTCGTGGTCCCTGACTCCACAATCCTCATCGACTATCTGCAGCAGCTGGCGATTGGCCTGGTGCGTGGGATGGTGGTCGACGCGGATCGAATGCGCGCGAACCTGGAGCTCACCTGTGGCGCGCTGTTCTCCCAGCGGGCGCTGCTGGCGCTAGTGGAAGCCGGAATGGAGCGGGATGACGCCTATCGCCTGGTCCAGGCCGCGGCCCGGCGGGCGTGGGACGATCGGACGCCGCTCCGGGACCTGCTGGCCGTCGAGCCGGCGGCGCAGGACGTAGATCTCGACGCCGTCTTCGACTACCGCCACTACACGCGGCACGCCGGGACGATCTTCGAGCGCCTGGACGCGATCGTCTGAGCGCGCGGACGCTCGGCCGGCACGGGACCCCATATCCTCGATACGCGGATGAGGATCGGAATCGTCGCCCACTGGTTCAACCGCGGTCAGGGCGTGGTGGCGCGGTATCTGCGCTCGGCCCTCGACGAGCTCGGCCACGACACCTCCGTGCTCGCCCGCCCGACTCGCCCGACCAACCGGCGGCCCGCGTTCGTCGACCGCCACGACGTGTGGGACCAGCCCGGCGTGACCGAGGCGTCCGGCTTCGCCATCCCCGCCTCGGAGTACGGGCGGTGGGCGGCGGGTCGGCGGCTCGATGCCGTCTTCTTCGACCAGAACTACCAGTTCGAGGAGATCGGCGCCCTGCGGCGACAGGGTGTGAGGACGATCGGCCGCTTCGTCTGGGAGGCGTTCTCGCCGGCCGACGTGGCCGGCGCCCGCGATGCCTTCGACCTCATCTACTCGCTGACCGAGTGCGAGCAGCGCCGCTACGCCGAGCTTGGCATCGACAGCCCCCGGGTGGTGTGGGGCTGCCACCCCGAGCTGCTCGCGGTGACTCCGGACCGGGACGAGCCGCCGGTGAAGCTCTTCTTCCCGGGCGGGTTCCTCTCCAAGCGCAAGCCGATCCGGCCCGTCCTGCGGGCGTTCGCCGATGTGCCCGACCCCGACCTGCGGCTGGTGGTCAAGGCCCAGGTGCCCAGGCGCGGCGACTTCCTGCAAGAGATGGCGACCCGCGACGCGCGGATCGAGGTGATCCGCGACGACCTGCCCTCGGCGGAGCACCTGCGCCTGTTCGCCTCCTGCCACGTGTGCCTGGCCCCGAGTCGCTGGGAGGGCCTGGGGCTGCACCTCTACGAGGCCCTGGCCTTCGGCATGCCCATCGTGACGACCGACATACCGCCCATGAACGAGGTCGTGCGCTCGGGGTTCAACGGCCTGCTGGTGACCCCGCGGCCCAGCAAGCACGTGACCCGCTCGGGGATTCCGGCCTACGACCCGGACCGCGACGAGCTGGTCGAAGCCATCCGCAGGTTGGAGGAACCCGGCCTGCGGGCGCAGCTCTCGGCGGGGGCGGTCGAGACCCGCGGGCGGCTCACGTGGTCCCGGACCCTCGCCGGGCTGCGGACGCTGCTGGAGGCGGCCGTCCCGGTCGCGGCCGCCGCCGCTCGGCGATGAACCTGTTCGTCCAGGGCATGCGCCGCTCGGGGACCACGATCGTCTACGACGCCCTGCTCGAGGATGGAGGCCTGCGCTGCCTCTACGAGCCGTTCACGTCGGACAAGGCGGCGATCGGAGGCGGCAGCGGCGTGCGCGATCGGGACCTCTTCGCCGACGTGCGCACGCTGCGCGAGCGCTTCCGGCGCGAGCGGCGCCCTGGGCTCGACCCGGCGCTGCTCAACCACGGCGCCCCCCGTGACCCGGAGCTCGAGCTCGAGCCGGACCTGCCCGGCTACTGCCGCGAGTACCTGCGCTTCCTGCTCGACCAGGCGCCTGACAACGTGGTCAAGGAGGTCCGCCTGTACCGCAAGCTCCCGGTGGTGGCCGAGATCTCACCGGGCGCCCGCCTGCTTCACGTCGTCCGCGACCCGCGGGCGGTCGCCACCTCGATCATGCTGGGCCGCGGGCGCAAGCGCCGGCATCTGTTCGAGGATCCGAACGCCTTCTTCACTCACCGCTCCGAGCGCGCCCTGTTCGCCAGCCGGGCGCTCTCGGAGGCGCTGATGCGCCGGCCCGAGCACCGCCACCTGCGCGGCTGTCCCGACCTCGAGCGGATCCTGCTGGTGTGGCGCGTCACGTTCGAGCACACGCGGTATGACGGGCTGCGCTGCTTCGCTGACCACTACAGGCTCATGCGCCACGAGGACCTGGCCGCCGACCCCGCCCGGGCGGTCTCCGCCGTCTATGAGCTGCTCGGCCGCCCGCCGCCGCCACGCGTCCTGGAGTGGGCGCAGCGCAACGTGTCCGGCGGCCAGGACGTGTTCGCCCCGGGCGACCCGAGGTGGTCGCAGGCGGCCACCCGGACGGGTCTCGAGGCGTCGCTGCGCGAGACCGGCTACGAGCCACGGGCCGCCGCGGTGTGAGGGCGCGGGCGCTCCAGCGGCGCCGACGCCGTTGCTAGCATCGCCGCAGTGAGCGCGGTGGCCGACCTTCCCCTGATCGCGTCCGGGAAGGTCCGGGAGATGTACGACCTCGGCGACGAGCTGCTGATGGTCGCCACCGACCGCGTGTCGACCTACGACGTGGTCCATCCCACCCCGATCCCCGACAAGGGGGCGGTCCTCACCGGCATGTCGGTGTTCTGGTTCGAACGCACGGCGGCGATCGTCCCCAACCACCTGGTGTCGGCCGCCGACGGAGTGCCCGAGGAGGTCAGGGGTCGGGCCATCCGGGCGCGCAAGCTCGAGATGGTCCCGGTCGAGTGCGTGGTGCGCGGGTATCTGAGCGGGTCCGCGTGGCGCGACTACGGCCGCGACGGCGCCGTGTGCGGCATCGCGCTGCCGCCCGGCCTGCGCGAGTCGGAGCGGCTGCCCGAGCCGATCTTCACGCCCGCCACCAAGGCGCAGGTCGGCGATCACGACGAGAACGTCGACTTCGATCGGGCGGCGCAGATCATCGGCGACCGCGCTCTGCTCGAGCGCCTGCGGGAAGTCTCGATCGCGCTCTACCGCTATGCCTGCGACCACGCGCGGGAGCGCGGGATCATCCTGGCGGACACCAAGTTCGAGTTCGGGCTCGACGCGGACGGCGCGCTGACGCTGGGCGACGAGGCGCTCACCCCGGACTCCTCGCGGTTCTGGCCGGCCGACGGCTACGAGCCGGGCCGGGCACAGCCGAGCTTCGACAAGCAGTTCGTCCGCGACTGGGCGTCCGGAACCGGCTGGGACCGGACGCCGCCCGCACCGGCGATTCCGTCCGAGGTGGTCGACCAGACTCGCGCCCGCTACCTCGACGCCTACGAGCGGATAACCGGCGAGCCGCTCGCCGGCTGGCGGCGGCGGGTGGCGGCGTGAAGGCCCGGGTGCTGGTGCGCCCGAAGGAGGGCATCCTCGACCCGCAGGGCAAGGCGGTCGAGCGGGCGCTGCCCGCGCTGGGATTCGAGGGGGTCGCGAACGTCCGGGTCGGCCGTCTGATCGAGCTCGAGGTCGAGGATCCACGCCAGCTGTCTCCGATGTGCGAGCAGCTCCTGGCCAACCCCCTGATCGAGGAGTACGAGATAGTCACCGAGCCGGCCGCGGAGGCGCCGGCGCCGGCGGCGTGAAGGTCGGGGTCGTCCGGTTCCCGGGCTCGTGTGACGAGCTCGACGCGCTCGGGGCCGCCTCGCTGGTGGGCGAGGCGGTGGTCCTGTGGCACGCCGAGCCCGACCTGCGCGGAGTGGACGTGGTGGTGATCCCGGGAGGCTTCTCCTACGGGGACTATCTGCGGGCGGGGGCGATAGCTCGCTTCGCTCCGGTGATGGGGCCCGTCGCGCGCTTCGCCCGCGACGGCGGGCCGGTGCTCGGCATCTGCAACGGCTTCCAGGTGCTGTGCGAGGCCTCGCTGCTGCCGGGCGCTCTGCTGGCCAACCGGCATCTTCGCTTCCGCTGCCGCCAGGTCGCCTGCCTGGTCGACGGTCCCTACACCCCGTTCACCCGCGCGTGCGCGCGCGGCCAGCCGCTCTCCATGCCGATCAAGCACACCACCGGGCGCTATCACGCGCCCGCCCCGGTGCTCGACGAGATCGAGGCGCGCGGGCAGGTCGTCCTGCGCTACGCGCCGGGCGCCAACCCCAACGGGTCGGTGCGCGACATCGCCGGGGTCTGCAATGCCGACCGCAACGTCTTCGGGCTCATGCCCCACCCCGAGCACGCGGTCGATGCGCTGACCGGCTCGAGTGACGGCCTCTGCATCTTCGAGTCCTTGCGCCAGCACGTGGACGGGGCGCTTGCCGTCGCCTAGCGCGGGACCGGTGGCCGCCCGGCATCGCGACCTCGGGCTGACCGACGCCGAGTACGAACTCATCTGCGACCGCCTCGGACGCCAGCCCAACCGGGTGGAGCTGGCGATGTTCTCGCTGCTGTGGTCGGAGCACTGCGCCTACAAGCACTCCCGCAAGCTGCTCGGGCGGCTTCCCACCGACGGCCCGGGCGTGGTGATGGGTCCGGGCGAGAACGCCGGCGCGGTGGACGCGGGGCCGGGCGTGGTGGCGGCATTCAAGGTCGAGTCCCACAACCATCCCTCCGCGGTCGAGCCGTTCCAGGGCGCCGCCACGGGAGTGGGCGGGATCCTGCGCGATGTGTTCGCGGTGGGGGCCCGCCCGGTCGCGGTGCTCGACTCGCTGCGCTTCGGGGAGCCGGGGGCGAGCGGTCGCTCGCGCTACCTGCTCGACCGGGCGGTCGCCGGCATCGGGCACTACGGCAACTCGATCGGCGTCCCGACCGTGGGCGGCGAGGTCTACTTCGAGACGCCCTACGAGCAGAGCTGCCTGGTCAACGCCATGTGCTTGGGCCTCGCGCCGGCGGGGCGACTGGTCCGCTCGGCGGCGACGGGGCCGGGGAACGCGGTCGTGCTGATGGGCGCCTCGACCGGACGGGACGGAATAGGCGGGGCCTCGGTCCTGGCCTCCGCGGAGCTGGACGAGGGCGACGAGGCCAAGCGCCCGAGCGTGCAGATCGGTGACCCGTTCGAGGAGAAGAAGCTGATGGAGTGCTGTCTGCAGCTCCTCGAGGACGGGGCGCTGATCGCCCTGCAGGACCTCGGCGCGGCGGGCCTGACCTCATCGAGCGCCGAGATGGCGAGCAAGGGCGGGGTCGGAGTGGACATCGACGTCGCCCGCGTGCCGCTGCGCGAGCCCGGTATGGAGCCGTTCGAGGTGATGATCTCGGAGTCTCAGGAGCGGATGCTGGCGGTGGTGGAACCGTCGCGGCTCGAGCGGCTGGTGGACGTGTGCGCGACCTGGGAGGTCGGCGTGGCGGTGGTGGGCGAGGTCACGAGGACCGGCCGGCTGCGGGTGCTGTCGAGTTCCGAGGTGGTGGCCGACGTGCCGGTGGCGACGCTCGTCGACGAGTGCCCGCTCTACGACCTCGACCCCCGGCCGCCGCCCGCACCGCTCTACCCGCCGCCCGCCCAGACCCTGGAGGAAGACGACCCTGGGGCCATCCTCCTGGGACTGCTGTCGTCGCCCAACCTCGCCTCGCGACGGCCGGTGTTCGAGCAGTTCGACTGCCTCGTCCAGTCGCGGACGGTCCGTCGCCCGGCGCAGGCCGACGCCGCGGTCCTGCGCCTGCCGGACGGGGGCGCGCTCGCGGTGTCGATCGACGGCAACGGTCGCCGGGTGGCCTGCGACCCCCATGCCGGGACGATGGAGGCGGTGTTCGAAGCCGCGGCCAACCTCGCCTGCGTGGGGGCCGAGCCGCTCGGCCTCACCAACTGCCTGAACTTCGGGAACCCGGAGAAGCCGCACATCGCCTGGCAGCTGGAGCGGTCGGTCGCGGGGCTGGCCGACGCCTGTCGCACCCTCGGGGTCCCGGTCGTGGGGGGGAACGTGTCGCTGTACAACGAGGGCCCGGACGGCCCCGTCTACCCGACCCCGGTCGTGGGCCTGGTCGGGCGCCTTCCCGATGCCGAGCGCGCGGGGCGACTCGGCTTCGCGCGCGAGGGCGACGCCATCGCCGTGGCCGGCCGGTCCTCCGTGCCAGACCTGGCCGGCTCGGAGCTGAGCAAGCTGCGCGGCGAGCCCTTGGCCACCCGCCTGGCGCGGTGGGACGAGGACCAGGTCGCGGGCGCGATCGCCGCGGTGCGCGAGGCGGTGCGCGCGGGTGCCCTGTCGAGCGCGCACGACATCGCCGAGGGAGGTCTGGCCACTGCAGTCGCCGAGTGCTGCCTGGCCGGTGCGCTGGGGGCGCGGATCGAGGCGCCGCCCTCCCAGGACCCCGAGCGCAACCTGTTCGGCGAGGCCCCCGGGCGGTTCGTGTTGTCTGGTCCGAGGGCGACGCTGGAGGCGCTGCGCGAGCGGCTGGACGTCGAGGTCTGCGGGCAGGTGGGCGGCGACCGTCTCACCATCACGATGGCGCCGGCGCGGATCGACCTGCCCCTCGACTCCCTGCGCGAGGCGCACGAGTCGGGACTCTCACCCCTCTTTCGCTAGCGCGCCATGCGCTGGGACCCGAGACGACTCCAGCGCCGGCTCGTCTACTTTCCGTCCCGCCTACCCGTCCCCCCGGCCGGCGAGATGATCGCCGGGGCACGGGATGTCGCGTTGCGGACCGACGACGGGCTGGAGCTCGGAGGCTGGCTGGTCACGCCCTCCCGCGGAGCCCGCGGCGTCGCCGTGCTGGTGGCCAACGGCAACGCCGGCGACCGGTCGATGCGAGCGCCGCTGGCCGCGGCGCTGGCCCGCGAGGGACTGACGACGCTGCTGTTCGACTACCGCGGCTACGGCGGAAATCCCGGTGCTCCCACCGAGTGGGGGCTCGCCCTGGACGCTCGCGCGGCGCGCCGCGCGCTGGTCGAGCACTCGCGGTTGCCTTCGCGGCGCCTGGTCTACTTCGGCGAGAGCCTGGGGACCGCCGTGGTGGCGGAGCTGGCGACGCACCAGCGGCCGGCCGGGCTGGTGCTTCGCTCGCCGTTCGTGGACCTGGCCTCGGTGGGGCGGGCCCACTATCCGTTCCTCCCGGTCGGCAGGCTGCTCCTGGACCGCTATCCGCTCGCCGCCCACCTTGCCGAGGTCGATGTCCCCACCACCGTGGTGTACGGCACCGGCGACTCGATCATCCCGCCCGAGCAGAGCCTGGCGGTGGCGCGGGCCGCCCGCGGCCCCACCCGGATCGTCACGGTCCACGGCGCCGACCACAACGACCCGGCCCTGGTCGACGGGCCGCAGGTGATCGGTGCGGTGCTCGAAATGGCCGAGCTGGTGGGCGGGGAGCGGTGACCACGGGGGCGGCGGCCCGCGACCCGGCGGCGAGTCACGTAGGGCGCCCGGGCGGCGCGTGCAACCGCCGGGCTCGGCCGTGCCCGTTGCTAGGCTGTGAACGCAGTCGCTCGAGCCTGCGACCCTCGGAGCCGGAATCGCTCCCATGACCCACGAGCTGCAGCCGCGCGATGGTCCGCGCGACGAGTGCGGCGTCTTCGGGATCTACGCTCCCGACCGCGAAGTCGCCCGCCTCGCGTACTTCGGCCTCTACGCGCTTCAGCACCGCGGACAGGAGTCCGCGGGGATCGCGACCGTCCAGAACGGACTGATCATGACCACCCGGGAGCAGGGGCTGGTCAACCAGGTGTTCGACGAGCCCAAGCTGCGGGCCTTGGCCGGCGACATGGCCATTGGCCACGTGCGCTACTCGACCACGGGCTCCAGCGCCTGGGAGAACGCCCAGCCCGTATGGCGCTCGGACCGCCGGGAGCTGGCCCTGGCCCACAACGGCAATCTCATCAACGCGGTCGAGCTGCACTCCCGGATGCGCGAGCGGGGTGTCGAGTTCCGCTCCACCTCGGACTCGGAGATCATCGCGGCGCTGCTGTCGAATCACGAGGCCGACCGCATCGAGGACGCGGTGGCCGACGTCATGCCGCGGCTGGAGGGTGCCTACTCGACCGTGGTCATGACCCGTCACGCGGTCGTCGCCTTCCGGGACGCTGCTGGGCTGCGCCCGCTGGTGCTCGGCCGGCTGGGCGACCACTACTGCGTGGCCTCCGAGTCGTGCGCGCTGGACATCATCGGCGCCGAGCTGCTGCGCGACGTGACGCCCGGGGAGCTCGTCTCGCTCGACGGGCGGGGCATCGAGACGCGTCAGGTGGTGCAGGGCGCCCGGCGTGCGTTCTGCGTGTTCGAGCACATCTACTTCGCTCGGCCCGATTCGCGCCTGGAGGGCAACCGCACCCATGTCTCGCGACGCAAGATGGGCGAGATCCTGTGGCGCGAGGCGCCGGTACAGGCTGACGTGGTGATCCCGGTCCCCGACTCGGGCAACCCGGCGGCGGCCGGGTACTCGAAGGCGTCGGGAATCCCGCGCGACGACGGGTTGATCAAGAACCGCTACGTGGCGCGCACGTTCATCCAGCCCGGCCAGGAGCTGCGCCGTCAGGGGCTCCGCCTGAAATTCAACCCCATGCCCGAGGTGGTGCGGGGCAAGCGGATCGTGGTGGTCGACGACTCCATCGTGCG
>DATAEY010000129.1:0-2671 GCA_036257715.1 Solirubrobacteraceae bacterium | reverse complement strand
CGCCCGGCAGAGTCTCGCGCGCGCGCGAGCGCTCGGCGGGGGTCGGGCTCGAGTGTGAGAGGAGGCTCGCCCGCCCCGACCTGCCGTGCCAGCGACTCCAGCGTGGCGGGCGACAGGGCCCGGGGATGGCGGTTGGAGGTCAGGATCACCGACCGGCAGCATGGCAGCAGCGCCTGCAGCATGCCGGCCGCGTCCTTGTCGTCGAGGATCGACACCACGCCCACGATCGGTCGCCCCTCGACCACCTCCGGCAGGGCGTCGGCCAGGGCACGGGCCCCCGACGGGTTGTGGGCGCCGTCGAGGATCGTGAGCGGCTCCCGCCCGACCACCTCGCAACGCCCGGGCACCACCACGCTCGCGGCGGCGGCCCGGACCGCGGCCTCGTCCAGGCGGCCGGCGAACGCCCCGGCCGCCGCGCGGGCCAGCGAGAAGTTGGCGCGCTGGAAGGCGCCCCGCGCCGCCAGCCGCCCGCCGTCCCACGACGGCTGCGCCTGGATCAGACGGGCACGGTGCGCGCGCGCCGCGGCGCGCGCCTCGGCCGCCGCGTCCGGCTCCAGGGTCCCGACCACCAGCGTCGAGTCGTCGCGCACCACCGCCAGCTTCTCGCGTGAGATGTCGGCGATGGTGGGGCCCAGCCAGCGGGTGTGCTCGAGCCCGACGTTGGTCAGGACCTGCACCCGCGAGGGGATCACGTTGGTGGCGTCGTAGCGCCCGCCCAGCCCGGCCTCGATCACCGCCACGTCGACGCCGCGGGCGGCCAGGACGGTGTAGGCGGCGGCGGTCAGCAGCTCGAACTGGGTGACCCGCTCGCCGTCGGCCAGCGTGCGGTTGACCATGCTGGCCGCGCGTACCGCCCGCTGGACCGTGACGCCGAAGGCCTGCGGCTCGAGCTCCCGATCGCCGATGAGGATCCGCTCGGCGAACGACGTGAGATGCGGCGACACGTAGGCCCCGGTCGCGAGCCCGTGGCGCTCGAGGACCGCGGCCGCCATCCGGACGGTGGAGGACTTGCCGTTCGTGCCCACGACGTGGATGGAGGCGAACTGGCGCTGCGGCGACCCCAGGGCGGTCATCAGGCGGCGCATTCGCTCCAGCCCGAATCGCATGCCGAACAGCTCCAGCCCCAGCAGGTGCTCCTCGGCCTGGGCGGCCGACCACGCGCTCACAGCGCTTCCAGCTCGCCGCGCAGCCGCCGCAGCTTGTCCCGCTCCCCCTCCACCACCGCCGGCGGCGCCTTGGCCACGAACCCCTGGTTGGCCAGCTTCGCCTCGCTCCGGGCGATCTCGGCCTGCAGGTCGGCGCGCCGCCGGGCGCGGCGGCGCTCGGCCGCAGCGGGGTCGAACCCCCCGCCGGCCAGGACCAGGACCGCCCCGCCGGGGATGGTCACGCGCGCCACCGGATCCCCCCCGTCGGGGAACAGGTCCAGCCGCGCCAGCCGCGCGACCTGGTCGGTCATGAACTCGTACCCGGCGGCCTCGAGCCGGGCGGGCACCCGGTCACGGGCGGTGACCCCCACGCGGTCGCGCCAGCCGCGCACCTCCCGCACCGCCTCGATGGCCCGTCCCACCTGCTCCTCGGCCAGATCGTCGATCAGTCCCTCGTCCGGTCCCGTCACCTGGTGCCCGGCCAGGAGCCCCTGCGCGCCCGGAACGTAGGACCAGATCTCCTCGGTCACGAACGGGATCACGGGATGGGCAATGGACAGCGTCTCGCCCAGCACGTGCAGGAGCGTCGCCGACACCGCGCCCGAGTCGCCCCGGTCGTCGTAGAGGCGCGGCTTGGCCAGCTCCAGGTACCAGTCGCACAGCTCGCCGTAGACGAAGTCGTACAGGCCAAGGGCGGCGTGCGAGAGGTCGAAGCGCTCGATGTGGTCGGCGACCGCGCCCTTGGCCCGCTGCAGGCGCGACAGTACCCAGCGATCCTCGAGGCTCTCGGGCCGGGGCTCCGCCCGCACGCCCTGGCGGACGTTGAGCAGCACCAGCCGGGACGCGTTCCACAGCTTGTTGGCCAGGCGCTGGCCCTGCTCGATCTTCTCGGGCGAGTAGCGCACGTCCTGCGTGGAGGACATGGCCAGCAGGCCGAAGCGCACCGCATCCGCGCCGTGGCGCTCGATCTCCTCGAGAGGATCGATGCCGGTGCCCAACGACTTGGACATCCGGCGCCCGTCGGGCGCCTGGATGATGGAGTGGACATAGACGTCGGCGAACGGGATGTCGCCGGCGAACTCGATCCCCATCATGATCATCCGCGCCACCCAGAGGAACAGGATGTCGCGCGCGGTCAGGAGCACATCGGTGGGATAGAAGGCGCGCAGCTCGGGGGTGTCGTGCGGCCAACCCAGCGTGGCGAACGGCCACAGCGCGGAGGAGAACCAGGTGTCGAGGACGTCCTCGTCCTGGTGGACCGGGCCTCTGCAGGCATCGCAGCGCTCCGGCGGGCGCGCGCTGACCTGGGTGTGACCGCAGCGCTCGCAGTAGTAGACCGGCAGGCGGTGGCCCCACCACAGCTGGCGCGAGATGCACCAGGGCCGGATGTTCCGCATCCAATCCAGGTATACGCGCCGGTGGTTGTCGGGGTGGATGCGCACCCGCCCGGAGGAGACCGCCTCGATGGCCGGCTGGGCGAGCTGCTCCATCGCCAGGAACCACTGCAGGGACACCAGGGGCTCGAT
>DATAEY010000128.1:0-11121 GCA_036257715.1 Solirubrobacteraceae bacterium | reverse complement strand
ACACCCGGCCGCTCGTGGACGACCGCCTCGCGCGTGCCGGCGAGACGGTTAACCAGCGACGACTTGCCGACGTTGGGAAAGCCGACGACCGCGACCTTCATGTCTGGATGCCTTTGGGCATGGGGCGAATGGATGCACTCTAGGGCGACCGCCGGGACGCCCCGGGCCTTGACCGCCGGGGCGATACTGCCGGGGATGGCGGCATCGGGGCCCGAGCGCGTGACCTGCTGCATCGCCGGCTGCGGGCCGGCCGGGGCGATGCTGGGCTTCCTGCTGGCGCGGGCCGGCGTCGAGGTGCTGGTCCTCGAGAAGCACGGCGACTTCCTGCGCGACTTCCGCGGCGACACCATCCACCCCTCGACGCTCGAGGTCGTCGATGAGCTGGGGCTGATCGACGAGTTCCTCTCGCTGCCGCACCGCAAGGTGACCGAGCTCAACGCCGTACTCGACCAGGGCAGCTTCCGGCTGTCGGACTTCAGCCGCCTGCGCCGGCGCCATCGGTACCTGGTGTTCATGCCGCAGTGGGACTTCCTCGACTTCATCACCTCCCGCGCCGGCGAGCGCTCGGGCTTCGGCCTGCGGATGAATGCGGAGGTGCTCGAGCCCGTGCGGGTGAACGGCCGCATCGCCGGCGTCCGCTACCGGGCCGGCGACGGCGACGCGCAGGAGGCGCGCGCCGACCTCACCGTGGCCGCCGACGGCCGCGGCTCGGCGCTGCGTCGCTCGGCGGGGCTGACGCCGACGTCGTTCGGGGCCCCCATGGACGTGCTGTGGTTTCGCATCTCGCGCCGAGAGTCCGACCCCGAGAATGGCCTCGGCCGGATCACGGCCGGGCGCATCCTCGCCTTCATCGACCGCGGCGACTACTGGCAGATCGCCTGCGTGATACCGAAGGGCAGCGCGGAACGGGAGCGCGTACGCGGCATCGAGGCCTTCCGGGACTCGCTGGCGCGGCTGGCGCCGTTCCTGGCGGACCGCGTCGGCGAGCTGGAGAGCTGGGACGACCTGAGCCTGCTCACCGTCCAGGTGGACCGGCTGGCGCGCTGGCACCGGCCCGGGCTGCTGTGCATCGGCGACGCCGCGCACGCCATGTCGCCGATCGGCGGCGTCGGCATCAACCTGGCGATCCAGGACGCGGTGGCGGCGGCCAACCTGCTGGCGGCGCCGCTGCGCGGGGGCATGGTGACCGAAGCCGATCTCGCCCGCGTGCAGCGGCGGCGCATGCTGCCCACCATCGCCACGCAGCTCCTGCAGAGAGCCATCCAGCGCAGGGTCGTGGCCCCGACGCTCGCCGGGCGGGTACCATCGCGGCCGCCGCGGGTGGTGCGGCTGCTGTCGCGGTACCCCGCCCTCCAGGTCATCCCGGCCCGGCTGATCGGCGTCGGGTTCCGTCCCGAGCACGTCAGGACCGGCTCCGTAGCGCCCTGACCGCCGCCCGGTCCGCGCTTCAGGCGGCCGCCCGCACCAGGTCGGCGATGCGCTGCACGACCTCGTCGATCGTCAGGCCGGTGGTGTCGAGCTCGACCGCCCCGGGAGCCGGCGCGAGCGGGCTGTGCCGGCGGGTCCGGTCGCGCTCGTCGCGCAGGGCCTGGTCGGCCAGGACCGTCTCTTCGTCGTTGGCGAGCTCCGCCGCCCGCCGACGAGCCCGCTCCTCGGGCGACGCCGTGAGGAACACCTTGACCGCCGCGTCGGGCGCGACGACGGTGCCGATGTCGCGGCCCTCGGCGACGTAGTCGCCGCCGGCCATGACCTCCCGCTGCTTGGCGACCAGCGCTTCGCGCACCGCGGGGTCGGCGGCCACCCGCGAGGAGAGCTCGGTCACCTCCGGGGCGCGGATCGCCTCGGTGACGTCGCGCCCGTCCAGGGCGATCCGGGGACCCAGCTCGATGCGCACGCGCCGCGCGACCTTGGCTGGCGGGTCGCCGCTCTGGCCGGCGGCCAGCGCCACGCAGCGGTACATCGCCCCCGAGTCCAGATAGGTGAAGCCGATCTCCCGCGCCAGGGTCCGCGCGACGGTCGACTTGCCGGCGCCGGCCGGGCCGTCGATGGCGACGATCATGCCCGAGCACCCTACGGGAGCCGCAACCCGGGCGCCGTCGGGCGCGATCAGGCGTGCCCGATCAGCACGCCGACGGCGGCGACCACGGCGCCGCCCAGCGTGACCTGCACCAGCGAGCGAGTCAGGGAGACGAACAGGTAGCGCCGGCGGATCCAGGCGATGGCCAGCAGCTCCGTGACCACGACGGCATAGGCGATCGGCAGCGCCCGGTTGACGTCGCTGATCAGGAAGGGCAGGGCGTGGCAGGTGCCGCCCACGAAGGTGGCCACGCCGGTGATGAGGCCTCGAATCAGCGCGTTGCCGCGCCCCGTGAGCTCGCCGCTGTCGGAGAGGCTCTCGGACAGCCCCATGCTGATCGCCGCGCCCAGCGCCGCCGACAGGCCGACCAGGAGCGCCGCCCGCGAGCCGGCCAGGTAGGCGGCCGCGAAGATCGGCGCCAGCGTCGAGATCGTCCCGTCGATCAGGCCGACCAGGCCGGGCTGCACCACGCGCAGGAGCCGCTCTCGGTCGCCGGTGCCGCGCCAGCGCTTGAGAAGCGCCTGGGCCTGAGCTGTCATCGTGAGTAACTATAGCAAGTCTGTTAGAATAAGGATGCCCTAAGGACCGTATCGTGACCGTCGCCTCCAATCCCGATGCCCATCTGGCCGCGGAGCTGCGCCGCCGGGGCCAGCGCGTGACCTCCCAGCGCCTGATCATCCACCGGGCCCTCCGTGAGCTCGGGCGCCACGCGACCGCGGAGGAAATTCTGGAGGCGGTCCACGACCGGCTTCCCGGCGTGTCGCTCCCCACCGTCTATGCGACGCTGGAGCTGCTCGAGGAGCTCGACGTCGTGCGCCGGGTCAGCCGGGCGCCCCACGCCGCCCTCTACGACCCGCGACCGGACGCCCACCACCACCTGGTGTGCACCCGCTGCGGGCGGATCGAGGACTTCGAGGTGGACGTAGAGCTCGCGGGGGCGGTCCGGGCGGCGCGCCGGGCCGGGTACCGGCGCCCCCGCGGCGAGCTGGTGGTCAGCGGGCTGTGCGCCGCCTGCGCCGACGGCTAGCCCGGGGTCAGGCCAGCGTGCCGATGTGCTCGAGGAAGAGGGGATAGGAGATCGCCGCCGAGTCCATCCCCTCGACCTCGACGCCGTCGCGTGAGGCCAGGCCAGCGACGGCGCCCAGCATCGCCAGCCGGTGGTCGCCGCGCGAGTCGAACCGCCCGCCCTCGAGCCCTCCGGTGCCGACGACCACGAACCCGTCCTCGGTCGCCTCGATGTCGGCCCCCAACCCCCGCAGGCCGTCGCACACCACGGCGATCCGGTCGGACTCCTTGAGTCGGAGCTCGGCGGCTCCGCGCACCACCGTCCGGCCCTCGGCGAACACCCCCAGCAGCGCCACCAGCGGCAGCTCGTCGATGGCCAGGGGCACCTCCTCCGGCTCGACCACCGTGCCCACCAGCGGCCCGGCGGTGACGTCGATGTCGGACACCGGCTCGTGGGTGGGGATCTCGTCGGGCGCGCGCGGCGCCTCGAAGTCGCCCACCACTACGCCGCCCATCCGCTCGAGGATCCGCACGAACCCGGCGCGCGTCCAGTTGACGCCCACTTCGCGCAACAGCAGCCGGGACCGGCGCACCAGCACGCCGGCCGCGATCAGGAAGGCGGCGGAGGAGAGGTCGCCCGGCACCTCGATGTCCTCGATCTCGAGCTCGTCCACGTTGGAGACGATCACCCGCAGGGCGCCGTCCCCGGCGGGGCCGCGAACGATGCCCACCCTGCCCCGGGCCAGCAGCCGCTCGGTGTGGTCGCGGCTGATCAGCGGCTCGGTCACCGCCACGTCGCCGTAGGCCAGCAGGCCGGCCAGCAGCACGCACGACTTGACCTGGGCGCTGGCCATCGGCATCTCGTAGTCGAGGCCGTGCAGACGGGCGCCGTGCACGGTGAAGGGCGGGAAGCGACCGTCGGTGGCCTCGATGCGCGCGCCCATCATGGTCAGCGGCCGGGCGATGCGGTCCACCGGGCGCCGACGGATGGACTCGTCGCCGTCCAGCGTCCAGGACCCGCGCTCCTGCGCGGCGAGCCAGCCGGGCAGCAGCCGTATCAGGGTCCCGCTGTTCGCCACATCGATCGGCTCGTCGAGCTCCGGCAGGTCGCGCAGCCCGCCGCCGCGGACGACCACCTCGTCGGGCTGGGACTCGACGATGACCCCGAGGGCGCGCAGCGCCTCGAGCGTCGCGTTGGTGTCCTCGGCGTCGAGGTAGTTGCGGATGCGGACCGGCTCGGGGTTCATGGCGGCCAGCAGCGCGGCCCGGTGCGAGACCGACTTGTCCGGCGGCGGGGTCACCTCACCGCGCAGCCGGACGGCGGGCTCGACCCGCACCCTCACGGCCGGGCCACCGGGAAGCCGAGGTCGGCCACCAGCGCTTGGGCGCGGTCGGCCGGCTCGTCGCCGCCGATCCACAGGGCCACGACGCCCTCGCTCATGTCGGGCGCGGGATAGAGCGCCATGTCGGCGATGTTGATACCGGCTCGTCCCAGGGCGAGCGCGATCTGCGCCACCACGCCCGGCCGGTTGGGCACGGAGACCCGCAGCTCGTGCGCGGGGCCGCCGGCCAACTGCGCCTCCAGGAGCCGGCGGCGGTCGTCGCCGGCCGCGGCGTTCCACCCCGACACCGAGCCGGCATCCCCCGCCGCCAGCGATTCGCGGACCTCGCGCAGGCGGCGGACGGTCTCGTCGATGCCCTCGACCAGGGCGTCGCGGTTGGCCAGGTAGATGTCGGTCCAGATCGCCCCGTTCGCCCCCGCCACCCGGGTGGCGTCGCGAAAGCTCGGCCCGGTCGCGGGCAGCGGCTCCCGCTGCTCGCCGACCGCAGCGGCCGCCTGGGACACCAGCACGTTGGCCAGGACGTGCGGCAGGTGGGAGACGCTGGCCATCAGGCGGTCGTGCGCCCCCGCGTCGATGGCCGCCGGCTGGGCGCCGAGCCCGCCGAGGGTCCGATGCAGCCGCTGGTAGAGGATGCCCGAGGTGCTCGGCGTGGGGGTCAGGTACCAGGTCGCCCCGTCGAACAGGTCGGGGCGCGCGTGCTCGACGCCCGACGTCTCGGCTCCGGCCAGCGGATGGCCGCCGACGAATCGCGGATCGGCCCGGCCGGCCAGCACGGCGCGCTTGGTCGAGCCGACGTCGGTCACCACGCACGCCTCGCCGGCCGCCGCCAGGACCTCGTCGACCGTCTCGGCCAGCGCGCCGACCGGCACGGCGACGAACGCGGTGTCCGCTCCCTCGACGGCCTGCGCGACTGACGCGCACCCCCGGTCCACGACGCCCCGACCCAGGGCGGCGTCCAGGACGCCCTCCCCGAGATCGAAGCCCCGCACCGTCGCCCCCAGGCGCTGGCGCGCCGCCAGGCCGATGGAGCCGCCGACCAGTCCGACGCCGATGACCGCGATGTTCATCCGGACTCGGGCGACGAGCGCCTAGACGCGCGAGAGCTCCTTGCCGGCCAGCTCGGCGGCGTGGTGCACCTGCTCGGCATAGGCGGCGAACCCGTCGGCCGGCAGCGCCTGGGGACCGTCGCAGATGGCCTCGTCGGGCTGGGGGTGCACCTCGACGATGATGCCGTCGGCGCCCGCCGCCGCGGCGGCCAGCGAGAGCGGGGTGACCAGGTCGCGGCGACCGGCGGCGTGGCTTGGGTCGACGACCACGGGCAGGTGGGACAGCTCCTGGAGCACCGGCACCGCCATCAGGTCGAGCGTGAACCGGTAGGCCGTCTCGAAGGTCCGGATGCCCCGCTCGCACAGGATCACGTTCGGGTTGCCCTCCTTGAGTACGTACTCCGCCGACATCAGCAGCTCGTCGAGGGTCGAGGACAGCCCGCGCTTGATCAGCGCCGGGCGGCCCGAGCGGCCGATCTCCGTCAGCAGCGTGTAGTTCTGCATGCTGCGCGCCCCGACCTGGATGACGTCGGCCACCTCCAGCACCGGCTCGAGGTCACGCGCGTCCATCAGCTCGGTGACCACCGGCAGGCCGGTCTCATCCTTGGCCTCGGCGAGCAGGCGCAGGCCCTCCTGCCCGAGCCCCTGGAACGTGTACGGAGAGGTGCGGGGCTTGTAGGCGCCGCCGCGCAGGAGGATGGCACCGCCGTCGCGGACCGCGCGCGCCGCGGCCAGGGTCTGGTCGCGGCCCTCCACGGTGCACGGCCCGGCGATGAGGGCGAAGCGATCGCCGCCGATCCTGCGCCCCGCGATGTCCAGTACGCTGCGCTCGCCCCGGCGCAGCTGCGAGGAGGCCAGCTTGTAGGGCTTGAGGATCGGGATCACCTGGTCGACGCCGGGGTGCCCTTCCAGCCCCAGCCGCGCGACGTGCTCGCGGTCGCCGATCGCCCCGATCACGGTCAGCTCGTCGCCCGGGCTGACGTGGGCCCTGGCCCCGACGCTCTCGATGCGGGCGACGACGGCCTGGACCTCCTTCTCGGTCGCGTCTGCCTTCATCACGATCATCATCTGGTGTGTCCTTTCGAAAGCCTGGAAATCGTACGGCGCGGTGCACGGGCGGGATGAGCCCCTGGGGGGAGGCGCCCGGCCCGGGAGGACCTCTGGTGCGGTCAGCTGCGGAGGCTGGCCGAGCGCCTAGCTAAATCGCCAGGCGTAAAAGGAGAAGTCGCGCGGGGCGACGAAGGCGGCGTGGCGGTCGCAGCAGGGGAGCGCCGCGCCGGCGCGGCGGGCGTCCAGCCTGGCGGTCTGACGGCTGCGAGCCCTCATGCTCGAGAGGGTTTGTAGCAGACCGGCTGGGCCGCGGCGACGGCGCGCGGCTCAGAGCAGCGACCGGAGCGCGGTCAGGAAGCGGTCGTTCTCGTCCGGCGTGCCGCAGGTCACGCGCAGGAAGCCCTCGCGCCCGAGCGCCGTCCCGGCCCGGACCAGCACCCCGCGCTCGGCCAGCCCGCGCACCACCTGCCCCTCGTCCCGCTCCTCGCCGAGCCCCAGCCAGACGAAGTTGGCCTGCGACTCGGCGACCCGCAGCCCCAGATCCCGCAGGCCCTCCTCCAGCGCCAGGCGCCCGGCGACCGCCCGCTCGACGCGGCGCGCGACCTCGTCCTGGTGCGACAGCGCCGCGATGGCGGCCGCCTGAGCCGCGGCGTTGCAGAAGAACGGCTGGCGCACCTGGTCCACGGCGATGCGGAAGTCCTCGGAGCCACACAGCGCGAAGCCCACCCGCAGGCCGCACAGCCCGTGGACCTTGGAGAAGGTGCGCAGCAGCACCAGGTTGGGATGCCCGGCGAGCAGCTCGATGGACGAGTCCGGATCGTCGAGCAGGTTGAACTCGCAGTAGGCCTCGTCCACGATCACGCAGACGTGGCGGGGGAGCCGGTCGACCAGGGCGCTGATCGACTCCAGGTCGACGGCGGTGCTGGACGGGTTGTTGGGATTGCAGACGATCACCAGGCGCGTGGCCACCGTCACCTGCCCGGCCATCCCCTCGAGGTCGTGGCGGTCGTCGCGGTCGAGGGGCACGGTGATCGCGGTGGCACCGGTCAGCGCCGCCAGCTGCGGGTAGACCGAGAAGGACGGCCACGCGTAGACGACCTCGGCCCCCGGCTCGAGCAGGGCGTGCGCGGCGGCGAGCAGGATGTCGCAGGAGCCGTTGCCGACCGCGATCCGGTTAACCGGGACGCCGTAGCGCCCCGACAGGCGCGCGCGCAGGGAGGCGTTGGTGGGGTCGGGGTACCGGTGGACCGTCGAGAGCGCCCGGCTCGCGGCCTCGACCACATCGGGCAGCGGCGGGTCGGGCGACTCGTTGGAGGCCAGCAAGGCGACGTCGCCCGGGACGGCGTAGCCGTCCGCCGCCGGGTAGCCCCGGATGCGACCGACCCGTTGCGCGAACTCGAGCGCCATCGACCTATTGTGACCGCCGGCTAAGCCGCCCCGGGCGGTCCCTGGCGGCCGGCGCGCTCATCGCCCTCCGGCAAGCGCCCGTCACGCCCGACGTAGCCGTCCTTGCCCCCGGCGCACAGGTAGATGGCGTCGCCTTCGCCCACGTTGCGCAGCTCGCGGACCGTCGCGGCGTCGACGCGCGCCACGGCGCCGGGCGCCAGGCGCTGCACGCTCCCGTCCCCGAACTCCATCTCGATCGTCCCCTGGTGGACGAAGTACGTCTCCTCCTGCTCGTCGTGGTAGTGGCGCCCGCCCTGGTAGCCGGGCGGCATGCACACCGCGTTGATGCCGAATGCGGTCACGCCCAGCTCACGGCGGATCTTCCGAAAGCCGTAGCGGTCGCCCATCGCGTCGATGTGGCCCACCGCATAGCCGTCGCCCTGGACGACCTGGTTCACCCCCTCGGCCATCGTGCCTCCTCTGGTTGGCGCCGGCCCACCCTACTGCGCGGCGTCCAGGTCCTCTCGCAGGGCTCGCGCCTCACCGAGGTAGACGTGCCGCGGCCGGTGGGCCTGCTCGGCGTGGTAGTGGACCAGCACCCGGATCACGCCGCGCATCGCGCCCGGGACGTCGATCTCACGGGCGCACAGCAGGGGCACGTGATCGAGCCCGAGGCGGCGGGCCGCCAGCGCCGGGAACTCGGCGTTGAGGTCCCCGGTGGCGGTGAAGATGCACGACACGATCGCCTCCGGCTCGAGCCGGTTGCGCTCCATCACCTCGCGCATCAGGGTCTCGGTCGACCCCAGGATGTCGGCCGAGTCGTTGCGGTCGACGGACACGGCGCCTCGCAGCGCGAACAGCCGCATGGGCGCGGCATTCTGGCAGGGGACGCACCCTCGTCACGGCGACGCGGCTCGGCGCAGGGCGTCGATCTCGGGCTCCCGAAGGCGGCGGTGGCCGCCGGGTCGCAGGTCTCCGAGGCCCAGCGGGCCGAAGCGCACGCGTTCGAGCCCGACCACCGGGTGCCCGACGGCCGCGCACATCCGCTTGACCTGCCGGTTGCGGCCCTCGTGGAGCGTGAGCTCGAGCCTGTCGGCGCCCAGGCGCCGCGCGCGGGCCGGCGCGGTGCACCCGTCCTCCAGCTCGACGCCTTCGCGCAGCGCCCTCACGGCGTCCTCGCCGATCGGCGGCCGCGCGACCGTCACCCGGTAGGTGCGGGGAACCTCGTAGCTCGGATGGGTCAGCCGGTTGGCCAGCTCGCCGTCGTTGGTGAGCAGCATCAGCCCGCTGGCGTCGGCGTCCAGGCGTCCCACCGGATACAGCCGCCGCGGGTCGTCGACCAGGTCGACCACGGTCGGGCGCCCGTGGGTGTCGCGCGCCGTGGAGACCACCCCCGCCGGCTTGTGGAGGGCGTAGACCACCCGCTGCTCGGCCCCCGCCACCAGCCGACCGTCCACCGCCACCGCGTCCGCGTCCCCGACCTCGCGGGCCGGGTCGGTGGCCGGCTCGCCATCCACGGTGACCCGGCCGGCGCGGACCAGGTCCTCGGCCGCGCGGCGGGAGGCGACGCCCGCGTGGGCGAGGTACTTGCCCAGGCGCATGGCCGGGCGAGGATATGGCGCGCCGATCCCCGAGCGATCAGCCCGCGGGGTGCTCCCCCATGCCGATCCGCGCCTCGCCCGCGCGCAGCAACCGCTCCCGCAGCGCGCCGGCCTCGTCGGGGGTGGGATCCCAGCGGGCGGGGTCGGGGAGCTCGTCGAGCCCGCGCAGCCCGAACAGCTGGAGGAACAGCTCGGTAGTGCGGTAGAGCACCGCGCCGAACCGGGAGCGGCCGGCCTCCTCGATGAGCCCGCGCTCGTGGAGGGTGGCGGCGGCGGAGTCGGAGGCCACGCCGCGGATCCGGGTGACCTCGGGCCGCGAGATCGGCTGGAGGTAGGCGACGATGGCGAGCGTCTCCGCCTGCGCCGGGGTGAGCGGCGGCGTCCGCGGTCGCGCCAGCAATCGGCGGGCGGCTTCCTCGGTGGAGGGGTCGGTGGCCAGCGTGAACCCGCCGGCCAGCTCTCGCAGGACGACCCCGCGAAAGCCCTCCGCGTAGTGCTCGCGCAGGCGAGCCAGCGACTTCACCACCTCCCCCTCCCCCACCGCCGCCGCCTCGGCCAGCTCCTCCACCCCGACGGGCTGGGGGGAGAGGAACAGCAGCGCCTCGACGGTGCGGTCGATCTCCCTCACGCCGGCGCCCGCCTGCGCTGCCGCCCCTCGACCGCCGCGGCGACGGTGATCTCGCCGAAGGGCCTGGCCTGGCGCCAGGTCGCCTCTCCTCGCTTGTGCATCTCCAGCAGCGCGAACAGCGTCATCGCCGCGGTGACGCGATTGGCGCCGGCCACGGCCTCGTCGAAGTTGAAGCTCCCCCTCCGCAGCAGCGATCTGAGATGCGCGAGCCGGGCGGCGACCGAGATGCGGGGGTGAACGACATGCATGTGGTCGACGTCGATCGGGGGCGGGTGGCGCAGCAGCGAGCCCAGCGCCTCGCCGAGCCGATCCGGGGCATAGACGCCGCTCGGCGCGTTCGCCGCGCTCGCCCGCCGCAGCGCCGCGGGGATCGGCGCGGAGCGGAAGCGGTAGCCCGACTCCGAGGCCAGGCGCGCCGCCAGCTCGCCCGCCGCCCGCCGGTAGCGGCGGTGGGCGAGCATGCGGGCCAGCAGCTCCTCCGCCGCCTGCGCGGGCTCGAGCTCTGGAAGCTCGTCCTCGCCGGGCCGTGGCAGCATCAGCCGCGACTTGAGCTCGAGCAGGCCGGAGATCAGCACCAGGAACTCGGTGGCCACCTCGAGGTCGAGCTCGCCCCGCTCCTGCAGGTGGTCGAGGTAGGTCAGCACGACGTCGGCCAGGTCCACCTCGAGCAGGTCGATCTCCTCGCGCAGGACCAGGGTCAACAGCAGATCGAAGGGACCCGCGAAGACGTCGAGGTCGAGCTCGAGCTGCGAGGCCGGCACGGGCTCCAAGCTAGCCAGCCCCCCCGACGTCGCCGCCGTCTGGCGGCCCCACCCCCATCGCCCGGCGCACGTCGCGCAGGGTCTGCGCCGCCAGGGCGCGGGCCTTGGCCGCCCCGGCGCCCAGCACCGCCTCGAGACCCGCCTCGTCGGGGCGGATCTCCCGGTAGCGGTCGCGGACCGGGCCCAGGTACTCGATCACCTCGGCGGCCACGGCAGCCTTGAAG
>DATAEY010000127.1:0-6047 GCA_036257715.1 Solirubrobacteraceae bacterium | reverse complement strand
CAGGGCGGCGCCCGGGGCCCAGAGCCGCGAGGTGACTATCGCCGCGGTGGCGGAGGCGACGCTCGCAATCGCCAGCGCCCGAAGCGAGAGCCTGCCGCCGGTGTCTGCGCGAAGAGGTCGGGTCATGGCCAGGGCGCCAGGACCCGGGTGACGGCTAGTCGGGTCGTGGGGACGGCCGGAAGCCTACGGGGGGCCGGGCCCGCCCAAAAGCCTACGGCCTCGCGCGACCCGGCCGGCCCACCGGGACTCGACCGGGCGCTACGGACTGGGGGTGGGGCCGGGCTCCTCCGGCTGGCCGGACGCCGACGGGGGCCGCGTCGCTGCGGTCAGCCGCGGTCCGGCCGCGCGGGATAGACGTCGTCGATGGTGGTCAGGGCGAGGTACGGCGCCCCGGCCGCCTCCTGGATTGCCGCGGCTCCCCCGGCCAGCCGGTCGAGCACCGCCAGCACGCCGCATATCGGCAGGCCCGCCGCCCGCACCGCCTCGATCGCGCTCAGGGTCGAACCCCCCGTGGTCACCACGTCCTCCACCACCAGGCACCGGTCGGCAGGCTCAAGCGGCGGCCCTTCGATGCGGCGCTGGAGGCCGTGCGCCTTGGCCTCCTTGCGCACGAAGAACGCCTTGACCGGCGCGCCACCGGCCAGCGCGGCGCATGCGACGGGGTCGGCCCCCATCGTGAGGCCTCCGACGGCATCCGCTCGGATCCGGCGAACATGGTCGGCGACCAGCTCGGCCAGTGCACTGAACCCCTCCGGGCGCAGGATCGCTCGCCTGGCGTCGACGTAGTAGGCGGCGGTACGCCCGCTCGCCAGAACTACGTCTCCGACCAACAGCGCGTGGCTGCGCAACTCCGCTATCAGGTGGTCCCGGGCGCTCACCGTGGCCTACGCCGACGGCGGGTTGGACAGAGACCTGTCACCGATACCGCGCCCTACGGGCCCGGGTGTGGATTGATCCGCTGGTGGGCGGGAGGCCGGCGCCCCCGGTAGTAGACGTCGATGCCCTCGCCGATCCGGATCCAGCGGTAGACGAAGCGGGCGTCGGAGAGCGGGATGCGCAGGCAGCCGTGGCTCGCCGGATGCGTCGGCACGCTGCGGAACCCGTGTACGGCGTAGCCGCCGACGAAGTAGTTGGAGTGCACCATGCCCAGTGAGTTGATTCCGAAGGTCTTGAGGTAGAAGCGGTACGAGCCGACCACGGTCGGCGTGGATGGCTTGCCGGAGGACATCGGAAATACCCGGTACACCGCTCCGCCCGGATAGAGCAGCACAAGCACCTGGTGCCCGAGGTCCGCCTCGACGTGGCGTCCGTGACTCGGATAGCGCGCCACGAAGCCTCCTCGCAGCAGCGCCAGCCGGCTGAAGACCGCCCGGCTGGCCCACGAGACGCGGGGTAGTCCGTTGACCTTGCGGTAGGCGAGGACGGCGCGGCCGGTCGCCGCGTCGTAGCGCCCGGTGACGCCGACCGGATAGTGAATGTATGCGAGCCGCTGCTGGAGAAAGCGCACCCTCAGGCCCCTGGCGCCCCGACCCGCCACCGGCACGAAGGCGTCCAGCCGCGGCGACTCGCCGGTCAGCCGGCCGAGCGAGGGGCTCGCGTCGTGCAACGCGCTGGCATGGACGACCCCGGCACGGGTTACCCGGAAGTCGACCGTGAACGCGCCGCCCCCGCCCGCCGGCTCGACCGTCCGCCGCGCGAGCACGATACGGCGGGGCCCGATGTTCACCCGCACCGTCACGGCCTCGCCGGGCACGAACTGGCTCAGCGTTCCACGCAGCTTGAGCATCTGGCTCTGGAGCGCCACGTCCTGGCCACGAAGCTCGAACTGGCGATCCCACTTGAGCGAGATCCCGCCCCGCCCCGTCGGCGGTCCCTGCGCTGCCGCGGCGGCCGGGACGACGACCGGCACCAGGGCGAGGAGAGCCAGCAGCGAGCGAGCATCCGTGCGAACCATGCGCGGTGATGCTACGCCACCCCGTGAAGCCTCAGGCGACGAGACGGCGGCGCATGGCCCGCACCGGGACCGCGAACGCGACCAGAGTGACCGCGGCCAGCCAGCCGGCGTTGGCGGTGACGGTCAGCGCGTCCGGCGACGTGGCGAGGTCCCGAGCGATGGCCACTAGATGGTAGAGCGGGGTGAACCAGGCCACGACCTGCGCCCAGTCGGGCAGCCGGTCATAGGGAAAGAAGATCCCGCCGAACAGGAACATGGGGGTAATGAACAGGGTGAAGTAGAACGTGAAGTAGTCCATCTTGGGGATCAGCGAGGTGTAGGCGAGTCCGATCGTCGCGAAGCACAGTCCGCCGAGGAGGAGGAACGGCGGCATGGCGATCGCCCACCACGACTGCACCAGCCCGAACAGCATGATCACGACCAGGAACGTCGTCCCGTAGATGACCGCTCGGGTGCCCGCCCACAGCACCTCGCCCAGCACCAGATCCTCGACCTCGACCGGTGTGGCCAGCACCGAGTCGTACAGACGCGACTCCTCCATCTTGAAGTAGGCGTTCCAGGCCACCTCGAACGAGGCCGCCCACATCACCGCCGAGCCGCACAGCCCCGGGGCGATGAACTCGCGGTAGGGCACGCCGTTGATGGTGGCCAGGTAGGTGCCGAGCCCGAACCCGAGCGCCACCAGGTAGAAGAGTGGGTCGAAGAACAGCGGCAGCAGGGCGCCGCGCCAGATCTTGCTGAACACCCGTAGATCGCGCCGCCACACGCGCATGGCGGCGCTCAGGCTGGGGAGGGGGATCACGATGGCCCGCCGAGGGCCTCGATGCGCGCGCGGCCGTCGCCGTCCAGGCCGTGGCCGGTCAGATGGAGGAAGACCGCCTCGAGGTGGGGCTGGCGGTAGCGGGCGGTCAGCTCGGCGGGCGAGCCCTCGGCCACGATGCGCCCGAAGTCCATGATCACCAGGCGGTCGCACAGGCGCGCCGCCTCCTCCATGTAGTGGGTGGTGAGCAGCAGCGTGACCCCCTGTGCGCGCAGCCGCTCGAGCGTTGCCCATGCCGACCGGCGCGCCTGGGGGTCGAGCCCGGTGGTGGGCTCGTCGAGCACCACCAGCTCGGGCCGGTTGACCAGGGCCCGGGCGATCAGCAGCCGCCGCCGCATGCCCCCGGACAGCTCCTGGATGCGGGCGCCGGCGCGGTCCTGCAGGCCCGCGAAGCTCAACGCGGCCCGGGCGCCGGTCTCGGCCTCGCGGCCGGTCAGTCCGAAGTAGCTGGCCTGCACGACGAGGTTCTCGCGGACCGTGAGCTCACGGTCTAGGTTGTCGTCTTGGGGAACGACCCCGAGGCGGGCCTTGACCGCCCGGCGCTGGCGGGCAACGTCACGGCCGAGCACCTCCAGCGTGCCGGCCCCGATCGCCGCGAGCCCGTAGATCATCTTCATGGTGGTCGTCTTGCCGGCGCCGTTGGGGCCGAGGAAGCCGAAGCACTCGCCGGCGCGCACGTCGAAGTCGACGCCGTCCACGGCGATCCTGCCGTCGTACGCCTTGGACAGGGCGCGGGCGCGGACCGCGAGCGCGCTCATGGCGAGGCGGGCGCCGTAGCGGCGGCGGGCCCGGCCCGGCCGAGCGGCAGCATGATCGCCGCGATCACCAGGTTGGCGACGACCATCAGCACCGGGATCTGCCAGCTCCAGTGCTGGGTGACTCCCAGCGCTAGCGAGTTGTTCAGGGCGTGCAGCGACATGCACGGGTACAGCGATCCCGTACGCCAGTACAGGAGGCACAGGCCGAACCCGAACACCGCGAGCGGCACGAGGAAGCCGATGGGCGCCGACCCGCCGTGTATGGCGCCGAACACGACTCCGGTGATGGCGGCCGCCACCCACGGTCCCTTCCATGACCGCAGTGCGGTGAAGAAGTAGCCACGGAAGAAGAACTCCTCGGCGATGGGCGCCATCACCGTCACCAGGAATGTGACGACCACCAGCGCGGCGGTGCTGCGGTCCACCCCCAGCTCCTGCGGCAGCCGATCGCGCTGGTGGATGCCCAGAGCGCTGATCCAGATCCCGGTGAACACGAAGAACCCGACCCAGATGCCCAGCAGCCAGGCCACCGCCCGCCACGGGCGGGTCCTGCGCAGCCCGAAGTGCCACGGCCGCGGATGGGTCACCAGCCTGGCGAAGGCCAGCGCGGCCCCGATCAGCGCCAGGTCCTGGAACGCCAGCGCCCCGATCTGAACTCCAGGCGGCGGGTCTGAGATCTTCGCGCCGGCGGCGGCCGCGATCCCTCCGATCACTGTCGCGCCGAACAGCGTCGCGGTCAGCCCGGCGATCAGGGCGAGCGGCGCGGTCCAGGGCGGCCACGCCGGCGGCGACAGGCGCGCCCCCTCGGGCAGCTCGGGCGGGTCGGGGGGCGGTCCGGGATGCGGGTGTGCGGCGGGCTGTACGGCGGCCATCGCCACTGAGGTTACGCGGCCAACTCGACCAGCTCGTCGAGGGAGCGGACGCTGCGCATACCGGCGGGAGCCGCTCCGCCTCCCCGCACGACGAGGATCGGCTCGATGCCCGCCGCTCGAGCGCCCTCCACGTCCTCATTGGGCGAGTCGCCGACATGTATGGCGGCGGAGGCCGGCACACCGGCGGTCGCGAGCGCGACCCGGAAGATGGACGGGTCCGGCTTGACCACGCCGGCCTGCGCGGAGGTGATCGTGGCGTCCAGCCGCGCGCCCAATCCGACGGCGGCCAGCGCGTCGGGGAGCGAACAGTCCCAGTTGGACACCACCACCAGCCGCTTACTCTGCGAGCGCAGGGCATCCAGGGCGCCGGGCACCTCGGGGAAGGGGGCGAACCGCAGCGAGGCGAGCATGGCCTGCTCGAGCTCGTGCGCCGGGACCGTCGGGCCGCCCAGCGCCCGCCCGAGCACGCCGGCGCACCGGCGGCGCAGCTCGGCCAGCGACGCGCGATCGCGGCCCTCCCGGTGATGCACGCGGTAGTAGGCGATCTCGGCGGCGATCGCGCGCTCGGCGGCCGTGTCGTCGATCCTCATGCCGAAACGGGCCGCGAGCTCGCGCCGGAGCGCCGGCCCGGGCGGCTGGAGCTCGAGCAGCGTCCCGAGCGCGTCGAGCAGGATGGCGCCGGGCGTGCTCAGGCGATCCACCACCACGCCGCGAAGCCGGCGGTCAGCACCACGAGCCCGATCGTGCTGGCGATCACCACCGGCGCGGTCAGCCGGTGGCGGCGCGTCCATCCCGCCAGCCACATGTGGACCGGGAAGGCCACCGCCAGGTAGCGCGGCAGCGAGGCCAACGGCTCGGGGCCGACCGGGAACGAGAGCGGGATGGCGATGGCGCACAGCCCCCAGGCGCCGTAGGCGACGGGCAGGCGCCGCAGCCCTCCCACGATCGCCACACCGGCGAAGATCAGAAAGGCGAAGTCGCCGAGGTTGTGCACGGCGACGAAGAACGGATCGCCGGCCGCCGGAGCGAAATAGACGTGCGCGCGGGAGCCGGAGGCCAGCTGTCGCGCCCCGGCGACGGCCGCGACCGCCCCCTCCCACACGCCGCCGAACGGGCCGGCGAAGTGGCGATACCACAGCCGTCCAACCCCAAAGGGCGCCGTGGGATCGCCGGTCGTCGCGGCCAGGTAGCCGAGATAGCCCACCAGGCCGATCGGCGCGAGCGCCAGCCAGGCCGCATCACGTCCGACCGCGTGGCGGGTGCGCAGCCGCGAGCGGACCGCCGGCGGGCCCGGGCGGTCCGCGCGTGGCCCGTAGAGATAGAGCAGCGCGAGCGGGACCACGAGCAGGACGCCGGTGCTGCGCGTGGCCGAGGCGAGGGCCGCCAGCACGCCCGCCCAGCGCCAGCGCCCCAGCCGCCCGGCATAGAGCGCGCCGGCCGAGAGCGCCAGGAAGAGCGACTCGGTGTAGACGGCAGAGAAGGCGTACGCGGTCGGGAACAGTGCCACCAGCGCGACGGTCAGTCGGGCGTCCGCGTCCCCGAGCTCGAGCGTCGCCAGGCGGTGAACCACCCAGAGGCCGGCGAGCAGAGCGAGCAGCGAGACAAGCATGCCCGCCACGAGGTAGGCGGCGACGCCCGCGCCC
>DATAEY010000126.1:0-21587 GCA_036257715.1 Solirubrobacteraceae bacterium | reverse complement strand
CCGTGTTCGAGTTGGCACGGGTCATGGGGACCAGCGTACGGATGATTGAGCGCCACTACGGGGCGCTGCTCGACGGCGCGAGCGCGGGCATAGCCAGCCGCCTGGATGCCTTCGAGGACGGCCAAGAGCAGGTTGCCGACGACCACCGCTGAGGCGTTTAGGTCACTATCGGGCCAAAGGCTTGGGGCGGCGTGGCGCTAGGTGTGCCCGACTAGTAGGCGCTTTGCAGGGGAAACGTGAGGAAGCGGACGACGGGTCTCGAACCCGCGACCTTCGGCTTGGGAAGCCGACGCTCTACCAGCTGAGCTACGTCCGCGAGCGAGGCCCATTCTAGAGCCGGTCGTGCTCAGGCGCGGGCCTTGGCGCGCAGCGGCTCGCCGCTCGGGACCGGCTCCTCGACGGCGGCCGCGATGGGGTCGGGCGTGGCCACGACGACCGCCACCCCGGCGGCCACAATCGCCGCTCCTCCGACGACCACCGCGGTGGTCAGGCGCTGACCCAGCAGGACGGCCGCCAGGACCACCGCCGAGACCGGCTCGAGATAGGACAGCACTCCGACGGTGGTGGCCGGCACCCACCGCAGCGCGAGCACGTACAGGATGCCGGTCAGCCCGGTGAGGACGACGCCGAGCAGCGCCAGGTAGCCGAGGTAGGCGCCCGACAGCCGGTAGTCGGGGAAGACCAGGGCCGGCCACAGCAGCGCGCTCGCGATGCCGTCCAGGTAGACGACGACCCGCATGGGGTCGATCCGGGCGCTGAAGCGCTTGAGCAGGACGATCAGCACCGCCATGCTGATCGCCGCCCCGACCGCCAGCGCGACCCCGGCGGGGCGCACCGCCGCGTCCCCGCTGCCGCCAGAGAGAGAGATCAGCGCGATGCCGGCCGCCGACACGGCCAGCGCGGCGATCGACAGCGGGGGGACCCGCTCGCCGATCAGCAGCGGCGCGATCATCGCGATGACGATCGGCCCGGCGTAGGTGATCAGCACCGCGCTGGCCACCGAGGTCTGCTTGATGGCGGCGAAGTACAGGCCCCAGTGCGCGGCCAGCAGGGCGCCGAGGGCCAGAACCGGCCACGGGGGCGGGCGCAGCAGCTCCCAGCGGCGCAGGACGACGAGGATCACCGCCACCGACACCGCGGAGAGCAGCACCCGGAACCCCACGATGGTGAGCGCCGGCATGGGTAGCTTCCGGACGATCACGCCGATCACTCCCCAGGACAGCGCGCTGGCGGCGATGATCAGCGATCCGACCGTGTGGCGGCCCACGCGCTCTACCCTAGAGAGTGGTGTTCGGGGCCCGCCTAGCCGCGCTGTCGCTGATCGCCGCCGTCCTGGCGGCCCCGGCCACGGGGCTCGCCGCGCCCGCCCGGACGACGCTGCCCGACGTCGAGGACGAGGTGATGTGCCCGGTATGCGGGACGCCGCTCAACCTGGCCCAGGCCCCCCAGGCCGATCGCGAGCGGGCCTTCATCCGGTCCCTGATTGCGCGCGGGGCGACGAAGGAGGAGATCAAGCGCAGGCTGGAGGAGCAGTACGGGCCCCAGGTGTTGGCTGCGCCCAGGCCGAGGGGATTCGACCTCGCCGCCTACCTGGTTCCCGTCCTGCTCGGGGCGGCGGCGCTGGCGGTCGCGGCGGCGCTCCTCTGGCGCTGGCGCTCCCGCCGGTCCGTGGAGCCGGCCGTGCCCGCCACGCTCTCCCCGGGCGACGCGCGCCGGCTCGACACGGACCTCGCCCGCCACGAGGGCTGAGCGGCCGGGGGGGTAGGGCGCCCCCGCGTCTACATCGACTCAGGCGCCTCCACGCCGAGCAGCCCGAGGCAGCGGGCGATGACCTGCTGCGTGGCCACCGACAGCGCCAGGCGGAACGACTCCACCGCCTCCGGCTCGGCACCGAGCACACGGCAGTCGCGGTAGAAGGCGGTGAACTCCTGGGCCAACTCGAGGCCGTAGGCGGCGATCCGGTGGGGCGCCCGCCGCTCCACCGACTCCTCGAGCTCACCGGGAAAGCCGACGAGCTTGCGCACGAGCGTGCGCTCGGCGGCCTCGAGCGGCGGGCCGGCGACCTGCGCCGCGGACGCCCCCAGCGCCTGCCCCACCCGCTCCTCGCCGGCCTTGGCCAGGATCGAGGCGATGCGCGCGTGCGCGTACTGGACGTAGTAGACCGGGTTCTCGCTGGTCTGCTCGCGGGCCAGCTCGAGGTCGAGGTCCACCGGCGTGTCGTGCGAGCGCTGCAGGAGGAAGAACCGCGCCGCGTCCACCCCAATCCGGTCGAGCAGCTCGTCGAGGGTGACGAAGTCGCCACGACGCTTGGACATCGAGGCCCGCTCGCCCCGCTCGATGACGTTGACGAACTGCATGATGATGATCTCGAGTGCTCCCGGCTCGCCCCCCAGCGCCTGCCAGGCCGCCTGCAGGCGCCGGACGTAGCCGTGGTGGTCGGCCCCGAACACGTCGATCACCCGGTCGAAGGCGCGCTCCCGCTTGTTCTCGTGGTAGGCGACGTCGGCGGCGAAGTAGGTGTGCTCACCCGTCGAACGGCGCAGCACGCGGTCCTTGTCGTCCCCGAACGCCGACGTGCGAAGCCACAGCGCCCCCTCCGAGCGGTAGATGTGGCCCGCGCCCTGCAGCTCCGCGTAGTGGCGCTCCACCGGACTGGGATCGAGCTCGTGCAGCGCGCGCTCCGAGAACCAGCTGTCGAACTCGACCCGGAAGCGCCGAAGGGTGTCCCGAATCGCGGCGAGCATCGCCTCGACGCCCTGGCGCGCGAGCTCGTCCGGAGCCGCCTCGGCGGCCTCTGGCAGCCGCGCGGCCAGCTCGCGTACGTAGTCGCCCTCGTAGCCGTCTTCGGGCGGCGGCTCACCGCGCGCACGGGCACGGATGGACTCCCCCAGCTTGCGCACCTGGGTGCCGTGGTCGTTGACGTAGTACTCGCGCACCACGTCGTGGCCGGCGAACTCGAGCAGGCGGGCCAGCGCGTCTCCGTAGGCAGCGTGTCGGCCGCCCGCGGCGGTCAGCGGGCCGGTGGGATTCGCCGAGACGAACTCCACCAGCACGCGTTCGGACGGCGACGCCCACCCGCCGCCGAAGCGCTCGCCGGCCTCGAGCAGGTGCGACAGCGACTCGCGGTACCAGGGGTCGGCCAGGAACAGGTTGAGGAAGCCCGGGCCGGCCACCTCGACGCGCTCGAGCCTGGCGGTCAGGGTGCGCGCGAGCTCGTCGCCCAGCCGTTGCGCGACCTCCCGCGGCGGCTGGCCGAGCCGGGGCGCGAGCAGCATGGCCGCGTTGGTCGAGTAGTCCCCGAACTCGACCCGCTTGGGACGCTTCAGGGTCGGCGGCGAGCCGGGCTGCCCGTCGCCGCGCAGCGACTCCGCGGCGCGCTCCACGGCGGCCCTCAGCTCGGCGAGGGGGTTCACCGGACCGCCGCGACGTCCGGCTGGAAGAGCGCCTCGAGCCGTTCCATCGTGCGGGCGGTGCCCATCGCCACCAGCACATCGCCCACCTCGAGCACCGTCTCGCTGGACGGCTGCGCCTGGAAGGTGCCGTCGGGTCGGCGCAGGGCGACGATGAACGAGCCGCCCCGGATGTCTCCGATCTTCTTGCCCACGCCGTCGCATCCCTCGGCGACGACGATCTCCTCCATCCGGTACTCGGGCGCCACGTCGACCACCCCGTAGACCTGGGGGTGCAGGGCCAGCCGGGCCATCTCGGCTCCGCTGGCCTTGTAGGGCGAGATCACCCGGTCCGCGCCAGCGCGCCTCAGCTTCTTCTCGGAGTCCTCGGCCGACGCCCGGGCCACGATCGAGATGTCCGAGCGCAGCTCCCGGGCGGTGAGCGTGATGAAGATGTTCTCGGCGTCGGAGTCCACGCACGCGAGCACTCCGCGGGCACGGTCGATTCCCGCCGACAGCAGGACCTGGTCGTCGGAGGGCCGCCCCTCGATGAAACGCACCCCCACGCCGTCCGCCAGCTCCCGGTTGTCGGGGTTCTCGTCGATCACCACGTACCTCGCCCCTGCCGCGCGCAGGTCGCGGGCCACCTGGCGACCAACACGGCCGAACCCGCAGATCAGGTAGTGGTCGGACAGGGAGTCGATCGTCCTCTGCATGCGCCGCTCCGCCAGCAGCTCCGCCAGGTGGCCCGCCACGAAGAACTCGGTGACCGTCACCAGGGCGTAGAAGAGCGTACCCACGCCGAGGACGATCAGCATCACCTTGACCACCTGGGCCCCCACTCCCCGCGGCGAGGGGATCGATCCGACCGTGGCCACCGTGTCCAGGGTCAGGACGAACGCCGCCCACGGCGAGATCCCCTCGGTGAGGCAGAACCCCACCGTCCCGGCCACCAGCAGCAGCACGATCAGCAGCCCGAGCTGGGCCAGGCGGCGCCCGAACGAGGCCAGCTCGTTGCGCTCGCGCGGGCGGGGGGTCATCGCCGTGAGGCTGATCAGCCGGTCGAGTCGATCGGGCATCAGTAGTGATAGGGCTCGCGGGCCAGGATCTTGTGGGCGCGGTAGATCTGCTCGAGAAGCACGACCCGGGCGAGCTGGTGGGGAAGCGTCAGCGCGCCCAGCGAGAACCGGTGGTCGGCCGACTCCAGGGTCAGTCCCTTGGGCCCGCCGATCACGAAGCAGAGGTCGCGTCCATTCTGGCGACGGCGCTCGAGGAAGCGCGCGAAGGACTCGCTGTCGAAGGCCTCGCCCGTCCGGTCCAGCAGCGAGACGAACGTCCGGCGCGGCAGGCGACGGGCGACCTGCTCGTCCTCGCGGACCTCGATCGACTCGAGACGAGCATGCCCGGCCAGCAGCCGATGGTAGTGCTGGACGTCGTCGGCGAACGGCGGCCGCAGGCGGCCGACGGCCAAGACGATGATCCGCACCCCTGCGATACTAGAGCCCATGTCCCCGGACGAAGACGGCCAGGAGCGCCAGATCAACATCCACTTCTCGCCGGAGATCATGGCCGGCGTCTACTCGAACTTCGCGAACGTGTCGCACTCCGACTACGAGTTCACGATCACCTTCGCGCGGGTGGACCACGAGGTGGACGAGGAGGAGATCCCAGGCGTCGTCGTGTCGCGCGTGAACCTGTCGCCCAAATTCATGCGGGAGCTCATCGACGCCATGGAGGACAACTACTCCAAGTGGCGCACGCGCGAGGGAATCAAGAACCTCCCGGAGTTCGGCACCCAGAGCGACCCCGAGCGCTAGCGCTCGTACGCCACGGCAGCGCCGATCCGCTCGACCGCGGGCGGGTGGGTCGCCAGCAGCGCCACCACCCACCCCGGCGGATCCGGCTCGACCACGTTGCGCACGGTGATCCCCCGCTCGAACGCGATGAACGGCTGGGGAGCCCGCGTGAGCCGCAGCGAGAAGGAGTCGGCCCGCTGCTCCACCCTTCGCGACAACTGGTTGGAGACGATCCCGACGGCGCCGGAGACGAGGGCGAGCGACAGCGCGGCGGCCGGGAGGACCGCCGGCGTGCCGCGGGCCGGCGACAGGCGCTCGGTCAGACGCTGAACCGCCAGCAACGCCGCGGGCGCGACCAGAGCGAGGTACAGCAGCCCTCGCGGCACGTCGCGGTAGTGCACGTGGGCGAGCTCGTGAGCGACCACCAGGCGCACCTCGTCGCGCGAGAAGTGCTCGAGCAGCGTGTCGTAGAGGACCACCCGCTTGGTCGACCCCAGCCCCGTCACGTAGGCGTTCGCGGCGGTGGTCCGGCGGCTGGCGTCCACTTCGTAGATCTGTCCGACCCGGACCCCCGCGTCCCGCGCGAGGTCCAGCACGTCGCTGCGGGTCTGGCCCGGGGGCAGCCGCTCGAACCGGTTGAAGACCGGGTCCAGGATGACCGGCCCGGCATAGAGGAAGGCGGCGCCCACCAGCACTGCCAGCCCGGAGGCGGGCGCCCACCAGTGGCGCGGGAAGCGGCGCATGAGCCCCAGCAGCAGCGCCGAGCCCCCGGCCGCCAGCGTGGCGCTGATGACCCCCGACTTGACGAGGTCCCACCCCCACCCGGACCAGGACTGCGTGACCAGCCCCACCTCGACCGCGCGCTGGCGCAACACCGCGCCCAGCGGGAGGGTGACGACGGTGAGCGCGACCGAGAGCGCGGCACCGGTGGCCGCGCCGGCGACGATCTGGTGGCGCCCCGCGCTGAGCAGCCGAGGTGGGCGCCGCGCCAGCACTAGCAGCAGGGCGCCCTCCAGCGCCAGCTGGCCGGCGTAGAGGGCGAGCTGCGGGCGGCGGAAGTCGCGCGCCCGGGCGATCTGCTCGGCGGTGAAGTACGACCCGGCGCTGACCCGGGCGGGCTGGATGACGGCGGCGCGGGGCCGCAGCGCCACCACGGCGGCCTCGGCCACCACCGCGGCGGCCACCAGAGCGACCGGAAGGCGCACCCGTCGGCGGTCCACCCGGCCAATGTAGCCCCAGCCGCCGCCAGTAGGGTCCTCGCGGATGCGCATCGCCGTCGTCTCGGACATCCACGGCAATCGCCCCGCGTTCGCCGAGGTGCTGGCGCAGATCGCCGCCGAGGACGTCGACGAGGTGTGGTGCCTGGGCGACCTGGTCGGCTACGGCGCCGAGCCGGATGCCTGCATCGAGCTGGCCCGCGAGCACTGCGACCTCTGCCTGGTCGGCAACCACGACCTCGCCGTCCGCGGGGACATCTCGCTGTCCGAGTTCTCCCGCGGCGCCGAGCTGGCCGCGCGCTGGACCCAGGAGACGATCGGCGAGGACAACCTCGAGTTCCTGCTAGGGCTTGAGCCCGAACTGCTGGGCCGCCACATCGGCCTCTACCACGCCAGCCCCCGGGACCCGGTGTGGGAGTACGTCCTGTCCACCCTGCTGGCCGAGCTGTGCCTGGACGTGCAGCTGCACCGGGTCTGCCTGATCGGCCACTCCCACGTGGCGCTGTCGTTCTGCCGTCTGGAGGGTGAGCCCGCCACTGGCGAGACGCGCCCGCACGGCGCGAGGCTCGATCTCTCCGATGGCGAGTGGCTGCTCAATCCCGGAAGCGTCGGCCAGCCGCGGGACGGGGATCCCCGCGCCGCCTGGTTGATGCTGGAGACCTCGGCATGGGCGGCCGAATACCGCCGCACCGAGTACGACGTCGCGGCCGCGGCGGCGGCCATCCGCGCCGCTCGACTGCCGGATTCACTTGCCGAGCGCCTGGAATACGGGCAGTAGCATGCGGCCCCGGATGCGCTCGCTGCTCGTCGTCCTGGCCGCGGCCGCCCTGGGCCTCTCCAGCGCCTTCCTGGTCGCCTGCGGGGATGGCAATCGGCTGATCCCCCCGACCGCCGCCGACGCGCTGAACGGAGACCTTGACGAGGCGTCGAGCGCCCTCGACGCCCACGAGTGCGCCCGCGCCCAGCGTGCCCTGGCCAAGGCCCTGGACCGGACCGACGGCCTGCCGCCGAGCGTCGACCCGCGACTGCGCGAGAACCTCGCCAGGGGCCTGGCCCACGCCTCCGACCGCGTCAGCGCGGACTGCCGGCGCAAGACGCCCACCGTGACGACGCCGACCGAGACCGTCCCCACGCCGACCGCCCCGCCCGAGCCCACCCCGACGCAGACCACCACCGAGCCCACGACGCCGTCTCCCCCGCCCACGCCGACCACGCCGTCGCCTCCCGCCGACAGCGGCGGCACCGGGACGGGCGGCGGCCGTCGCGGAGGCAGCGGGGGCGGCAGTGGGAACGGTGGCGGCGACAGTGGCGCAACCGGTGGGACTAGCGCCGGCGGCCAGGGAGGGAACCGGTGAGCGCCGACGTGATCGCCGGCCGCTACCACATGGAGCGGCGCCTAGGGATCGGCGGCATGTCCACCGTGCAGCAGGCGTTCGACCCCCGGCTGGAGCGCCGCGTCGCGGTCAAGCTCCTGGCCGAGCACCTGGCCGAGGACTCGAACTTCGTGGCGCGGTTCCGGCGCGAGGCGCTGGCCGCCGCGCGTCTCGTGCATCCGAACATCGTGCAGGTCTTCGACTTCGGGCTGGACGAGCCCACCGGCCAGCACTTCATTGTCATGGAGCTGGTAGACGGGCCCTCCTGTGCGCAGCTGCTGCGCGATCACGGCACGCTCCCGTCCGACGAGGTGCTCGACGTGGTCGGCCAGGCCTGCCGGGGCCTCGACCACGCACATCGCCACGGGGTGGTCCACCGCGACGTCAAGCCGGGAAACCTGCTGCGCTCGAGCGACGGCGTGATGAAGCTGGCCGACTTCGGCATTGCCAAGGCCGCGGAGCAGTCGAGCATCACCCAGGTCGGATCGGTCCTGGGCACCGCGGCCTATCTGGCGCCGGAACAGGCGCGGGGCGAGGAGGCAGGACCCCCCGCCGACCTCTACGCGCTTGGGGTCGTCACCTACCAGCTGCTGTCCGGCCGGCTCCCCTACGAGGCGAGCTCCCTGTCCGAGCTGGCGCTCAAGCAGCAGCGCGAGGTACCGCTTCCGCTCGACGCCGTCAACCCGGAGGTCCCACCGACGCTGGCGCGCGCGGTGGCGCGGTCGCTGGCCATCGACGCCAACGCACGCTACTCCGACGCCCTGGCGATGGCCGAGTCGCTGCGGACGGCCGCCCGGGGGCTGGAGCCGCCGGCCCCCGAGGTCGAGGACGCGGCCACCGAGGCCACCTCGATGATGACCTCGCATGAGCCGGCGGAGACGACCGGAGCCACGCGCGTCATGCCCTACCGGTCGACCCAGGCGGCTGCCCCGAGCCCGATGCCGCCCGCCGCGGCCGAGCCCGAACGCGCGCCTGCTCGGGCGCGGCGCCGCCGTGCCCGCAGGCGCGGGCTGGTCGCGATCCTCATTGTGCTGGCCCTGCTCGCCGGCCTGCTGGCCGTCTTGGCCGCCGAGAGCGGGACCGACCGGCCCAAGCTGCGCCCGTTCACCGCTCAGGACCCGCAGCGCGCGATCGAGGACGTCCGCGACCTGATCAACGACAACACGCGCTGAGCGCCGCGACCGGGCCCGCCCGGCGCCCCGGCGATGGGACGCGCCTGGGGGTCAGGGCGAGACGACGGCGCGCGAAGTCGCCGGCGCCGCGCCCGCACGCAGGGCGGCCGCGGTCTCGGCCAGGTTCCCGTCGGCCAGCGCCGCACGCAGGTCAGCCATGACGTCGGCGATGAACATCAGGTTGTGGACGGTCAGCAGGCGCATCCCGGTCAGCTCGCGCGCGCGGATGAGATGGCGCAGGTACGCGCGGGAATAGCCGCTCGCGCACGCCTCGCAGCGGCACCCCGGCAGTACGGGCTGCAGCTCGTCGCGGCTGGCGGCCTTGGTCAGGTCGGTGCGCCAGCGGGCATCGGGTTCGGGCACCAGCGCCATCCCGTGCCGCGCCAGCCGGGTCGGCATGGCGCAGTCGAAGAGGTCCACCCCCAGCTCGACCCCGCGAATCAGGTCGTCGACCTCGCCGATGCCGAGAAGGTGACGCGGCGCCGCGTCCGCATGGTGGGACAGCTCGTCGGTGGCCCAGCTCACCACCTCGTGCATCTGACGCTTGTCCCGGCCCAGCGAGCCGCCTATGGCGACGCCCTGACACCCGCTCTCCGCCACCCGGCGCGCCGACTCGCGGCGCAGGTCCTCGTGGACGCCGCCCTGCACGATCCCAAACAGGAGCTGCTCCGCCGGCGCGTGCTCGGCGTGCCAGTTCAGGCACCGCTTCAGCCAGCGGTGGGTGCGCTCGGTCGAGCGCTCGGTGTACTCCCGGCTGACGTGGAATGGCGTGCACTCGTCGAAGGCCAGGGCCACGTCCGACCCCAGCGCCGCCTGGATCGCCATCGAGCCCTCCGGGGACAGCAGGCGCTCGCTGCCGTCGAAGTACGAGCGGAACCGCACCCCCTCCTCCTCGATCGCCAGGACGGCCCCATCCGTCCCCCCCGCCTGGCCGCGGCCCTTCACCTCGTCGGCCACCGAGCCGTGGCCCATCGAGAACACCTGGAAGCCCCCGGAGTCGGTGACGATCGGTCGGTCCCAGCCCATGAAGCCGTGCAGCCCCCCGTGCCCGGCGATCGTCTCGGGACCGGGGTCGAGCATCAGGTGGTAGGTGTTGCCCAGGACCATCTCGTAGCCCAGCGCTGTCACCTCGCGCGGGAGCAGCCCCCGCACCGCTCCTCGCGTGGCCAGCGGCACGAACGCGGGAGTGCGAACGTCCCCGTGGGCCAGCCTCAGCGTGCCGGTTCGGCCGCGCGACGCCGCATCTCGCTGCTCGACGGTGAAGGTGGCGCCCACCGACCGAGCCTACAAACGCGACGAGCCCGCGACCGCGGTCGCGGGCCCGCCATCCCGTCGGATTCCGTCGCGGGTCAGCCCTCGGCCTCCTCGGTGCCCGCCTGCTCGTCGGGCTGCCCGGTGCCGGCGGACTGGGTCTCCTTGCCCTCGATCGCGCCCTGCTTGCCGCCGACGCTGATCGCCACGCGGCGCGGCTTGCGCTCCTCGGGCTTGGGGATCCGCACCTCGAGGACCCCGCGGTCGAACGACGCCTGGATGGCGTTCGGATCAACGCCCTCCGGCAGGGTCAGCGTGCGCGAGAAACGCCCCGATGAGCGCTCGACGCGGCGGTAGCCCTCTCGCCGCTCCTCCTGCTCGGACTTGCGCTCACCGGATACGGTCAAGACGTTGTCCTCGAGCTCGATGGACACGTCGTCCTCGCTCATGCCGGGCAGGTCGGCGCGAAGCACGAAGTCGTCATCGTTCTCGACCAGATCCATGGCCGGAACCCACCGGCGGAAGTTGCCGGCTTCGCCGGCGGGAGCGTCGCCGAAGAAAGTGTTGAACAGCCGGTTCATCTCCGACTGAAGGCTGTTGACCTCACGAGCCGGCTCCCAGCGGATAAGCGGCATTCTTGAACCTCCTACAAGCTCAGCCTATGAACTGGGACATTATGAAATCTCAGTGACCTACTGTCAAGTTTTTCGCCGGGCCCAGGCATCTGTGCGAGCCTGCCGAGACCGGTAGGCTGGAGGGCTAGATGCGCCTCGAGGGTATCCACCACATTACGGCGATCACCGGGGACGCACCCGCCAACGTCGACTTCTACGCGCGAGCGCTGGGCCTCAGGCTGGTCAAGAAGACGGTCAACTTCGACGCTCCCGACGTCTATCACCTCTACTACGGCGACGAGCGCGGCTCGCCGGGCAGCATCCTCACCTTCTTCGAGTTCCCGGGGGCCGCCCGTGGTCGCCCGGGCGCCGGCATGATCCACACGATCGCCATCCGCGTGGCCGGCGACTCCGCGCTCAAGTTCTGGCAGGAGCGGCTGGAGGGCGAGGGGGTAGCCGTGGAACTGGAGGAGGGCCGCCTGGGCTTCGCCGACCCCGAGGGGCTTCGGTTCGAGCTGGTGGTGGACGACGTCCCCGATCCCCCGCTGGCGGCGGTCGCGCCCGACATCCGCCCCGCGCAAGCCCTCCTCGGCTTTGCCGGGGTGCGGGCCTACGCGAGCGACCCCACGGCCGCCCGACCCCTGCTCGAGGACGCCCTGGGGTTCGTACGAGTCGGGGAAGAGGTCCGCCTCGCCGCCGGCGAGCAGCGACGCGCCACCTACCGGTACGACCGTCCCCCCACCCGGCCCGGCTCGCAGGGGGCCGGCACCGTGCATCACATCGCCTGGTCGTCGCGCGACGACGAGGAGCAACTGGCCTGGCGCCAGCGCGTTGCCGACCACGGCGCCCGGCCGACTCCCATCATCGACCGCACCTACTTTCATTCGGTCTACTTCCGCGAGCCCAACGGCGTCCTGTTCGAGCTCGCCACCCGCGGGCCCGGCTTCGCGGTGGACGAGCCGCCGGACCGGCTCGGAGAGGGCCTCATGCTGCCCGAGCGCTACGAGCCGATGCGCGCACGGCTGGAGCGCACGCTGACGCCGCTGGCCAATCCGCGCGCCGGGGCCGCGGCCCGGTGAGCGGGCTCGCCGCCCTGGAACACCGGACTCGTCCTGCGGCCGGCGACCCGGGCGGCGCCCTGGTCCTGCTGCACGGGCGGGGCACCGGCGAGGAGGACATGTTCCCCCTCATGGACGTGCTCGATCCCCAGCGGCGCCTGGTCGGTCTCGCACCGGGCGGGCCGGTGTCCCAGCCACCGGGCGGCAAGCATTGGTACGCGGTGCGCAGGGTCGGCTACCCCGATCCCCGAACGTTCGCCACCACCTTCGCGGCCCTGGCCTCGTGGATCGATTCGATCCCCGAGGAGCTCGGCGTCCCCACCGCGCGCACGATCCTGGGCGGCTTCTCGCAGGGAGCGGTGATGTCTTATGCGCTCGGCCTGGCGGCCGCCCGTCCGGCGCCGGCCGGCATCCTGGCCCTGAGTGGCTTCATCCCCACCGTCGAGGGGCTGGAGCTCGACCTCGAGCGTCGGGAGGGGCTCAGGGCGGCGATCGCCCACGGGACCCACGACCCGGTCATCGGCGTCGAGTGGGGCCGCGCCGCGCGCGACGCCCTGCGGTCGGCGAGTGCCGACGTGACCTATGTGGAGTCGCCGGTCGGCCACACGCTGGACCCCCGCGAGCTGCCCACCCTGGCGGAGTGGGTCCGGCGCACGCTGACGCCGGCGGCCATGGCCTAGCGGAGGGCCGTGGCGGCGCGGTGGCCGTCCGGGCCCGTCAGCCGGCCTCCACGAGCGAGCGCCCCGACATCGCGGCCGGCGCCTCCAGACCGAGCAGCCCGAGCAGCGTGGGCGCCACGTCGGCCAGGATGCCGCCCTCGCGCAGCCGCAGGCCGGCCACGGTGACGATCGCCGGCACCGGGTTGAGCGAGTGCGCCGTGTTGGGGCTGCCGTCGGGCTCGAGCATGTGGTCGGCGTTGCCGTGGTCGGCGGTGATGAGGCACGCCCCGCCGGACTCGTGGACCGCGGTCACCACCTCGGCCAGCCCGGCGTCCACGGTCTCGATCGCCCTCACCGCGGCCGGGATGACCCCGGTATGGCCCACCATGTCGGGGTTGGCGAAGTTGACGATGCCGAATTCGGGGCCGTCCTCGCGCCAGCGCCGGGCGAAGGCGGCGGCCACCTGGGGGGCGCTCATCTCGGGCTTGTGGTCGTAGGTCGGAACGTCTCGCGGCGACGGCACGAGCTCGCGGTGCTCCCCCTCGCACGGGTCCTCCTTGCCGCCGTTGAAGAAGTACGTCACATGGGCGTACTTCTCGGTCTCGGCCACGTGCAGCTGCCGCAGCCCTCGGTCCGCCAGGACCTGAGCCAGGGTGGCAGACGGATGCACGGGCGGGAAGGCGACCGGGTACGGCCAGCCCTCCTCGTACTCGGTCATCGTCGCGTAGCTTTCGACCGGCGGCGCGCCCCCCCTGTCCACCTCCCCGAAGCCGGGCTCGGCGAGCGCCCGGGTGATCTGGCGCATGCGGTCGGGCCGGAAGTTGAACGCCAGAACGGCGTCGCGATCGGGCCTGATCGCCGCCTCCGCCCCCACCACGGTGGGCTCGATGAACTCGTCCGTCTCGCCACGGTCGTACGCGCTGCGCACCGCCTCGACCGCGGTGTCGGCACTGTGGGGAGCCCGGGCGTGAACCAGCATGTCGTATGCGCGCTGGGTGCGCTCCCAGCGGCGGTCGCGGTCCATGGCGAAGTAGCGTCCGATCACGCTGCCGACCCGCCCCCCACCCGACTCCCGAAACCACCGCTCGACCGTCTCCAGGTAGCCGGCGCCGGCACTCGGCGGGGTGTCTCGGCCGTCCGTGAACGCGTGCAGGACGAGGTCGGGCAGATTCATGTCGGCCCCCAGCTCGATGAGCGCCTGCAGGTGCCGCCAGCCGGAGTGCACGCCACCATCGGACACCAGCCCGATCAGGTGCACCCGGTCGGCCGATCCCAGCACGTCGCGCAGCACCGGGTTGGACGCCAGCGCTCCCTCGGCGACCGCGTCGTCTATGCGCGTGAGGTCCTGGGCCATCACCGCCCCGGCGCCGAGGTTCAGGTGCCCCACCTCGGAGTTGCCCATCTGCCCCTCTGGCAGTCCCACGCTGCGGCCGCCCGCCTCCAGTCGGCCGTGCGGGTAGACGGACCAGAGCCCGTCGAAGGTGGGCGTGTCCGCCAGCTCGATGGCGTTGGCGGGGCCGGGCGGCGCTATGCCCCACCCGTCGAGGACCACCAGGCACGCGCGCTTCACCGGCAGGGCGTCCGGGCCCGGCGGCAGGCTCATGGTAGCGCGGCGGCCACGATCGCCGCGAACGACTCGGCCTGCAGGCTGGCGCCCCCCACCAGCGCGCCGTCTATGTCGGGCAGGGTCAGCAGCTGCGCGGCATTGCGGTGGTCGACGCTTCCTCCGTAGAGGATCCGTATGCGGCTCGCGCCCTCGTTGGTGCGGTCCGCGATCAGCGCGCGGATGAACGCGATCGCCTCCTGCGCCTGCTCGGGCGTGGCCACCCGGCCGGTCCCGATCGCCCACACCGGCTCGTAGGCGATGGCCACGTCGGCCAGGCGCTCCGCCGGAACCCGGGCGAGGTCCTCCTGGACCTGGTGGCGCAGCTTTCGCTCGGTCGCCCCGGTCTCGCGCTCCTCCCCGGTCTCGCCCACGCACAGCAGGGGCAGCAGCCCCGCTTCCAAAGCCGCCGGGACCTTAACCTGCAGGGCGCGGTCGGTCTCGGCGAAGTGCTCGCGCCGCTCGGAGTGGCCGAGGATCACCCCGTCGACGTCGAGCTCGGTGAGCATCGGCGGCGCGATCTCGCCCGTGAACGCTCCACTGATCTCGTGGTGCATGTTCTGGGCGATTACCGCGATCCCGGACCCGCCGGCGCTCTTGACGACCGCCGCCAGCGCGGTGAACGGCGGGCACACCGCCACGTCGACGCCGGCGGCGCCGTCCAGCCGGCGGGCGAGGTCGTCCACCAGTGCGCGCGCATCGGCGACCGTCTTGTGCATCTTCCAGTTGCCCGCGATCAGCGGCCTTCGCAGTCGATTCACTCGAGCGCCTCGACCCCGGGGAGCGGCTCGCCCTCGAGGAGCGCCAGCGCGGCGCCGCCGCCGGTGGAGATGTGGTCGACGCGCTCGGCGAGCCCGAACGCGGCGAGCGCGGCGGCCGAGTCTCCACCGCCGACCACCATCGTGCCCGAAGCGGCGGCGACCGCCTCGGCCAGCGCCCGCGTGCCGGCCGCGAACGGCTCCAGCTCGAAGGCGCCCATGGGCCCGTTCCAGAAGACCGTGCCCGCGCGTTGGATCTCCTTCGTGTACCGACGCACGGTGGCGGGGCCGATGTCGAGGCCGGCCCATCCCTCGGGGACGTCGACCCCCTTCAGCTGCCGGCGGCGGGCGTCGGCGGCGACCCGGTCGGCGATCACCAGGTCGCCCGGGAGCTCCAGCCGCGCGCGCGACGTCCTGGCGGCCGACAGCGTTCGCCGCGCCGGCTCGAGGTCGTCGTCGTCGCACAGGGACGCCCCCACCGAGTGGCCCTCGGCCTTCAGGAGCGGAAAGCACATGGCGCCCCCGATCAGGACGGAGTCCGCGATCTCCAGGAACCGCCCGATCATCCCGATCTTGTCCGCCACCTTGGCGCCTCCCAGCACCGCCACCAGCGGGCGGTCCGGCGCTTCCAGCAGGCCACGCAGCGTGGTGACCTCCCGCTCCAGCAGCCTGCCCGCGGCAGCCGCGGCGACGTGGTGGGTGACGCCCTCGGTGCTGGCGTGGGCCCGGTGGGCGGCGCCGAAGGCGTCGTCGACGTAGATGTCGGCCAAGGCGCCGAGGGCCCGGGCGAGGCCCTCGTCGTTCGCCGTCTCGCCCGGTTCGTAGCGGACGTTCTCGAGCATCAGGACGTCGCCCGGCCGCAGCCCGGCGGCGAGCGCCTCGACCCGGCGGCCGACCACGTCGGGGGCCAGGGTGACCGGTGCTCCAATCAGCTCCGCCAGGCGTTCGGCCACCGGTCGCAGCGACAGGTCCGGCTCGCGATCGGCGGGCCGCCCGAGGTGGGAGACCAGGATGACGCGGGCGCCGCGTCGTCGCAGCGTCTCGATCGAGGGCAGCGCGGCACGGATGCGGCTGTCGTCGATGACCTGACCGCCCCGTAGCGGAACGTTGAAGTCGACGCGGACCAGGACCCGCCGGTCCTCGACGTCGACGTCGTCGAGCGTCTTCACAGGAGCCTGGCGACCAGGTCCACGACTCGGTTCGAGTAGCCCCATTCGTTGTCGTACCAGGCCACCACCTTGACCAGCGTGCCGTCCACGACCGAGGTCAGGGCCGAGTCGAAGATCGCCGAGTAGGGCGACTTCTCGATGTCGGCGGAGACGATGGGATCATCGGTGTAGGCCAGGATCCCGGCCAGCTCTCCTTGATCGGCGCGCTGCGCGAAGGCCTGGTTGATTTCCTCGGCGGTGGTCTCCCGCCCCGCCTCGACGGTCAGGTCCACCAGCGAGCCGGTCGGCAGCGGGGCCCGCACCGCGAAGCCGTGCAGCTTGCCGTCGAGCTCCGGCACCACCAGCCCGATGGCCTTGGCGGCGCCGGTCGAGGTGGGCACGAGGTTGATCGCGGCGGCGCGGGCCCGGCGCAGGTCCTGGTGGGGAAGGTCCTGAAGGCGTTGGTCGGCGGTGTAGGCGTGGATGGTGGTCATCAGCCCGTGCCGGATGCCCACCGCCTCGTGCAGGATCTTGGCGACCGGGGCGAGGCAGTTGGTGGTGCACGACGCGTTGGAGATCACCTCGTGGCGCTCGGGGTCGTAGGCCTGGTCGAAGTTGACCCCCAGGGCGACCGTGACGTCGGGGCCCGTGGCCGGGGCCGAGATCACCACCTTCCGGGCGCCGCCCGCGAGGTGCTTGGCGGCGTTCTCGCGGTCCGTGAACAGACCGGTTGACTCGATGACCACGTCGGCTCCGAGGTCGCTCCAGGGCAGCGCGGCGGGATCTCGCTCGGCCAGGACGCGCAGTTCCTCGCCGTCGACCACCAGCCGGTCGTCGCGGACCTCGACGCTCCCCGGGTACGGCCCCAGGACCGAGTCGTACTTGAGCAGGTGGCCGAGGGTGGCGGCGTCGGTGAGGTCGTTCACCGCCACCCACTCGATGTCGGCGCCCTTCTCCCTCCCGGCGCGGAACACGTTGCGCCCGATGCGACCGAAGCCGTTGATGCCGACGCGTACGGCCATGCCCAGGCTGCCCTCCTCCTAGAGCGTTGCCAGATCCCCGGGGCGGCCGTCCGCCCGCCGGGCGCGAGAGGCTATCAGCGCCCCGTGGGGGCGACTCCGGCGCGCCGAGCCGCCTACTTGGGCTTGCCGCCCTCTCCGATCAGCCCCGCGGGCGCCGGTCGATGTCGCGGTGGACCACGTCCACCACGTACTCGCCGGTGCGGCAGTGGGCGGCGAGCCGCTCGGCCACGGCTACCGATCGGTGTCGTCCTCCGGTGCACCCCATTCCGACCACGAGGTGGGACTTGCCCTCGCGCACGTAGTGCGGCAGCAGGTAGTCCAGCAGCGGCAGCAGGTGCTCGTACAGCTCGTCCAGTGCGCCGTGGCGATCGATGTAGGCGACGACCCCGTCGTCGAGACCGGTGAGCGGCCGCAGCTCGAGCTCGTAGTGTGGATTTGGCAGGAAGCGCACGTCGAACACGAGGTCGGCGTCCCGCAGTGGCCCGTGCTTGTGCCCGAACGAGGTGAACGTGACCGCCAGCTTGACCGGCCGCTCGGCCGGGAGCAGCTCGTCGGCGAGCCTGCGGCGCAGGGTCGCGGTGCTGAGGCCGCCGGTGTCGATCACGAGGTCAGAGCGCTGTCGGATCGGATCCAGCAGGGCGCGCTCGTTGGCGATCCCGTCCGCCACCGTCCCGGCGCGAGCCATGGGGTGGCGGCGGCGGGTCTCGCGGAAACGGTCCAGCAGCGTCTGGTCGTCGGCCTCCAGGAACACCACGCGATGCCTCAGCCCGCTGGCCGCCAGGTCGTCCAGCACTGAGCGCAGCCCGTCGAAGTAGGCGCCGCCGCGCACGTCCGAGACCACCGCCGCCGACTCCACGCTGGAGCCCCCGTGCTGGAAGAGCTCCACCAGCGAGCGGATCATCTCCGGCGGCAGGTTGTCCACGCAGAAGTAGCCGGCATCCTCGAAGACCGCCATCGCGGTCGACTTGCCGGCGCCCGAGAAGCCCGTGATCACGACCAGGTCGGCCAGCTTCGCGCCGGCCGGGGCCAGCCGCGCACGCTGACCGCGGCGGCCGAGGCGCAGGCGATCGCCCAACCTGGCGGGCCTGGAGACCCCCATGTCGCCAAGTCTGCGCTGCCTGCCGGACACCGGTGTGACCACCCGGTTAAACCCGCCCGGCCAGAGGCGGTTTCGCCGCAAGCCAGCGGGCAGCCGCCCGCGGGCCTAGCGCCCGGTCTTGTTGAGCGCGGCGTACAGCTCGCGCGCCACCTTGCCCGGCACGCCCGGCGCCGCCTCCAGCTCCTCCCGGGAGGCCGAGAGGACGGCCTCGGGCGAGCCGAAGTGGCTGAGCAGGGCTCGCTTGCGGGCAGGCCCGATGCCGCGCAGGTCGTCCAGGACCGACGCGGTCATCGCCCGGTCGCGCCGGATCCGGTGATGTGTGACCGCGAAGCGGTGCGCCTCGTCTCGAACCCGTTGGAGCAGCTGCAGCTCAGGCGTGTCGTGGGCGAGGCGCAGCGGCGTCCGCCGGCCGGGGAGGAACACCTCCTCGATCCGCTTGGCCAGCGCCACGACGACCACGCCGCGGTCCCGGAAGCCCCGCAGGGCCCGCAGGCCGCTCGACAGCTGGCCCTTGCCGCCATCGATGACGATCAGGTTGGGCAGGCAGGAGAACGAGCGATCACGCTCGGGGTCGTGCGGCGACAGGTCGCGCTGCGACTCGAACCGCCCCAGCCGACGCGCCAGCACCTCGGCGATCGCCGAGAAGTCGTCGGACCCCTCGATGCTGCGGATCGTGAACCGGCGGTAGTCCGACTTCTTCGGCGCGCCGCCCTCGAACACCACCATCGACGCGGTGGTGTGGGTGCCGCCGAGGTTGGAGACGTCGAAGCACTCGATCCGGACCGGAGGCACCTCGAGGCGCAGGGCCAGCTGCAGGCCGTCGAGGGCCTCGGCCCGGCGCTGGCGGCGCCGTTCGTCCTTCAACCGCTCCTGGTCGAGCGCCAAGCGCGCGTTCCGCTCCGCCAGCTCGAGGATGCGCCGCTTGTCGCCGCGCTCGGCCGGGCGCACCGCCACCGGCCCGCCCCGCCGCGCGCTCAGCGCCTCGGCCAGGTCCGAGCGCTCGCCGACCTCACGCTGAACCACGACCTGGGCGGGGATGGCCATCGCCGAGCCGTAGTACTGGAGCAGGAACTCCTCGACCACCTCGGGGAGGTCGCGCTGGCCCTCGTTCTCGAGGTAGAACGATTGGCGGTCGGACAGCACTCCGTCGCGGACCTGGAAGACCTGGGCGTTGGCCTCGGTGGCGTCGAGCGCCACCGCCACGGCGTCTACCGTTCCCACCGACTCGTTGGCCACGCGCTGGCGCTCCAACAGCGATCGCACCGCCCGCAGGCGGTTTCGCTCGAGCGCTGCCAGCTCGAACTCCTGGGTGGCCGCGGCCTGCGACATGCGGCGCGTGAGCTCCCGCTCGATCTCGCGATAGCGCCCGGAGAGAAAGGCGATGACGCCGTCGATCGAGTGGCGGCGATAGTGGTCGCGGTCCACATAGCCGACGCAGGGCGCCTCGCAGCGCTTGATGTAGTAGTCAAGACAGGGAGAGCCGCTGCGCCGGCCGGGCTCGGCGCCCTCGCACGAGCGGAACAGGAAGACCTTCTGCAGCAGATCGAGCGTCCCCCGCACGCGCTTGGCGTTCGAGTAGGGGCCGAAATAGGCCCGCCCACGGCGATGGCGTTCGCGCGTGAAGTAGACGCGGGGGAACTCCTCGTCCAACGAGATGGCGATGTACGGATACGACTTGTCGTCGCGCAGCCGGATGTTGAAGCGCGGCTTGTGCTGCTTGATGAAGTTCTGCTCCAGCAGCAGCGCCTCGGCGTCGGTGGCCACCACCGTCGCCTCGATGGAGTCGATCAGGGGGACCAGTTCGGCCGGGCCGAACGCGGTCCTGCCCGAGAAGTGGGAGGCGACCCGCTTGCGCAGCGACTTCGCCTTCCCGACGTAGATCACCCGGCCCCTGGAGTCGCGGAACAGGTACACGCCCGGGGCGTCGGGGAGGCTCCGGCGCTGCTCGGCCAGGCTCTGTGCCGCCGTGGCAGGCATGGGCCTTCGAGGATACGAGGCACGCCGCCCGGGGATGCCGGCCGTGGGCGGCCGACGAGCGAGGTGCGATCAGCGCACCAGGCGCACCGACAGCTGCGACCCCAGGCCGGCGCTGTCGCCGAAGCCGTTCAGCAGGCCGAGGATACGCGCCACGTAGCCCTGCGTCTCGGGGTACGGCGGGATGCAGCCGCACCGCGCCACCGCGCCGGGACCGGCGTTGTAGGCGGCCAGCGCCAGCGGCACCGAGGCGAAGCGCCGCAGCAGGTCGCGCATCAGGTGCGCCTGGGCGTCGATCGAGGCCGCCGCGTCGTAGGGATTGGAGAGTCCGTAGGAGCGGGCGGTCCCCGGCATGAACTGGGCGATTCCCTGCGCGCCCGCCGACGAACGCGCGAACGGGTTGAAGTTGGACTCCGCATAGAGCTGGGCGGACAGTAGGCCGGCGGACACGCTCCAGCGCTGGGAGGCCCGCATGATCGCCGGCGCGAAGCGGGCGGGCACGAACGACGGCACCGCGCTTCGCCCGTCGCCGCCGGAGCCGCCGAAGCCGACCGACGCGCTGCCGGCGTTGCGGGTGTACCCGTAGTGCTATCAGGACCCGCTGGGTGTATTTGGGCCTATCGGGGGCGGCGAGATGTAGCCCCGGGCTCAACCTCGTGCTCCCGTCGCACATGGCTCCGTTGGTGGTCGTGGCTGACCAGGCGGTCGAAGGCACTCGACCAGGGATAGCCGCCGCCGGCAGGAGCGGACGGAGGTGGGGATGGCATCGCTGCTCAGCGGCCTCGGGCCCGAGTGAACGCACCCAGCCCCACCACGCCGCACACCACCGGTACGGGGACGGACGACCGGGCGATTAGCCGCCGCCCACGCGACCGGCACGAGGACCTAGAGCAGTCGAAGCTGCCCGGTAAGGGCACTCCGCCGTACCCGAACACGACGAGCACGAGCAACGGTCCGAAGGAACCGGAGAGCATGAGCTACAAGTCGAGACAAAAGAAGCGCGCCATCCGTGCGGCCAAGGAGAAGCACCGCGCGGCGATCTCGGAGCGCCACTACCTCACGCTCGTCAAGCGCAAGTGCGTCTGCAACGCCTGGGGCGGCTTGCTGCGGGCGGGCAAGGAGATGGTCTACCGCCACACCCCTCGGGAGATTCTCTGCACGATCTGCGCCGAGCATCGCGGGCTCGCCGGGAGCAAGCTGCGGGTGTCGGCGAAGTGGGAGAAGGCGACCGCGCGCCGGACCGCCAACCGGAAGGCTCAACGCCGAGCCCGCCGTGCGCGAGAGGTCGCCGACTACGAGGCTGGCTACGAACCGACGACAGTTACGCCCGACTTGGCCGGGCTGCACGCGGAGCTGGACGCCGCCTTCGATCAGGCGGTGAACGCAGATGCCTGACCTAGCCGCTTCACGAGCCGACAAATTCGAGGTCCAAGGCGACTTCGGCGGCCCATCCG
>DATAEY010000125.1:0-13834 GCA_036257715.1 Solirubrobacteraceae bacterium | reverse complement strand
CTGTGGCTTGCGGTCGCGAACGCGAAGGCGCGCGACTTCCGCTACGCGCTGCGCTACGTGCTCCCGATCGGGCTGTTCGTCACGCCGATCCTCTATCCGATCAGCAAGCTGCCGCAGCAGTGGCACTGGCTGGCGGTCGTCAACCCCCTCACCGCCCCGATCGAGATGATCAAGTACGGCCTGATCGGCGCGGGGTACATCGAGCTGCGGGCGGTGGTCGTCAGCCTGGTCGTCGGATCGATCATCACGGTGTCGGGGCTCTGGTACTACACGCGCGAGGCGGCTCGGTCGCTGGAGTCCGACACTGGTGGAGACGACGACGACGATGACGAGGACGGGTTCTGACGTCCACTCCCTCGAACCCTGCCGAGGCGATGGGGTAGGAGGCGCGCCCCCGGCGGACGTAGCGCGTGCAGCGGCCGCCGGCGGCGGGCCTAGCCGGCGGCCAGGGCCCGGCGGATCGTCTTGGGCAGCATGAAGCGGACGTCCTCGTGGACGACGTCGAACTCGCGGACGTCCTCGGTGCCCCGGGCGCGGAAGAAGCCCACCAGCCGCTGAACCAGGTCCTCGGGGGCGCTCGCGCCGGACGAGATGCCCACCACGCGCTTGCCGTCGAGCCACTCCTCCTGGACCTGGCCCTCGTGGTCGATCAGATGTGCCTCGGCGCCGTAGTCGCGGGCGACCTCCACCAGGCGCTTGGAGTTCGAGGAGTTCTGGGAGCCGATGACCAGGACCAGGTCGCACTCGGCGGCCATCCGCTTGACCGCGGCCTGGCGGTTGGTCGTGGCGTAGCAGATGTCATCGGTGCGGGGTCCGACGATGCTGGGGAACCTCGCGCGCAGTCGGTTGATGATGTTGCGGGTCTCGTCGACCGAGAGCGTCGTCTGCGAGATGTACGCCACCCTGTCGGGATCCGGGACGTCGAGGTCGTCGACCTCCTCCTCGGTCTCGATCAGGACGATGGAGTCCGGAGCCTCGCCCATGGTGCCCTCGACCTCCTCGTGGCCGGCGTGGCCGATCAGGATGATCGTGTAGCCCTCGGCCGCGAACTTCTTGGCCTCGACGTGCACCTTGGTGACCAGCGGGCAGGTGGCGTCGATTGCATGCAGCTGACGCCCCTCGGCGTTGCGATGCACGCTCGGGGCGACCCCGTGAGCCGAGAACACCACCGTGGCGCCCTCGGGCACCTCGGTCTCCTGGTCGACGAAGATCGCCCCGCGCTCGCGCAGCTTCTCGACCACGTGCTTGTTGTGGACGATCTCTTTGCGCACGTAGACGGGGGCCCCGTAGAGGTCCAGCGCGTGCTCGACCGTCTGCACCGCCCGATCGACGCCCGCGCAGTAGCCGCGCGGGGCCGCGAGCAGCAGCTTGTCGGGTGCGTGACGCCCGTTCGCGGACTCCGACATCCCCGACAGTGTAGGCGTCCGCCTGCCGGGCGCCGCTCAGCCTTGGGCCGGCCCGCGAGGCGCGAACCACACGAACAGGCCTCCGTGAACGCGGCCGTCGAGCCCCAGTTCGGTGACCGCCTGCGCGACGCCGGGAAAGCCCGGATGCCCGTAATCGTGGAACGCCACGACGGCGCCCGGCCCGAGCCGCTCGCGCCAGGCGCGGAACTCGGCCATGGTGCCCTCGCGCTCGTGGGTGGAATCGATGAACAGCATGTCGACCAGCCCCGAGTCCGCCGCCGCCTCGCTTCCCACGGCCCGCACGAAGTCGATCCTGGGGCGGACCGAGGGCGCGACCAGCCCGAGGTAGCGCTCGCGGTGCTCGTGCACCACCGGATCGAACGTGTCGACTTGGCGGGCGGGGTTCGCGAGCGCCAGCGAGATCGCCGTCCACCCGGTGGCCGTGCCCAGCTCGGCGACCCGCTCCCGCCCCCGGGCCAGCCGCAGCAGGGTGGCGAGATCATCCAGGTTGGTGGCCGCCTCCAGTGCCCAGTCGTCGCCCAGGCGCACGGCCAGGCGCTGCGCTCGCCAGCGGAACCGGCCCACCCGCCAGCCGAGACGGCGCAGCGCCCACGCCTGCCGGGCCCGCGCCGCCAGCGCGCGGGCCCTCACAGGCCGCGGACGAGCTCGACGACCGCCTCGCCGACGACGTCCAGCGAGGCCGCCGAGATCCTGTCGAGCCGGTCGGCGGGGGTGTGGAAGGGCGGGTAGTCGAAGTCGATCAGGTCGACGGCCGGGATCCCGACCGCTGCGAACGGCGTGTGGTCGTCGTAGATCCGCGGCTGCGACCGGGACGGGAAGGCGCGCACGACTCCCGCGCGCCCGGCGGCCGCCCGCAGCCGGGACCACAGGCCGGGATCGGAGCCCCGTTCGCGCGCCAGTGCCAGCCCGCGCTGGCCGATCAGGTCGAGCACGATGACGCGGCCGACCTCGCGCCGGTGCGCCCGCACGTAGGCGCGGCTGCCTCGCAGCCCTGCGTCGGCGAAGTCTCGGTCGGGCGTGCCGGCGGGGCTCTCCTCGCCGTCGAACAGCACGAAGCGGACCTCGGGCGCGCCCGGGCGCCGGCCCCGGGACAGCGCACGGGCGAGCTCGACCACTGCGGCGGTGCCGGCGGCACCGTCGTTGGCTCCCACGAAGCCGGGAATGTCCTTGGTGTCGTAGTGAGCGCCGATCAGCACCGCCGGGCGGCGGCCAGGGAGCCGGCCCACGACGTTGCGCAGCCCGCCGGCCACCGGCTCGTACGCGCCGTCGGGCAGCAGCCGGCGCAGATGGGCGGCCAGCCGGCGGGAGGCGGACGATCCGGCCGGCCGGGGACCGAGCGAGACCTCATAGCGGACCTCGGCGTACGCCCGCCGGGCGGCGAAGCGGTCCACGCGTGGGACGGGGGGCGCGGGCGGCCGCCCACGCGGCGCGCCACCGCCGTCGACGGGGCGCGCGAACGGGAGGCCCCCGACCGCGAAGGCCACCAGCGCCGCGCCGAGGGCCAGCTGCAGGATGAGCACCGCGACCAGCGCGCGTACCCGGCCGGCGCGCCTGCCGGCGGCTCGCTCAGTCGTTGGAGGTCACCGCCTCGAGCAGGTGGGCGAACTTCGCCCGCGCCGCCTCGCGACGGGTGGGCACGTGCTCGGTCGGGATCCCGTCCGCGGGCGCCTCGTAGCCGCGCAGGATGGCCCGGGCGACCGACTGGCGATGAACCTCATCCGGCCCGTCGTACAGGCGCGCGGCGCGCGCGAACCGGTACATCGCCTCCAGCGGCAGGTCCGTCGAGTAGCCGAGGGCGCCGTGCAGCTGCAGCGCCCGATCGACCACGTCGTGGAGCACCTGCGCGCCGTAGAACTTGATCAGCGCTATTTCCTCGCGCGCCGCGGACGAACCCTCGGTGTCCATCTTCCAGGCGGCGTGCAGCGTCATCAGCCGGGCGGCTTGCATCTGCGCTGCCGAGTCCGCGACCCAGTTCTGAATGGTCTGCTTCTCGGCCAGCACCGAGCCGTGCGACTCCCGGTAAAGCGCGCGCTCGCACAGCATGTCGAAGGCTCGCCGGGAGACGCCGAGCCAGCGCATGCAGTGGTGGATCCGCCCCGGGCCCAGGCGCTGCTGGGCGATCAGGAAGCCCGCCCCCTCGGGCCCGAGCAGGTTCTCGACCGGGACCCGGACGTCGCGGTAGTAGATCTCGGCGTGGCCGCCGTAGCGCCCGTGGCCGCCCTCCGGATGCTCCATGGTCGGGACGTCGCGCACGATCTCGACGCCCGGCGTATCCACGGGAACTATGAGCATCGACGCGCGCTGATAGCGGCGGGCGTCCGGATCGGTGACCGCCATGACGATCAGGAAGTCGGCGATCGAGGCGTTGGACGAGAACCACTTGTGGCCGTTGATGACGTACGTGTCGCCTTCCTTGACCGCACGGGTGCGCAGGAGCGTCGGATCGGAGCCGGCGGCCTCCGGCTCCGTCATCGAGAAGGCCGACTTCAGGTCGCCGGCGAGCAGAGGCGCCAGCCAGCGCTCCTTCTGCTCGGGGGTTCCCGCCAGCGCCAGGATCTCGGAGTTGCCCGAGTCGGGAGCCTGATTGCCGAAGGCCAGCGGCGCGAACGGCGAGGTGCCGAGGATCTCGTGCATGAGCCCCAGCTTCACCTGGCCGAAGCCCTGCCCGCCCAGCTCGGGATCCAGGTGCGCCGCCCACAGCTCCTGCTCCTTGACCCGCTCTTGGAGCGGCGCCATAGCCCGGTCCAGCTGCTCGACGTCCAGATCGAGCGTCTCCAGCGGCCGGATCTCCTCCCGGACGAAGTCGCGCATCCACTCCAGCTTGTCCTGGAACTCCGGCTCGGTCGAGAAATCCCACGCCATGGCTCGCTCCTCGCTGTTCTAGGTGGCTGACGTCCCGCGTCAGTGGTCGGCGAAGTCGTCGTACCCCGGGTGCGCCACGTCTAGCTTGGCACGAACCGAGTCTCTCAAGGCGTCGATCGTCTCGTTCCAGCGCTCGTCCAGCTCGCCGGCCCGAATTCGAGCGGCGAGCCGCGACCGCAGGTCCCAGGCCAGCCGCCCCGCCGCCGCGCCATCGCCGCCCGCCTCGGCGTCCGCGGCCCCATCGGCGTCGTCCACGAGAGCGAGCAAACGGCGGGCCTCGGCTGCCGCCGCAGCGGACATCGACTCCGTCTCGCGCGCCAGGATGGCGCAGGTGTTGGCGGCGACCAGGACCAGAAAGCGCAGCTCGCGGGGCACCGCCGGACGCACCTGTGCGGCCAGGAATTCGGCGACGGCCGCCGCCAGCTCGTGCGCTTCGGGACGATCCTGCACCGCCCCGATTATCCGCCCGGGCCGGCGGCGGCGCGACCGCGGGCATGCCGCTCAGCCGATCATCGCCAGCAGGTCCCACTCCGGCTCGCACGTGCGCCGGCCGATGGCCGCACGCTCTAGCGAGCGTTGGGCCCCGGACCGGTGCAGTCGCGCCTGGACCATGCAGATCACGCCCCAGCGGACGTTTGCGGCCACCTCCCAGAAGCGCAGGTCCTCGGCGGTCGCCTTCCGTCCGCCGGCGGCCGCGTAGAAGTCGAGGAGCGCTTCGCGGCTGCCGACGCCGGCAACCGGATGCTCGTCGTTTCCGAACCGCCAGGAGCGGATGCACAGCCAGCCGAGGTCCTCCAGTGGGTCGCCGGCGTGGACGAGCTCCCAGTCGAGGACGGCCACCAGCCCCTTCTCGTCGACCGCCAGGTTGCCCAGCCTGAAGTCGCCGTGGACGAGGCGTGGGTCGCGCGGCTCGGGCGGATGGGACCGCAGCCAGCGCAGGCCCAGCTCCAGAGCCGGGTGCGGCTCGCCGATGCGGTCGAGCTCGGACTCCAGGCCGACGATCGCGGCCTGGGCCGGCGGCCCGGCCGCCGGCTCCACCGACGCGACCTCGGCCAGCGGCACGGCATGCACCGCCGCCGCCGCGGCGGCGAGCTGCCGGGTCAGGCCGGCACGGGCGCCCGCGTAACGGTCCTCGCGCAGCAAGCGGCGGGGGATCGTCTCGCCCTCCACCCGCGCCATTACCAGCCCGGTGCCGTCATCGTGCAGCCAGAACGGCTGCGGGACCGGCACCCCGTGGCGGTGGGCGGCGGTCAGCGTCTCGAGCTCGCGACGGCGGGCGGCGGGGTCCTCGACCCCTTCCGGGTCACGGCGCAGGACGAGCCGCTGACTCCGACCGTCGGCGACCGCGACGAATCCCCACAGCTCCCGCGACGCGCCCCCCGCCAGCGGCTCGAGGGCGTCGATCCTCACCGGCCGTCCGAAGTGCTGCGCCGCCCCGGCCTCGAGGGCCTCCCGTATCTCGTCCGGATCGGGCAACGTCCGACAAGCGTATTGCCGGCGGGTCGCCGAGCGGCGGCGGTGCGGCACGCGCGGGGCGGGGGATAGGCTAGGGGCAAGGCGGCTAGCACGACGGAGGCATAGATGGCTCAGCATCTCGATCGGCTCAGCGCGGTGGACGCCTCCTTCCTGCACAACGAGGGCGACGCCTCGCACATGCACGTGGGAGGCATCACGGTCTTCGAGGGACCGCCGCCGGCGCTCGACGACTTCCTGGACCAGATCCGCAGCCGGCTGCACCTCGTGCCGCGCTACCGCCAGAAGCTGGCGGTGCCGCCGCTCGAGACCGGCCGTCCGCTCTGGATCGACGACCCGACCTTCAATCTCGAGTACCACGTGCGCCACACCGCGCTCCCCGAGCCCGGCGACGAGCTCAAGCTGCTGGCGCTTGCGGCCCGGATCTTCTCCCAGCGGCTCGACCGCTCCAAGCCGCTGTGGGAGACCTGGTTCGTGGAGGGGCTGGCGGACAACCGCTTCGCGCTCATCACCAAGACCCACCACGCGCTGATCGACGGCATCTCCGGCATCGACCTGGCCACGGTGCTGTTCGACCTCTCGCCCGTGCCACAGCCGATCGAGACCGACGGCGACGAGTGGCAGCCCCGTCCCGAGCCCTCCGGGCCCGGGCTGGTGCTCGGCGGCGTCCGGGGGCTCATCGGGCAGACCGCGGGCCTGGCGGGGCGGGCAGTGCGGGCGGCCACCCGCCCCGAGGCCGCCCTCGGCGCGGTGCGAGAGGCCGTGGAGGGAGTCAGCGAGGTCGTGTGGGCCGGTCTCAACCCGGCGCCCCCGACACCGCTCAACGTCGAGATCGGCTCCCACCGGCGGATCGCAGTCGTTCGCAACCAGCTGGACGACTTCAAGGCGATCAAGGATGCCCTGGGAGGCACCGTCAACGACGTGGTCCTAACCGTCGTCGCCGGCGCGCTGGGCCGCTGGCTGCGCTCGCGCGGCGTGCGCACCGAGGGGCTCGAGCTGCGCGCCCTGGTCCCGGTGTCGATCCGCGGCGAGTCCGAGCGGGGCCAGCTCGGGAACCGCATCGCCGCCATGCGGGGGCCGCTTCCGGTCTACATCACCGATCCGGTGGCCCGGCTGCGCTTTGTGAAGGAGGCGATGGAGGGGCTCAAGGACTCGAAGCAGGCGGTCGGAGCCGAGGTGCTGGCCGGAGTCCAGAACTGGGCGCCCCCCACCCTGCTCGCCCAGGCGTCGCGGCTCAACTTCTCGACCCGGCTGTTCAACCTGATCGTGACCAACGTCCCCGGGCCGCAGTTCCCGCTCTACCTGCTGGGACGCGAGCTCCAGGACATGTTCCCGATCGCCTTCCTGCCCGAGAACCACGCCCTGGCGGTCGCGATCATGTCCTACAACGGCCGTCTGAACTTCGGGCTGCTGGCGGACTACGACGCGCTGCCCGACATCGACCTCATCGCCGCCGCCCTCGAGGAGTCTCGCGACGAGCTGCTGGCGGTGGCTCGCAAGCGGACGGGGGCGCCGCCACCCGGGGCCCGGTCCGGCCGGCGCGCCGCCGGCCGCAGCGGGCAGACGGCGCGCGCCTAGGACCTCGAGCTCAGAAGCCGAGGGCGAACTTCGCGTCCTCGCTCATGCGGTCGGGCGTCCAGGGTGGCGTGAACACCATGCGGGGCTCGACTCGCTCAACCTCGTCGAGCTCGCCGACAAACTCCCGAATCTGCTCGCTCACCTGGGGCCCGATCGGGCATCCCGGGCTGGTCAGCGTGAAGGTGATGGCGACCGAGCCATCCTCGATGTCGATGTCGTAGATCAGGCCGAGCTCGACGAAGTCGAGGCCCAGCTCGGGGTCGATGACGTTGGTCAGCGCCTCGGTGACCTGATCGATCGTGGGCATGAGCTGAGTGTAGTGCCGCCGCGTGCGCTACCGTCCCGCCCATCGTCGCCTTCGACGAACAGCCGGCGGTGCTGCGCTGCTGCGGTGATGAGGACCTGGCGACCCAGGGCGCGCGGCGCACCGCGCTGGCACGAGCGATCAAGGTGCGCGCCGACGTCGTGGTCGATTTCAGCGATCTGAGCTTCGCCGACCCGTCGCTGATGCTGGACCTGGCCATGCTGGCGCGGAGGCTGCGTCACGATGGCCGGCGGCTGGTGCTGCGGGGTGCCCGCCCCCACATCCACCGCCTGATCGAGATGGTGGGGCTACACCGTCAGCCCGGCGTGACGTACGTCTAGCCCCGGCCTCGCAAAGCGCGGGGGTTTCTGTTAGCTGCGGGCCATCGACTTCCTCGCCGAGGAGATCGGTGCGCTCGAACGAACTCGCGCCAGGCGCTGGGCTCAGACGAGATCCGCGGCCTGATGACGGTCTCCGGGGGGCGCTGGCAGCGCAACCGCAAGGTCCGACTACGCGCCAGCTGCCAGGCGAAACCTCTCAGGAGGCGTCAAGCCGGCGGCGGGGGAGATGAGGGACCAGGTAGCGCTCGGCGTACGGCCGCCAGACGAAGGCGCAGGCTCCGAACCCTGTTGGCCTGCCTCGCGGCGCGCTCCTCAAGGTGCCAGAGAAGTGGAACCGGCCATTCGTATACGTCCGCCTGCTCCGTCCCACTGGTGCTGCCTGGGCGGGGTGGTTGCAGGTGTCCGCTCTCGCAATCCCCGACCAACACGCCCCACGGTGCGTTGCGGTTTGCGGTCAGGGTGCCCTCGGCGATGTTGGCCTTGGAGCGCTCCAAGTTAAGCCACCAGAGTTCTCGCCATGTCAGGGACCCGACCCGGCAGTGCTCAATCGACTCGACCTTCGTGTTCCGGATCGCCCAATGGCGGGCACACGGCTCCCGCGCGGTCCTGGCTCCGGCGGCCTCTGCCCGGCGCAACAGGTCTTCGTCCTGGTAGCCCATCGGGTAGAACGATTCGTCATAACCACCGAGCCGGTAGAAGAGTTCTCGGGTGATGGCGATCTTCCCGTATGTCCCTTCCCCCTTCACACGATTCCAGAGATGGAGAAGCTCCACGCCATGGCCCAGATGCCGGCGAAGCACGTCTGCGGCATCCAGCACACGCTGGTCGGCATCGAGGTTCATCAGCGCCTCTCCACTGGCAAGCCTGTGTGCGATGTTCTTGGCCACCGAAACGTGCCACCGGCGCCCTGACGTGTCTCTCGCGTAGACGACCCTGGGAGGGAGACAGGGAAGCCTCTCGGCCATGAACTGGTCCAAGCGGTCGCTTGAGTTGAAGTTCAGCACGATCCATTCCGCACCGGGATCGGCGAGCACGCGACTCGCGTTGTGGTCGAACGTGCGTGCGAATTGGGGCAGCCGGTTGTGAACGGTTGTGCAGAACGAGACTCTCATGTGGCCCCTCCGAAACCGGCCCGATTCGCTCGCCGCCCTGGTGCGTCCGCGCCGTCGCCGTCCTGCGCGGGGGAAATGTCGGCCCAAGATGGCTCGGAAGCGACGCGCGAGCGCCATTGCGAGATCCGTGCCGCCTCGCGCTCGATCTCGGGACCGAGGCTGGTCACGTAGGCGTCGCGCTGGCGGACCGCGACCTCGGTCGGATAACCACGCCTGCGGGGATGCAGCACTGAAAAGCTGTAGTCCCGAACGCAAAGTTTTCCCTGCAGGTGGCTGGCGGCGGCGACGGCCCGGGAGATTCCCCAGCCGTACCGGTTGACCGACACGTCCACCGGAGGTAGCCGACCGAGCACGTCACCGGTCACGAACCAGCAGGTCTGGTCGGTCATGGGCACCTCGAATAGCTCGGTTCCGATCGCTCGAAGCTGGGAGGGGTCATAGTTGACTTCGGTGAAGTTCACGTCGGGCTCGTAGACACCCACGTCGCATCTCTGCAAGAGGGATGTGGCCCGCCGGAACAGTCGATCGAATTCGTCGAAGTAGGCGTCGGCCTAGACGTGGAAGAGGATGTCGGCATCGAAGAGCTCGACCGCCTTGTTCCACTGCGCCGAGAAATAGGCGGAATCGTCGAGATGGACCCAGCGGTCACGGGAGGTGCTGAGCCGCTCCTCGCTGTTGATCACGGTCACCGGGATGCGGTGCCCGATCACACCCTCCAGCTCGCCCGCCCTGACCCCATGTCCCGACCAGTTGAAGATGAAGCCCTGGATGTTCACGGTCTCGCTACGGCCGGCGACCGATGCCCACCCCCGACGTACCGAGCTCCGTGGGCCGGCGGCAAGGTCGAGCTGCTCCTCCCCGGACGGCTCGACGGCTTCCAACCTATCTCGCAGGCCAGAGCAGGCGCAAGCGACGTGGGCGGGCGCACCTACGCGGTGGAGATCCTGGCCGCACGCGGCGCCTCGTCGCGGTCTCCGAAGTCGCGCTGGTGCACCACCAAGCCTCGCTCTGGTCAGACTGTCCTTGCGCGCCAGTTGCGCGCCAGTCAGACACCGTTTCGCCGGATTCAGCAGGACTCAGGCGGACTGTCGAGCTCCAGCTTTTCCCTGTAAAGCGCCCATTTTTGGCTCTACAGCAGGGATTGCGGGTTTCGGCTTGGACGGCTTGCGTAGCCTGTAGCGGAGATGGTCCTTCCGCTGCTCGTCCTCGTGTTCATCGTCGTGCCGCTCGCCGAGCTGTACGTGATCATCGAGGTCGGGCAGGCGATCGGCACCGTGCCCACCATCGCCATCCTGGTCGCCGACTCCATCCTGGGCTCGCTGCTGCTGCGCTCGCAGGGGCGCGGCGCGTGGCGGCGCCTGAACGAGGCGCTGGCCGCCGGCCGGCCCCCCGCGCGGGAGGCGCTCGACGGCACGCTCGTGATCTTCGGTGGCGCCTTCCTGATCACTCCGGGCTTCGTCACCGACCTCATCGGGCTCGTGCTGCTGGTGCCGCCCACCCGCGCGCTGGTGCGCCGGGCCCTGGTCGCACACCTCTCGCGCCGCTTCGTCGTCACGGTCGCCGGCCGTCCGCTGCGCCGCAAGCGTCGTCGCTCCACGACCCGCCGCGACCCCTACGACCTGGAGGGGACCGCGGTCGAGGTCGACCCGCCTCCCCTGGAGCGGTGATCGTCCCCGACGACGAGGCCCCGCGCCCGCCGGCGGGCGACGGGTTCGGCGACGCGGTGTCATTCGCGTTCGGCGACCTGGACGCCGAGCTGTACGGCGTGGCGCGGGTCGGGCTGTCGCCCCAGGACCGTCGCGCCAGCGCGTTCGCTGTGCTGTTCCGGGGGGCCGAGCCCGTGGTCGCCAGCGTGCAGCCCGGCGCCGAGATCTCGGAGGCACAGTGGGACGACATCTCGGTCGGCGGGTTGCGCGCGCGGATCATCGAGCCGCTGGCCCGCTGGGCCGTCCAGCTGGAGGGCGACGCCGGGGGCTTTCGGGTGGAGTTCTCGGCGGCGTCGGAGCCGATGGAGCTCGGCGCGGACAGCGCGGCGTCCTGCGCCAGCGGTTTGCAGGGTTACGAGCAGCTCTGCCGCGTGGACGGCGAGGCCCGCGTGAACGGCGGCCGGCGGCGGCTGACCTGCCTCGGCCAGCGCGGCCACGGCTGGGGCCCGGCCCCATGGGAGCGCATCGAGCTGGCGCGCACCGTGTCCGCCTGGCTGGAGGGTCCCCGGGGAGTGGCGCTCAGCGCGGTGCGGCCGGCCGGCGCCGCGGCTCACGGCGACGAGGCGGTCACCGCGTTCGTGGTGGAGCCGGCGGAGGGCCTGGGGGTACCGGTGTCGGTGGCCGAGCCGAGGCTCTCCACCACCTACGACGCCGAGGGCCGCCACCGCCGGGCCGGGCTCGAGCTCTGGATGCGCGAGGACGACGAGCTGCCGCGCCGACTGGCGGGCGAGGCGGTGTGCGGCACGTCGCTGCAGCTAGCGGACCTTTACCTGGCCTGCTCCTTCTTCCACTGGCGGATGGAGGGGCGCTCCGGGGTCGGTCGCTACGACGTGCTGCGGCGCACGTGAGCCCGATTCGGGGCGTCATCAGCGACTTCGGCGGCGTGCTGACCACGCCGCTGGTCGAGGCGTTCGCGGCGGTCCAGGAGCAGTCCGGGATACCGGTCGAGGCGCTGGGGCGGGCGATGGCGCGGGTCGCCGCGCGCGACGGGGCCAACCCGCTGTTCGAGCTCGAGACCGGCCGCATCAGCGAGGAGGACTTCCTCGCCGCGGTCGGCGAGGCGCTCGCCGAGGAGCTCGGGCGGGAGGTGCACCTCCGGGGCTTCGGCCAGTTCTACTTCGCCAACCTGCACGCCAACCACGAGCTGATCGCCTACATGCGCTCGCTGCGGGAGCGTGGCCTGCGCCTGGCCATCCTCACCAACAACGTGCGGGAGTGGGAGCCGCTGTGGAGGAGCAAGCTTCCGGTCGACGAGATCTTCGACGTGGTGGTCGACTCGGCCTTCGTCGGGATGCGCAAGCCCGATCGCGAGATCTTCGAGCTGACCCTCGCGCGCCTCGGCCTTTCCGCCCGCGAATGCGTCTTCGTGGACGACACCGAGATCAACTGCCAGGCGGCGCGGGATCTGGGAATGGCAGCCGTCTTGTTTCGCTCCAGCCAGCAGGCGATAGCCGAGGTGGAGGCGGTCCTGGGCGCCGCGCACCCCGGCTCGGCGACCTAGTTCGCGCACGCGACCGGGCTCGGCGAACCGCCGTCCCGCGAGCCGGACGACGCCGAGCGTGCCCACCGGGTCCCGACGGCAACCAGCCGGCGTTGCTCGACTCATGCCGCCGAGCCGCAGACCCTACGGCCACCGTCCCCGGGGCTAGTTCTCCGAGCCCAGGCGGTCCCAGCAGTACAGCTGGACGCACTCGGCGGCGAGTTCGGCGGCGCGGCCGCGACTGAGCCAGGGCAGGACGGTCTCCAGCGCCTGGTCCTCGGCCACGCCGGCCTCGAACGCCTCCTCGCCGCGGAAGCCGGCGGCGATCTTCAACGCCTCCCGCCGATTGTCGCCGAGGGTGGGAAAGACGTTGACCAGGAACTCCTTGTTGGGCACGGGATGGCCGACCTCGAGCGAGGCGTGCCAGGCGGCGAGCAGCGAGAGGTCGTGCTCGTCGAGATCGGCGACGGCCTTGGCGTAGTGGGAATCGAGCTCCGCCTCTGGAATCTCGTCGACCCAGGCCCGGACCAGCTCACCCAGCACCTGACGCCGCGCCTCGCGCCCGACCGACTCGGCGATGACGCGGATCGCGTCCTTGGGTTCGATGAAGCAGAGCGGCATGGCGACTCGCTGCGGTCGTGACCTGGTCGGGCGCAAGGTACGACGTGGTACGGACGGCAACCGCTTGGACCCCGATCGCGGTCGTCAGAGCCGGAGGGGGACCAGCTCCGGCCCCCAGTCCGGCCGGATACGGAGCAGCGCGTCGGCCGCGAGTTTGCGCCGGATCACTAGCGAGGCCCGGCGCCCCAGCGGCCGCCGCCCCTGCGGCTGCCGAAACTCCGTCGGGTCTGTCGCACGCTCGGTTAAACACTGAGACGCCCCTTGGGGGCGCCCCAGCGCTGGAACGGGAAGTACGCCAAGCAGGCCGAGGACGGGTTCGGCTGTACGTGCTTGGCGCAGGCCGAGAATACCCCTCCCGTCATCGGCCAAACTCGGCCCGCCGCTCGGGTGGCGTTGCGCGGCTCAGTGCCGCGAGCATCGCATTCGCCGCTCGGTGTTTCGAGGCGCTCCCGGCCGGGGTAGGGCGCGCAGGTGGCAGCTGGATCCCCTGACGACGGCGACACGCCGCTGGCCATCGTGGACGTCGACGGGACCCTGGTGGACTCGGTGTACCAGCACGCGCTGGCCTGGTACCGGGCGTTCCTGCGCATCGACGCGGTGCTGCCGGTCTGGCGCATCCACCGGCACATCGGGATGGGCGGGGACCAGATGGTCCAGGCGCTGTGCGACGAGCGCTTCGAGAAGGAGCACGGCGACGCGGTCAGGGAAGCCGAGGCCGAGTGCTTCAAGCCGATGCTCGAAGAGGTGCGCCCCCTGGACGGCGCTCGGGAGCTGCTGTCCGAGATCAAGTCCCGCGGGCACCGTCTGGTGCTGGCCTCGTCGGCCAAGGAGTGGGAGCTCGACCACTATCTCGACCTGATCGGCGTCCGCGAGGTGGCCGACGCCTGGACCTCGTCGGCCGACGTCGACTCCACCAAGCCGGATCCCGCC
>DATAEY010000124.1:0-13323 GCA_036257715.1 Solirubrobacteraceae bacterium | reverse complement strand
ACGGGATCCTCGACCAGGTGGCTCTCCATGTCGCTCAGCCCGTGAAGGTGACCGGATCGGGACCGACCCGCTCGCCGGCGTCGAGGCCGTCGAGGACACGCATGGCGTCGTCGTCGAGCGTGAAGTCGAAGATGTCGAAGTTCTCCTCGATGCGGGTGGAGGTGACCGACTTGGGGATCACCGCGTTGCCGAGCTGCAGATGCCAGCGCAGGACGACCTGGGCCGGCGTCCTGCCGTGGGCCGAGGCGAGCTCGCCGACGGCCGGGTCCTTCAGCACCTCGCCCTGGGCGAGCGGGCTCCAGGCCTCGGTGAGGATCCCGTGCTCGGCGTGGAAGCGGCGCAGCTCGCGCTGCTGGAAGCGGGGGTGCAGCTCGACCTGGTTGACCTCCGGCACCACCCCGGTCGCGTCGATGATGCGCTCCAGGTGGTCGATCTCGAAGTTGGAGACGCCGATCGAGCGCGCCCGCCCCTCTCCCCGCAGCTCGGTGAGCGCCTGCCAGGTCTCGACGTAGCGGTCGCGCGCCGGCGCCGGCCAGTGGATGAGGTACAGGTCGATACGCTCCAGCCCCAGGCGGGCCAGGCTCTTCTCGAAGGCGCGCAGCGCCCGGTCGCGACCGTGGTCGGAGTTCCACACCTTCGTGGTCACGAACACCGCTTCGGGGCCCGGGCCGCTGGCCCTGACCGCCTCGCCCACCTGCGGCTCGTTGCCGTAGGCCGCGGCGGTGTCGACCGCGCGATACCCCACGCGCAGGGCGTGGGCGACCGCGCCGGGGGTGTCCTGCGGAGGGATCTGGAACACGCCGAAGCCGACCTGCGGCATGGCGTGGCCGTCGGACAGCTCCAGCGTCGGCGCCCGGCCCGTCTCGGCGCCGGGGCTCATCCGGCGGTCAGGTCGCGGCTCGACCTGCGGCTGCGCATCGCCGCGGTGATCGCCGAGCTGCGACGCGCGGTCTTGGTCTGCCTGAGCAGCTCGAGCTCGTCGAGCGACCGGCCCGCCCCCTCGACCACGGTGGTCAGCGGCGAGCGGGCGAGGTAGGTGGGCATCTGGGTCTCGCCCTGCACGCGCTCGGCCAGGCCCCTCAGCAGGCAGCCTCCGCCTGCCAGCATGATGCCAGCGTTGACGATGTCGGCGGCCAGCTCGGGCGGCGTCTCCTCCAGCGTCTCCCTGACCGTGGCCATGATCGCCTGGACGGGCTCGGAGAGGGCCTCCACCACCTCGCCGGCGGTCAGCCTCACGCTCTTGGGCAGCCCCGAGACGAGGTCGCGCCCTCGAATCTCGCTGCTGGCCTTCGGGTCGGGCGCGGCCGCGGAGCCCAGTGCGATCTTGATCTCCTCGGCGGTCTGCTCGCCGACGGCGAGGTGATGACGGCGCCGGATGTAGGCCGCGATGTGCTCGTCGAGCTCGTAGCCGCCGAGCCGCAGGGTGCGCGACACCACGATCGCTCCCAGCGAGATCACCGCCACCTCGCTGGTCCCGCCGCCGATGTCCACCACCATGCTCGCCCTGGGCTCGGCCACCGGGAGGTCTCCGCCGATCGCCGCGGCCAGCGACTCCTGGATGAGATGCACCTCGCGCGCGCCGGCGGCGATGCAGGCCTCCTCCACCGCGCGCTTCTCGAGGTCGGTGACCCCTGACGGGACGCACATGACCAGGCGCGGGTGGGCGAAGCGGCTGGAGTGCACCCGGCCGATGAAGTAGCGCAGCATCTGCTCGGTGACCTCGAAGTCGGCGATCACGCCATGGCGCAGCGGCCTGACCGCCGAGATCGTCGCCGGGGTCCGCCCGATCATCCGCTTGGCCTCGCTGCCCACGGCGTGGACCTCGTTGGTGCGGATGTCCAGGGCGACGACCGAGGGCTCCGACGTGACGATCCCCTCGCCGCGCACGAACACCAGGGTGTTCGCGGTGCCGAGGTCGACGGCGATGTCGCGCCCCCACGCTTTGCGGGCGAAGGCCATCGACACAGCGTACGACGCGCGGCCCGAAGCGGAGCACCTGGCATATCTGTCTCAACCTCCGGTGTCACTCCGGCCGTGGCGGGTATAGCGCTCGAAGCGGGTGCGCCCCGCGACGGCGGACGAGAGGAGAAGGCATGGCCAGGGCGCAGACCTCCAACCGTCAGCGCCCCAACGGCAGGACCGACCGGTCGCCGCAGCGAGCCGGCGGCCGCGGTCGGAGAGGCGATGGCCGCCCCGAGCGCCAGGCGCAGCAATACGCCAGGGAGGCCGCCAAGAAGGCCGACGCGCGGCGGAAGAAGGCGGCTGGAGGAGCCTCCGGCTGGGTGGCCGAGCGCGCCGGCGACTGGAGCCTGGACGGGCCCGACACCCCCTGGATGGAGCGTCAGAAGTACTTCTGGAATCCGCTGGTGGACTACTGGTTCCGCATGGAGATGGAGGGCTGGGAGTGCCTGCCCGATCCGCCCGCCCTGCTGATCGGCATCCACTCCGGCGCGCCGTTCGTCTGGGACGCGTGGACGGTGGGAATCCAATGGTGGCGGCGCTTCGGCGATGAACGCCCCCTGCACGGCACTGCCCACGACGCCCTGATGGCCGCGCCGCTGGTCGGCCGCTACTTCCGCAAGATGGGCGTCCTGCCGGCGGCGCCCGACAGCATCGCCGCGGCGCTGGCCGCGGGCCACGACGTGGCGCTCTGGCCCGGCGGCGAGATCGACTCGCTGCGGCCGTGGGTCAAGCGCGACGAGGCGATCCTGGCCGGGCGTAAGGGGTTCGTGCGCACGGCGATCAACGCCGGGGTGCCGATCGTCCCGATCTCGACGGTGGGCGGCCCGGACTCGATGCCCGTGCTGTTCAGCGGCCGCAGGCTCGCCAGGGCGCTGCAGCTCGACAAGCTGGCCCGCATGAAGGTGTTCCCGTTCGCGATCAGCGCTCCCTGGGGCATCGGCCCGGAGATGCTGCCCGAGATCCCGTTGCCGACCAAGATCCGCACCGCCTTCCAGGAGCCGATCGAGCTCGACGACGACCCCGAGCGCGCCGACGACGACGACTACGTGGACGTCAAGTACCAGGAGGTCCTGCACAGCATCCAGCGCGGCATGGACGCGCTGGCCCGCCGCCGCCGCCTGCCGCTGTTCGGCTGAGCTCGTCGACCCCGGCCGCGCGGCGCGGCCGGCGAGCTTGCGGCATGCTGCCCCGGTGGGCTCCGACGGTCAGCGCCCCTCCGCGGCCGGCTACTGGATCGCCGGGTTGGTGGCGCTGCTCGGGCTGGCCGCCGGGGCGGCGCTGATCGCGACGAGCGTCGGCGGGATCGCGGACGCTCTCAAGCGCCTCGAGCGGATCCCGGCGCCCGGCCAGCGGGTGCTGACGCTGGCCGCCGGCAAGCATGCCGTCTACATCGAGTCCGGCGAGCGCCCGCCCCGCCCCGAGGCGGTCGGGGTCACGGTGCGTCAGGCGTCCAACGGAAGGCGGGTGGCGCTCGCCCGGTACGCAAGCTCGCTGACCTACACCTCGGGGAACCGATCGGGCCTGGCGGCGTACACCTTCGTGGCTTCGCGCCGAGGCCGCTACCGGATCGTCGCGTCGAGCCCGCCCGGTGGTGACGTTGCCGTCGTGGTGGGGCCGCCGCTGGGCGGCGGCCTCGTGCGCACGATCACCGGAGCCGTCGGCGGCTTCGGGCTGCTGTTGCTGGGTCTGGTCGCCGGCGTGGTGATCGCGCTGATCACCGGCAGCCGCCAGCGCGGCTTCGAGCGCGACGCCGCGGCGGCGGCCGGCGGGGTGCCGGGCGCCGCGCCCGCGGGTCCGGGCGCCGGCCCCGGTGCGGCGCCGGGCGCGGCGGCGACGGGGGAGCCGGGCGCGGCCCCCCCGGGCGAGCCGGCCGCAGCCGCCGCCGCGCTGCCGCCCGCCGCGTGGTACCCGGACCCCTGGCGGCAGGCACGCCTGCGCTGGTGGGACGGGCAGGGCTGGACCGGGCACACGTCCTGACCGCCCCTGAATTGGGACGAGCGGGCGCGGTCAGTACGCTGCGCCCGCGATGGCCGAGGCACGCGTCCAGGCCCCGGAGGGCATCGACCAGGCCCCCGTCGAGGCGTGGTTCGCGCAGCACGTGCCTGACGCCGAGCCTCCGCTGCGCTTCGAGCGCGTCTCGGGCGGGCGCTCGAACCTCACCTACCGGGTGAGCGACACCGCGGGCCGCCGCTGGGCGCTGCGCCGCCCGCCAATGGGCCGGCGCCTGGGGTCGGCGCACGACATGAGCCGCGAGTACCGGGTGATCTCCGCGCTGGCCGGCACCGACGTGCCGGTGGCGCCCGCGGTCGCCCTGTGCGAGGACGAGTCGGTCAACGGCGCGCCGTTCTACGTGATGGGCTTCGTCGAGGGGCTGGTGGTGCGGGAGTGTGCGGCCGGGGAGCGGTTCGACGAGCGCCAGCGCCAGGCGATCGGCGGGCAGGTCGCGGACACGCTGACCGAGCTGCACGCGGTGGACCCCGACGCCGTCGGCCTGGGGCAGCTGGGTCGCAAGGAGGGCTACGTGGCGCGCCAGCTTCGCCGCTGGCACGGCCAGTGGGAGCAGTCCAAGACGCGCGAGCTGCCGGCGATCGACGAGGTCCACGAGCGGCTGGCGGCCCGCATCCCCGAGCAGGGGCCGGCCACCATCGTCCACGGCGACTACCGGCTGGACAACATGATCCTCACCCCCGACGGGCGCATCGCGGCCGTCGTCGACTGGGAGCTGTGCACGCTCGGCGATCCCCTGGCCGACGTCGGGCTGCTGATGGTCTACTGGGCCCAGCCCGAGGACGAGCTGATCGCGCTGATGGACGCGGCGACCACCCTGCCCGGGTTCCCCACCCGGGAGCAGCTCCTGCAGCGCTACGCGCAGCGCTCCGGCCGCGACGTGTCGCAGATCGACTTCTACGTCGCCCTGGGCTTCTGGAAGCTGGCGATCATCCTCGAGGGCGTCTTCGCCCGCTACGCGGCGGGCGCCTACGGAGAGGTCGACCAGAGCTTTCGCGAGTTCCAGTCGCTGGTGGTCCGCCTGGCCGACGCGGCGCTCGAGGCGGTCGAGCGACTGGGCTGACGCGCGCCCGCGGCCGGACCGCAGGCCGGCTCAACCCCCCGTGGCGCCGGGCACCGCGGCCGCCGCTGCGACCTCGGGTCCGGTCGCCACGGCGCGCGTGTGCTGGCGCTCCGCCTCCAGGCGCACCTCCTGCCGGATCATCACCCCGACGGTGACGAGCAGGGCCAGCGTGACCAGGAAGCCCCACACCGCGACGAATGAGCTGTCGATGAACGCGAACACCTGGCCGATGAAGATCTGAACGAGCAGGGCGCGGTAGAAGCACCGGTATCCGTCGAGGGTTCGGTGGGCCCGCAGGCGCAGGGCTCCGATCACGATCAGCCCGGTGGCCACGAAGTCCGAGATCGCCCCGCCCAGCTCGGTGACCGAGAGGGTGAGCCTGATGTTCACGCCCGCCGCCGCGGCGGTGATCAGCGCGAGCGCGACGATCAGCAGGAGCCCCAGGATCAGTGCGGCGTAGGCCAGGAAGACGCCGACCACGAGCTTGCGGAACCACGGCTTCTGGGAGATGCGCTCGTAGCGTCGCTGCGCCGCGTGGGCGACCCGCCCCGTCCAGGGCCGCTGGCTGGTGGGAACCACCGGGAGGCGCTCCACCAGATCCCGGATCGCCGGCACCAGCGGGTCCTTGCTGGCCAGGCCCAGGAACCGCAGGACCCGGCGCCTGTCGTGGTTCGTGAACCCGCGGGCCGCCGCGTCCGAGAGCACGTCGAGGGCATTGGCCAGGTACTCCTGCGGCGTGAACCCTCGGCGCGATCGCATCCAGCGCGTGAGGAAGTACAGGCAGATGAAGACGATGTAGATGATCGCCGCTGTCGGCTTGAAGAAGTAGTCGTTGTCGCTGGTCACGAACTTGCCAACCTCGTCGATGAAGAATCCGAAGCCGGCTCCGCCGATGACCGCGGCGGGCTGGCGCCAGCGGTTGTCGACGAACGTGACCAGCAGCCCGATGGCGATCAGCATCAGCAGCCCGCCCCACAGCAGATGGGCGATGTGCAGCTTGCCGCCGCCCAGCTGCGGGTAGTTGGTCGCCCACAGCTGGAGGCGGATGATGAGGATCATGGTCACCGACGAGATCAGGAAGGTGTCCTGAAGCTCGCCGATATCGACCGACCGAGCGGACTCGCCCTTACGGGTGCTGCGCCGGAGCACCGCTACGTCTCCCTCCGCGTGCCGACCGGCTCGCGCGGCGGCGTCCCGGCCCCGGCGCCGCGGGCGGCCAGCTTGGCCTGGTACACATCGCCCGGAGTGCCGCCGATGGCGTCACGCAGGCGCTCCTTGAACCGCTCGGTGCGCCGGTCGGGCCGGAAGCGGCGCTCGGCCTTGGCCTGCTTGCGCGGGAGCCGCCCGTCGTAGAAGCGCTTGGCCCACGGCGAGCGCGGCTTGCCGATCCGCGAGGCACCGTAGATGGCGATGGGGAGGAAGAAGAACCCGATCGCGCCGTGCATCAGGCGCTGCTTGGCGAAGCAGGTGGCCACCAGCAATAGCACCAGCGCCGCGACGATCGCGGTGACGATTGCGTCGGCCGCCGTCCCGGTCTCGATGTCGATGGGCGCGCGCCCAGGACGACCAGGCCCATCGCCGCGGCGGCGATGACCGTGGCGTCGATCGAGATGCGGCCCTCCCGCTTCCAGTACACGTCGTCCAGGTACACCCAGAGCGCAAACTCGTCGACGGTCAGCCCGGCTCCGATGCCGAACCCCAGCGCGCAGATCTCGCGCCATGGGGGCGAGTCGAAGAGGGCGAACCCCAGCGTCCCCCCGGCCAGCATCAGGCAGATCCCGAACACCAGGTGGTGGACGTGGACTCCGCCCTCGCTGACCACGCTGCCCGGCCACCACGAGAGGCGCGGGCTGCGCATGATCCGGGTGCTCATGCGGATGAAGCCGAACGAGGCGAGGAAGCCCACCAGCACCAGGAACAGCGCCTGTCGGTCGTGGGCCACCAGCTGGTCGTGCCAGAACTCCGAGAAGATCGAGGCGCCGACGCTCATGTCCTCACAGCCGCCGCGAGTCTACCTCCACCCCGCCACCCCGGGCAGTCCCTCCGCCCGGCCTAGGCGCGGACCAGCGCCTCCCCGGCCACCTCGTCCACCGAGCGGCAGCCGGCCAGGCCCATGGTGAGGTCGAAGTCGGCGACGAAGTTCTGGATGACCTCTCGCACGCCCTGGGCCCCGGCGACCCCCAGCCCGTAGACGTAGGGCCGGCCGAGCAGGACCGCGGCCGCGCCCAGGGACAGGGCCTTGAAGACGTCCGAGCCGCCGCGGATCCCGCTGTCCAGGAGGACTGGAACCCGCCCGTCCACCGCCTCCAGCACCCCCGGGAGGGCGTCGAGGGTGGCGATCGCCCCGTCCACCTGGCGGCCACCGTGGTTTGACACGACGACCCCGTCCATCCCCGCGTCCAGCGCCCGGCGGGCGTCGTCGGGATGCAGCAGACCCTTGAGCAGGATCGGGAGGCGGGTGCGCTCGCGCAGGAAGGGCAGGTCCTCCCAGGTCAGGGACGGGCGCGAGTAGGTGTTGACGAAGCGCTGGACCGCGGCGCGCCCCCGCCCGGAGCGCAGGGTGTCCCAGAAGTCGCCGGGATACGCACGGGTGAGGTTGATCAGGGTCCGCAGGGCCGGCAGCGACGGCCGCGGCTCGGGCGTGTCGTCGTCGGACTCGCCGGCGGCGTCCTCGGAGACGAGGCGCTGGAAGACCGGGTCGCTGGTGTACTGGGCGATGCCCTTGCCGCGCAGGAACGGGAGGTAGGCCGGGTCCAGGTCCCGCGGGCGCCAACCGAGGATCGTGGTGTCGAGGGTGACCACGATCGCCGAGCAGCCGCAGGCCTCCGCCCGTGCCACGAAGCTCTCGACCACCTCGTCCGAGCGGCTCCAGTACAGCTGGAACCAGCGTGGCGTGTCCTCCAGCGCCTCGGCCACCCGCTCCATCGGCGTGGAGGCCTGGTTGGAGAAGATCATCGGTATGCCCTCGGCCCGAGCCGCCCGGGCGACCGCCAGGTCGGCCTCCGGGTGGGCCAGCTCCAGCACCCCGATCGGGGCCAGCAGGAACGGGGTGGGCAGGCGGCGCCCGAACAGCTGGACCGAGAGGTCGCGCTCGGAGACGTCGCGCAGCATCCGGGGGACGATCCGCCAGCGGTCGAACGCCGCCCGGTTCGCCGCCACGGTACCCTCGCCGCCGGCCCCGGCGGCCACGTAGGCGAACGCCTCCGGCGACATGGCTTCGCGCGCCGCCTCCTCCAGGGCCGCGAAGGCGACCGGCACCCGCGGCCGCCCGCCGCTCACCCCTCCCAGATAGATCGCGGTCTGGCGCTCGATCCCGCGCATGGGCGTAGTTGTATCCGGCCGAGCGCCGCGGCGGCGGCGCGCGAGCGCCGAAGCCCGACCCTCACATCAGACGCGGGACCTCCTCGGCGGCGGCCAGCAGCCCCTCGGCGTCGTAGCGAGGTCGCCGGACCCTCTCCCAGGCCTTGGAGCGGCTGTCGTCGCCTGGAACCACCGACCGCCGCCAGTCCAGGTGGGCGGCCACCTCGCCCGACTCCGGGTCCCGGCGCGTGTAGTGGACGATCTCGCCGTTGGCGATCTTCTCGCTCGGGTCGGTGGACCAGCGCTCGTAGTCCATCTGCGACATCTGCTCCAGCGTGGCCCTGAAGGCGCCCATCGCCTCGCCGTGGCAGACGAGGATCGCGCGCCCCTGCGCGCATTCGTGGTGCAGGCTGTGAAGGATGCCCACCAGCCGCGCGCAGACGTCGGCCATGGATTCGCCGTTGGGCGGGCGCCAGTAGAACGGGGAGGTCGCCTTCTCCTCCAGCGAGGCGGCGAAGTGCTCGCGGCGCTCCTCCGGCGTGAGGCGGTCCAGGTCGCCCCACGAGCGCTCGCGCAGGTCGGGATGCAGCATCCACTCGGCTCCCGGCAGGCCGAGCCAGCCGGCGGTCTCCATCGCCCGGACGTACTCCGACGCGTAGTAGCGGTCGAACCTCTCGGGAAACGCCTTCCGCAGCCATTCGCCCGAGAGGCGGGCCTGGGCGATGCCCCGCTCGGTCAGCCGCCAGAACGAGCTGTGGCGCTGGCGCAGCTGCTCCAGCAGCGACTCGTCGCCCGACCTGGCCCGACGCACCGCCTCGTTTCCCTCGCTCTCGCCGTGGCGGACGAGCACGAGCTCAAGCGGCATCGGCACGGTCGGCAAGATACTGGGAGCCCATGCTCCCCGCCGTCGAAGCCCACGACGTCGTCAAGCGCTTCGGCGAGACGACCGCGCTGCGCGGCGTCGACCTCGAGGTGGAGGCCGGCACCGTCCTGGGACTGCTCGGTCCCAACGGCGCCGGCAAGACCACGATGGTCAGGGTGCTGGCCACGCTGGTGCCCCCGGACGGGGGTCGCGCCAGCGTCCTGGGCCACGACGTGGTGCACGAGGCTCAGCGCGTCCGTGAGCTGATCGCGCTGACCGGCCAGTCCGCCGCGGTGGACGAGATCCTCACCGGGCGCGAGAACCTGCGGATGTTCGGGCGGCTGTTCCGGCTCGGGCGCCGAGAGGCCGAGCGGCGCGCGTCGGAGCTGCTCGAGCGCTTCGGCCTCGCCGACGCCGCCGACCGACCGGCCAGGACGTACTCGGGCGGCATGCGCCGCCGGCTGGACCTGGCCTCGAGCCTGCTCACAAGGCCGCCGGTCCTGTTCCTGGACGAGCCGACCACGGGGCTGGACCCGCGCAGCCGCAACCAGATCTGGGAGGTGGCGCGCGAGCTGGTCCGGGCCGGAACCACCCTGCTGCTCACCACCCAGTACCTGGAGGAGGCCGACCAGCTGGCCGACCGCATAGTGGTCATCGACCACGGCCGGGTGATCGCCCAGGGCACCGGCGACGAGCTCAAGGACTCGGTCGGCGGCCAGATGATCGAGGTCACGGTGGCCGCCGCCGCGGACCGCGACCGCGCCGGGGAGGCGCTGCACTCGCTCGGTTGCGGGGAGCCGCAGCCCAGTGAGCTCGACCGCCAGCTCACCCTTCCGGCACCGCATGACGGCGTGGCGATGGTCAGCGAGGCGTCGCGCGCGCTTCAGGAGGCCGGCGTCCCGGTGAGCGACCTGGCCCTGCGCCGCCCGACCCTGGATGACGTCTTCCTCACCCTCACCGGACGTCCCCCCGAGGAGGAGCGGCCCGAGGCGCCGGGGCCCGACGGGCGCCACCTCTCCCGCGAGCTGGCCTTCGCCGAGCGCGAGGAGCCGCGGCGATGACGCTCGAGCGGCTGCGCTGGTCGGCCAGCGACTGCCTGGTGGTCGCCGTCCGCAACCTGCGCCACTTCACGCGCCAGCCCACGCTGCTGGTGTTCTCGACGATCCAGCCGATCATGTTCGTGGTGCTGTTCTCCTACGTGTTCGGCGGGTCGGTGGGGAGGTCGCTGCCGCCGGGGGTCGACTACGTCGAGTTTCTGCTGCCAGGCATCTTCATCCAGTCGGTGTCGTTCCGGGCCACGCAGACCGCGATCGGCCTCGCCGAGGACCTGCAGCGCGGCGTGATCGACCGCTTCCGCTCGATGCCGATGGCGCGCTCCGCCGTTCTGGCCGGGCGCACGATCGCCGACCTGGTGCGCAACCTGTTCGTGATCGCGCTCATGGCCGCGGTCGGCTACGTGATCGGCTTCCGCTTCCAGGAGGGCGCCGGGGAGGCGGTGGCGTCGATCCTGGTGGTCGGCCTGTTCAGCTTCGCCCTGAGCTGGATCTTCGTCTTCGTGGGCCTCACCGCCCGGGTCCCCGAGGCCGCCCAGTCCGCCGGGTTCATCGCGATCTTCCCGCTGGTGTTCGCCAGCTCGATCTTCGTTCCGGTCGAGACCATGCCCCCGTGGCTGGAGGGCTTCGCGACGATCAGCCCGGTGACCGCCACCGCCGACGCCGCCCGGGCGCTGGCCATCGGGGGGGAGGTGGCCGAGCCGCTGGCGCGCACGCTGCTCTGGTGCGCGGCGATCCTGGCGGTGTTCATTCCCCTGTGCGTCTGGCGGTACCGCCGGCTGCGGTGACCGCCCGGGCCACCGCGGATGGTCAGGCCGCCGTCTGGGGCGGCTTGCACGGCGCGGCACCCTCTCGGGCTTCAAGCTGCCGGCGCCGGGTAGGTTGAGGGCGGAACACGTCGAAAGGAGCCCCTGGAATGGGCATCGGCACCTCGCTCTTCCTGATCGCGGTGGGCGCGATCCTTTACTTCGCCGTCGAGACGTCCGTCTCGGGTATCGAGATCTCAACCGTCGGGCTGATCCTGATGATCGTGGGAATCATCGGGCTCGTCATCTCGCTGTTCTGGATGACCGTCTGGGCCGACCGCCGGCGTGAGCGCGAGGGGACGGTCGTGCGCGAGCGGCGCGAGGACATCTAGTAGAGGACGAATCCCCCGGCCGAGCTTCGCGCAGGCTCGCTCACTCCTGCTGGCAGCGGGGCATCCCGATCGGGCGGGTGTGTCGGTATCGGCTGCGCGGGGTGGCGTAGTAGACCTGAACCGTCTCGTCGCAGCGGAACCTGCGGTGGATGACGGGGTCGGACTCGCTGACCGTGAAGAACGCGCAGTTGACGGCGTGTGGGCTCACCCGGACGCACCTGGTCACCTGCGAGGTGGCGTTCTGGGTGGGCCAGGTCACGGCCGCGAGCGCCGCCGCGTAGCGCCGGGCCTTGGCGAGCGCGAGTCCCATGGTGAGGGTGTGGGCCTGGACGGCGGGGGGGAGCGCCAGCACCGCGCCCGCGACCAGCGTGCAGGCGAGCCGCCTCATGCTGCCGACGCCGCCTGGGCGGCCTCCACCTCACCGGCCCGCCGCGGCCCATCGCGCACGGTCAGCGCGACGAAGGCGCAGACGAGCATGACCAGGGCCGCCGCGGCGAAGACGTGCCCGTACGCCTCGATCTCGGCCTTGACCACGATGAGCTGGGGGATCATGCCCCCGATCGGGGCGGGCGGGCCCTGGACGACCGTGGCGCCGCCTATGTCCGTGACCCCGCTCTCGATGGTGTTGTCCAGCAGGGTGCCGAACACCGCGATGCCCATGGCCCCGGCGACGTTGCGAGTGAGGTTGAGGATGCCCGACGCCATGCCGGCCTCGCGCTGGGGAACGGAGGTGGTCGCGGCCGCGGTCAACGGCGCGAAGCCGAGTGCCAGGCCCAGGGCCAGCAGCACCATGGGTAACGTGAGCTCCAGCGCGGTCGTCCGGACGTCGAGGCCGTGCAGCAGGTACATGGCCGCTGCGGCGATGGTCATCCCGATGGTGATCGACACCCGAGCCGGGAACCGGACGGCGAGGCGGCTGCTGAGCGGAGCCACGATCATCAGGGTCAGCGCCATGGGCAGCAGGAGCAGGCCGGTCTTGGTGGCGCTGTAGCCGAGGTACGTCTGGGCGAAGTTGGGCAGCAGGAACATCGAGCCCATCATCGCGCTGAACGAGATGAACGTGACCACCAGCGAGTTGACCAGCACCCGGTTGCGCGCGAGCCGCAGGTCGATCACCGGTTCCCGGGTCCGCCGCTCCCACTGGACGAACCAGACGCCGAACACCGCCACGGTCAGGTAGGCCGCCAAGCTGACCGGCGAGCCCCAGCCCCAGTCGCGGCCGCGCTCGAGCACCAGGACCAGGGCGGCCAGCGCCACCCCGAGCAGCACCGACCCCTCCCAGTCGAAGGCGTGGAGGCGCCCGCTCTGAGGATCGCGGGGCAGCAGGCGCCTCGACATCGCGATGCCCACCAGGCAGATGGGGAAGTTGATGAAGAAGATCCAGCGCCAGGAGAGGGCGTCGATCAGCGGGCCGCCGACCAGCGGCCCGATCACGAACGAGGCCGCGAACGCCGACGTCCAGATGCCGAACGCCTGGGTCTGGGCCTTGCGGTCGGTGAACGTCCTGGTGATGAGCGACAGGCCGGTGGGGAACACCGCTGCGCCGACCAGACCCTGCAGCACCCGGAAGAACACCAGCGTCCCGAAGTTGGGCGCCAGGCCGCACAGCACCGAGGTGACCAGGAAGCCGAACATCCCGGCGGTGTAGACGCGGCGATCGCCGACCATGTCGCCGAGCTTGCCGAACACCGGGACGAAGACGGCGTTGGAGATGAGGTACGCGGTGGCCAGCCACCCCGCGGTCGACACCGTGATGTCGAAGTCCTTGATGACGTCGGGAATGGCCAGGTTGATGATCGTCCGGTCCAGGCCGATCAGCAGCGTCCCCACCATCACGGTGGTGAGCACCGCCCAGGGCGAGCGGCCCGAGGAAACGCCCTGGCCGTCGCCGCGTGCCTTCGTCACTTGTAGACCCAGATCCGGGCCGACATCCCCTGCC
>DATAEY010000123.1:0-5787 GCA_036257715.1 Solirubrobacteraceae bacterium | reverse complement strand
AGCCGCCCACCAGGATCACTGTGCCCCCGGGCTCGGCGGCCTCGACCGCCGCCGCCCAGGACGCCGGTCGCCCCACCGCCTCGAACACGAGCGGATGGCGCCCCAGGACCTCGACCCCGCGGGCGCCGAGGCCCTCCGCCTGGGCACGCCGTTCGGCGTGGTGGTCGGCGACCGTGACCTGCCGCCCGTCCGCGACCAGCAGGGCGGCCAGCATCAATCCCATCGGACCGCCGCCCAGGACGCCGACCTCGGAGGCGGTGGTTGCCCGGCCCACCGCGTGCAGGGCGGCGGCCAGCGGCTCGGCCATGGCGGCGCCCGCCGGCTCGAGGTCGCCGGGAACCGCATGCAGCGCGGCCGCCGGCGCCGCGATCGCCTCGGCGAAGCCGCCCAGCACCCACCTCGGCTGCCGGCAGATCTGAGGCCGGCCGTCCCGGCAGGGTCCGCAGGCCCCGCACGCCACCGAGGGCGCGACCAGCACCGGGTCGCCGCTGTCCTCCCGCACGCCGGCGGTCTCGTGGCCGAAGGCGCACGGATAGGCATCGAGCGCGGGATGCCCGCGCCGCCACATCTTGATGTCGGTCCCGCAGGTGGTGGCCGCCCGTATGCGCACCACCACCTCACCCGCCGGGATCGGGACCTCCTCGATGCGCAGGTCCCGGGGCCCGTGGAGCAGGGCCGCTCTCACGGCAGCACGACGGCCTTGAGCGCCTCGCCCGAGCGCGCCAGCCCCAGGGCGCGGCCGGTGTCGTCGAGCCCCAGCCGGTGCGAGACCAACCCCAGCGGATCGAGCCGGCCGCCGGCGATCAGGTCGAGCGCGGCGCGCATGTCATCCCGCCCGGCGGAGTAGGACGCGGTGACTGTCAGCTCCCGGAAGAACAGCTGGCCGCCGTCGATGCCCAGCGGGGCGGCCGGAGCCGGCGGCGCGTACAGGCACAGTGTGCCGCCGGGCGCCACGAACCGGGCACCCTCGACGATCGCCTGAGCATCCGGCGTGCAGACGATCGCGACATCGACCAGCTCATTGCCGTGGCGCTCGGCCCCCCACGCCTCGGCCAGCTCCAGGCGCTCGATCCGCGGCTCGCGGATCCACACCGCCTCGACCGCCAGGGCACGTGCGGCGCCGACCTGAAGCACCCCGTTGGCTCCGGCTCCCACCACCAGCAGGGAGTCCCCCGGTCGCAGGCCGGCCCGCCGCTGGGAGCGAAGTACGCAGGCGAGCGGCTCCACGAACGTGGCGGCCACCGGGTCGAGCCCATCGATGGGCAGCATCTCCGCCACCAGCTCAGGCGGCACGCGGACGCGCTGGGCGAACCCGCCCGGCTCCAGCCCGGTGGCGCGAAAGCGCTCGCACAGTGTCTCGTGGCCGCGACGACAGCGCCGGCACTCGCCGCACGGCGCGTGGTGGTGGACGCAGACGCGCTGGCCCGGTACCACCCCGGTGACGCCGTCGCCCACGGCCTCGACCTCACCGGCCAGCTCGTGTCCCAGGACCGCCGGGACCTTGGACTCGACGTACCAGTCGAGCACGTCCGACTTGCACACCCCGCAGGCCAGCACGCGGCAGACCACCTCCCCGGCGGCCGGTTGGGGATCGGCGACCTCGGCGATCTCGACGTCGCGCGGGGAGGTCGACCGGGCAATCCTCACCGCGCCAGCGCCGCCATCGTCTCCCGGTTGACCGGTCGGGCGACCCCGCGCTCGGTCACCAGCGCGGTGATCAACTCGGCCGGCGTGATGTCGAACGCGGGATTGCGACAGGGGGTGCCGGGCGGCGCCAGCAGGCGGTCGCCCACGCGCCGAACCTCGTCGGGGTCGCGCTCCTCGATCGTGATCTCGTCACCAGAGCGCAGCGTGGGATCGATCGACGACATCGGACCGGCGAACACGAACGGGATCCCGGCGGCCCGGGCGGCGAGCGCGTGGCCGTAGGTGCCCACCTTGTTGGCCACGTCCCCGTTGGCGGCGGCGCGGTCGAACCCGACCACGACCGCGTCGACCTCACCCGCGCGGATCAGGCCGGCGGCCGCGGCGTCCACGATCAGCTCGTGGTCGATGCCCCGCCGCGCCAGCTCCCATGTCGTCAACCGGGCGCCCTGTAGCAGCGGGCGCGTCTCGCACACCAGCACGTGGACGTCCGGCCGGCGCTCGGCCATCGCCAGCACCACCCCCAGCGCGCTGCCCCGGGCGCCGCAGGCCAGCTCGCCGGTGTTGCAGTGGGTCAGCAGTCGGCGCGCGCCCTCCAGCAGCTCGGCGGCGCGATCCGCCATCTCGGCACCGTCCGCGGCGTTCTCGGCCTCGATGGTCTCGGCCTCCGCCCGGGCGGCGGCCGCCCGGTGCGGCGGCGGCACGGACACCGCGGCCCGCCGCACCCGCTCCACCGCCCAGCCCAGGTTGGCCGCGGTCGGGCGGGCCGCGCGCAGGCCCGACGCGGCGACGTCGATCGCCTCGTCGCTCGGGACGCGCGCCGCGTCCATCGCCAGTCCGTATCCGGCCGCCACGCCGATCAGCGGCGCGCCGCGGACCGCCAGCCGGCGGATGGCGCTCGCCACCTCCGCGGCGCTGCGCAGCTCGATTACCCGCTCGCGCTCCGGCAGGGCGGTCTGGTCGAGCACCCGTAGCCGGCAACCGTCCCACTCGACCGCGGGCGCCGCCGCACGGGTGCGGGCCGGAGCCGGCACGGGCGGGTCCACCGTCGCTCCGGCTAGCCCAGGCGGTTCTCGACCTGAAGACCCGGCGGGGGCGCGTCGGGGGCCGGCGCGGCCTCGCCGCCGGCGCTCGCCGAGACGCCGAGGAGCTCCGCCAGCTCCCCTGACTCATACATCTCGCTGACGATGTCGCAGCCGCCGACCAGCTCGCTGCGCACGAACAGCTGGGGGATCGTCGGCCAGTTCGAGATCGCCGAGAGCTCCTGGCGGATGCGCGGGTCGGGCAGCACGTCGACCGCGGCGAACGGAACGCCGAGGGTCTGCAGGACCCCCACGGTGCGGGCCGAGAACCCGCAGGCGGGCTGCTCGGGTGTGCCCTTCATGAACAGGATCGTGGGGTGCTCCTCGATCGCCTCGCGGATGGCGGCGCGGATCGGGTTGTCGTCGCGGGTCTCTTGCTCGGTCATGGCTTCCTCACTGACTGGGGACGGGCTGCTCGTCGCCGTGGGTGGCCACGGTGCGCAGCGACAGCGCGTGGATCGCGCCGCCGACCTCCTCACCGAAGACGTCGTAGACGAGCCGGTGCTGCTCGATCCGGTTGAGCCCCGCGAAGCCTGGAGCGGTGACCGTGGCCTGGAAGTGGTCGCCTCCCCCGGTGAGGTCGCGAACCTCGGCGCGAGCGCCGGGTATGGCAGCCTCGATGCGCCGCTTGAGCTCGTCCGGACCGGGCATGCCCGCCTAGGGTAGCGACGTTGGGCGATCGCGCCCATGGCCGCTACACTTGCTGAAGCGATGATCACCCTCAGCGAACGAGGCGCCCAGAAGGTGAGCGAGTTTTTGGCCCAGCAGGGCGAGATCGCCGAGATGGCCGGCCTTCGGGTGGGCGTCAGGGGCGGCGGCTGCTCGGGCTTCCAGTACCAGCTCGCGTTCGACCAGCGGCGCGACAACGACGAGGTGTTCGAGAGCCACGGGATCACCCTGCTCGTCGATCGCACCAGCCTTCCGTACATCCGCGGCGCCGAGGTCGACTACCTCGACGGGCTGCAGGGCGCCGGCTTCCAGGTCAACAACCCGAACGTGGTGGCCGCCTGCGGCTGCGGGTCGTCGTTCCGGGTGGCCGACGAGGAAGAGGTCTCGGCAGTCTGACCGCCCGGCCTGGCGGCGCCCGTCGCGAGGCCGTTCCGATTGAATAGGCCGGTGACGACGCGGCTCGGTGCCGGAACCGCCGCGCCCCGGCGACTGCTTGCCGCGCTGGCGGTTGGCACGGCCCTGGCCGGCGCCGGCGTCTGGGCGGCGCGCGCGGATCAGACGCCGACCGGGGTCAGCTCCACCGGAGGCCTGGCGACCGGGCTCACCGAGTTCAACCCCTACCTGCTCGGACTACCCGGGTCGGCGCTGCTGCGTCCCGGCCGCGGCCGGGTGCAGGCCCTGCGACCAGCCGTCGTCCGCCTGCCGGTGGTTTGGTCGCGCGTCCAGCCGCGGTCCTACCGGCCGCCGAACCTGAGCCTCCGGGACAGCGGCTGCGCCCGAGGCCTGCGTCCCTGCGTGCCCTGGTACGGAGTGCGCGCGCAGCTGCGGGCCATTCGGACGCTCGAGCTGCGGCTCGGGCGCCGCGTGGACGTCCTCGTGGTGATCTATGGCACGCCCAGCTGGGCGAACCGCCCTCGCTTCGGGTGCCGGCAGGGAGGCGTCACCGGCGAGTCGCGGCCCGTGCAGCTCGAGGACCTCGCCGCCTACCGCCGCCTGGTCGAGGCGGTGCTGGCGGCGGGCCGCGCCGCGGGGGTCCGCCTTCGTTGGTGGAGCGCCTGGAACGAGCCCAACACCGCCAGCTTCGTCAACCCGCAGCGCCTGCGCTGCTCGGCCGGCACCCCGTCGGTGGCGCCAGCGCTCTACGCCCCGCTGGTCCGCACGCTCAAGGCCGCCCTCGACGCCGCGCCCGGCGGCCAGCAGATCGTGCTGGGCGAGCTGTCCAGCCCGTTCGCGCCGCGTCCGCGCCTGACCGAGACCGCCGAGTTCGTCCGGGGCCTGCCCCAGGACGTGGCCTGCGCGGGCGAGATCTGGAGCCAGCACCAGTACGTCGGCGATGCCGACGATGTGGCCGCGCTCGAGCAGGCGGTCGACGCGCGCGGCTGCCCCGGCCCCCCGCGGCGCTTCTGGATCACCGAGACCGGCGTCGGCCGGGCGGGGCCGCACAGGCGCCGCAGCCTCAACCCCCGCGTCCTGCGCCTGGGATGCCAGCGGCTGAACGGCCTGCTGCTGCGCTGGTACGGCGACCCGCGCATCGACCTGGCGCTCCAGTACACGTTTCGCGAGGACCCCGCCTTCACGGTGGGGCTCGCCGACCCTCGCCTTCGCCGGCTGTACCCGGCGTATGCGCTGTGGCGAGCCTGGGGCCTGCGGCGCTCGTCGTCCGATCCGCCGCCGCCGCTCCCGCTCGCCTGCCGCTGATCCCGCCGCGGCCCCGCGCCGGCGGCGGGCGCTACGCCGGCTCGTTGTCCAGCGAGCGCCACAGGAAGCGGCAGGCGGTCGAGCGGTGCGGGCGCCACGGCCGGGCGATGCTCTCCATCTCGGCCGGCGCCGGGAGCTCCGGCAGCCCGTAGGCGCGCCGGATCGCGGCGCGGATCCCTAGGTCGCCCACGGCCAGGACATCGGGACGCTCGAGGTGGAAGATCAGGAACATGTGGGCGGTCCACTCTCCGATCCCCTTCACCGCCACGAGCTCGCGCACCACCTCGTGGTCCGGGAGGGTGTCCATTCGCTCGAGCTCCAGCTCGCCGGACAGGACGTGCTCGGCCAGCGACCGCAGGAAGCCGACCTTGGCCCGGGACAGCCCCACCGCCGCGCGCAGCTCCTCGGGCTCGGATCCGAGGATCTCGGTCGGACGGGGCGGCCGTCCGCCGAAGCGCTCGAGCATGCGCGTGTTGATCGCGTAGGCCGCCTTGGAGGACAGCTGCTGCCCGACGATCGAGCGAACCAGGGCGCCGTAGTGGTCGTCGCGGTCGACCGGCCGGCGGCCGCGGCGCCCCAGCTCGCCGACCGAGTCGATCAGCCGGCGCATCACGGGGTCGGCGCGGCGCAGGTGGGCGACCGCCGCGTCGAGCTGGCGCGGCCATCGACGGGGAGGGGTCGCCGGGCTCAGACC
>DATAEY010000122.1:0-2322 GCA_036257715.1 Solirubrobacteraceae bacterium | reverse complement strand
CGACGTGTGCACCAAGCCGATCACCAGGGGCTGACCGCACGAGGATGAGCGCCGTCGCGTGGCTGCGGGGCGCCGCCGCGCGGCGGCCCGATCGCGTCGCGCTGGAGGCGGACGGCCAGGCGGTCACCTATGGGCAGCTCGACGGGCGCGCGGCACGCGGCGCCCGTCGGCTGGCGGCGCGCGGAGTCGGCCCGGGCGACCGCGTGGGGCTGGCGCTGCCCGCGGGGATCGCCTTCGTGGAGGCCTTCCACGCCTGCCTTCGCCTGGGCGCCGTCGCCGTCCCCATCGACCTCCGCCTCGGCGCCGCAGAGCGCGCGGCGCAGACGTCCGGGACCGCGCTGGTGCTCGTGGAGCCGCTCGACGGCCCGGAGGCCGAGGCGGACGTCACCCGCCGGCCGCCCGAGGCGGTCGCCGCGGTGGTCCACACCTCCGGCACGACCGGCCGCTCCCGCCCGGTGGAGCTGACCTACGGAAACTGGGAGGCCAGCGCGCAGGGATCGGCGGCGCGGCTGGGCGTCCAGTCCGCGCAGCGCTGGCTTTGCGCGCTGCCGCTGTCGCACGTGGGAGGACTCTCGATCGTGGTGCGCAGCGCCATCTACGGCACGACCGCGATCTTGCACGAGCGCTTCGACGCGGATGCGGTGGCGACGGCGCTCGCCAGCCGGCGGGTCACGCTGGTCTCCCTGGTCCCCACGATGCTCGGCCGGCTGGTGGGCTCGGGAGCGCGCCCCGGCCCCGCGCTGCAATGCGCCTTGGTGGGCGGGGCGCCGCTGTCGGGCCGGCTGGCGCAGGCCGCCATGGAGGCGGGCTTCCCGCTGGCCCAGACCTATGGCGTGACCGAGGGTTGCTCGCAGGTCACCACGTCCGAGATCGGGGAGCCGTCCACCGCGGGGCGGCCCCTCGACGGCACCACGGTGGAGATCGCCCCCGACGGCGAGATCCTGGTGGCCGGGCCCTCGGTGGCGCCCGGCGCGGTGGGCGTCGACGGCTTCCTGCACACCGGCGACCTCGGCCGGCTGGATGGCCGGGGGCGCCTCACCGTGACCGGCCGCAAGGCGGAGCTGGTGATCAGCGGCGGCGAGAACGTCGCGCCGGCGGAGGTCGAGGCCGTGCTCGAGTCCCACCCCGACGTCGCCGAGGCGGCGGTGCACGGCCGTCCCGACCCCGAGTGGGGCGAGGCGGTGGTGGCGGCGGTGGTTCCGATCCCGGGCCGGCGCGTCTCCGCCGAGCAGCTGCGCGCGCACTGCCGCGACCGGCTGGCCCGATTCAAGGTGCCCAGGACGATCGAGCTGGTCCCGTCGTTGCCGCGGACCGCGTCGGGCAAGCTGCGCCGCGACCTGCTGGACTAGGCGGGTGGACGCCGACGCCTACCGTGAGGCCAGCCTGGAGCGCTGGCAGCGGGCGGCGGCCGGCTGGTCGCGCCGCCGCGAGGCCCTCCAGCGAATCGCCGCTCCGGTGACCAGGTGGATGATCGACGCCGTCTCGCCGCACCCCGGCCAGGTGGTGCTCGAGCTGGCCGCCGGACCCGGCGACACCGGGCTTGCGGCGGCGGATCGGGTGGCCCCGACCGGGAAGCTGATCTGCTCCGACTTCGCCGAGCCGATGCTGGACGTCGCGCGCGAGCGCGCCCGCCAACTCGGCGTCGACAACGTCGAGTTCCGCGCGCTCAACGCCGAGTCGCTGGACCTCGAGACGGCCAGCGTCGACGCCGTCCTGTGCCGGTGGGGGTACATGCTCCTGGCCGACCAGGCGGCGGGTGTTCAGGAGACCAGGCGCGTGCTTCGCCCGGGGCGCCGGGTCGCGCTGGCGGCCTGGGACGCGCCGGAACGCAATCCCTGGGCGGCCGCGGCCGTCGAGGAGACACGGCGCCGCCTGGACCTCCCGCCCCCGACGCCCGCGGAGCCAGGGATGTTCGCCCTCTCCGCGGCGGGCCGCATCGAGGCGCTGCTGGCACAGGCCGGGTTCGCCGAGATCGAGGTCGACGCGATCGACCTGGCCATGGCCTACCGAAGCTTCGACGACTGGTGGGAGACGACCCTCGACGTCTCGCGACCGTTCGCCGAGATGGTCGAGGCGCGGCCCGCGGCCGAGCGCGACGACATCCGCGCCGCGCTGCAGCGGGCCCTGACCCCGTTCGCCGGGCCCGACGGCGCCCTGGTGATCCCCGGCCGCACGCTGGTGGCCGCGGCGACGGCGTAACAGATAGATACGTGGACCCGTGCTGAGCAGCGGTTTCGTGCCTGAGTTAGACCGCTGAGGACCGCTAAGGACCGCTGGGATGGGGGGTCGACTGTCCCATGACTGTCCCATGGGACACGGCCC
>DATAEY010000121.1:0-23584 GCA_036257715.1 Solirubrobacteraceae bacterium | reverse complement strand
GCCCAGCAGATCGGGGGCCACCACCGTGAAGCGCTCGGCCAGCAGCGTCAGCACCGGCTCCCAGCTCTCCGACGAGCTGGTGACGCCGTGCACCAGCACGATCACAGGGCCCGATCCCCCGATCCGGTAACTCACCCGGTGCCCGTGGAGGCGGATCTCGGCCGGCTCGATTTGGTTGGCGACGGCCATGGCTACCGGATGGCGACGCCGGAGATGGCGCGCGAGATGACCAGGCGCTGGATCTCCGAGGTGCCCTCGAAGATCGTGTAGATCTTGGCGTCCCGGTGCATGCGCTCCACCGGGTACTCGCGCGTGTAGCCGTTGCCGCCCAGGATCTGGATCGCGCGCTCGGTGACCCAGACCGCAACCTCCCCAGCCTTGAGCTTGCTCATCGAGCCCTCGGCGGAATCGAAGGGATGGCCATTGCGGCCCATCCACGAGGCCCGCCACACCAGCAGGCGGGCCGCGTCTATCTCCATCTTCATGTCGGCCAGCGCGAAGGCGATCGCCTGGTTGTCGATGATCGGACGGCCGAACTGCGAGCGCTGCTTGGCGTAGTCGAGCGCATACTCGTAGGCGGCCCGCGCGATCCCCAGCGCCTGGGCGCCGACGGTCGGCCGGGAGACCTCGAAGGTGCGCATGGCCGCCTGGGAGCGGGCGCGCTCGCCCGCCCGGGCGCGGGCCAGGCGCTCGTCGAGCCGCTCCTTGCCGCCAAGCAGGCACGATCCCGGAACCCGGCAGTCGTCCAGGAAGACGTCGGCGGTGTGCGACGCCCGCAGCCCGTGCTTGAGGACCTTGGTGCCCATCTCCAGCCCGGGCGTGTCGGGCGGGATCACGAACGAGGCTTGCCCGCGGGCGCGCAGCTCCGGCTCGACCGACGCCACCACCACGTGGACGTCGGCGATGCCGCCGTTGGTGGCCCACGCCTTCTGGCCGTTGAGCACCCACTCGTCCTTGGCCTGGTCGTAGCGCGCCCGGGTGCGCAGCGACGAGACGTCCGAGCCGGCGTCGGGCTCTGACACGCAGAACGCCGCCACCTTGGGGTCCTCGGGCGAGCCGTAGCACCGAGGCACCCACTCGCCGAGCTGCTCGGGGGTCCCGTTGGCGAAGATGCCGGCCACGGCCAGGGTGGTCCCCATGATGGCCATGCCGATGCCGGCGTCGCCCCAGAACAGCTCCTCGTTGACGATCGGCAGCAGCAGGCCGCTCTCGTCCGCCCAGAACTGAGCGAGCGACTCGAACCCGTAGAGCCCGATCTTGGCCGCCTCCTGGATGACCGGCCAAGGGGTCTCCTCGCGCTCGTCCCATTCGGCGGCCGCCGGTCGGACGACCTGCTCGGCGAAGCCGTGCACCCAATCGCGGATGTCGCGCTGGTCCTGAGTCAGGGCCAGGGAGAAGGGCGTGGATCCTGGCTCGGTCGGCTGGGTCGCGGCGGCAACCGCCTCGGCGGCGGTGGTGCTGGCTTGCATGGTCACGTCCTCGGAAGTCGGATGTCTTGAACCTCCCCAATGTAAACGATCGTCAAACCTTCGTTGTATCCAACGTTTACAGTTCGGGTAGACTCCCGGCGTGGCCATCTCCGCCCGCGCCGCCCGTGCCGGTCAAACGGCCCGTCGCCCACCGCGCCGCCGGCGCGAGCGCGAGATCGTCCTGGCCACCCGGGCGCTGTTCGACGAGCGGGGCATGCAGGACGCCCCCATCGAGGAAATCGCCCGGGCGGTGGGGATCAACAAGGCGCTGATCTATCGCCACTTCGCGTCCAAGGATGAGCTCTTCGTCCTCACCGTGACGCTGTACCTGGACGAGCTCGCCGAGCGCCTGGAGGGAGTCGACGCCTCCGCCGAGCCCGTCGCCCGCCTGCGCGAGGGCTGGGAGCGCTACACCGACTTCTGCCTGGAGTACCCCGCGTTCCTGGACTGCGCCCTGTCCCTGATGCGCCGGCCGGCGGGCGAGCTTCGCGAGGGCGTCTCCGAGGCGGTGTGGTTTCGGCTGGGCCAGGGCATGGCGGCCTGCCTCGGGCCGCTGGAGCGGATCCTCGCGGCCGGCGCCGCCAGCGGCGCGTTCGCGATCGACGATGCCGCCTTCGCCGCCAACCGCCTCTACGTCCAGGCCCTGGGCACCATGCACCTCGCCCGGGTGGGCGTCGGCGTGCGCCAGGCAGCCCCGGGTGTGCCGGAGGCCTTCCGGGTCCAGCCCGGCCAGGTCCGTGACGCCTGCGTCGCCGACGCGCTGGCCGCGGTCGGCGCCCACGCCTAGGCCGCGGCGGCCAGGCCGATCACCTTCAGGCGGCGGTCCAGGGCCCGCGCCGCGAAGGCGCGCGACTCCGCGACGCTGGTCCCGAAGATGACGGTGTCGTCGTCTATGTCGTCGCCCATCCACTTCGGGCGCAGGACTCCGTCCGCCGCGGGCAGTACCTCGGTCAGCGCGCGCTGGATCGCCTCGCCATAGCGCGGGTCCCGGTGGGCGGCGTCGCGCAGGAAGCGAGCGCCGAACGCGACGTGGCGGTGCTCGTCGCGCGCCACGTTGATGAACCCCTCGACGAAGGCAGGCAGCGTCCCGACCGCCTCGTTGTAGGAGATGATCGTGTGCTGGCCGGTGAGGGCGAGCATCCCCTCGATGACCATGTGGTAGATGGTCACCGCCTCGACCAGCGCCTCGAAGTCCTCGGGCTCGCTCGCCAGCCGCTCGACCCGACCCCCGAGCATCTCGTCGAACAGCACCTCGAACTCGGGGTTGAGGTGCTCCGACGTCTCCTGCAGGCGCTCCTGGAGGTTGTCCGAGTCCAGCACGCCGACCTCCGAGTAGAAGCGGTCGAAGAAGCGCACGTGGCGCGCCTCGTCGGCGATCTGCGTGCTGAGGAAGATCTGCGCGTCGCGGTCGGGGACCGCGCGCATCATCGGCCCGAGCTCCTCGGTGACCCGCTGCTCGCCGATGAAGAACGACGACAGGCCGTACATGCGGGCGACACGCTCCTCCGGATCGATGCGTTCCTGCCAGTCGATGCGGTCCTGGCTGAAGTCGAGATCCTGGGTTCGCCACTGCTGGCGCTCCCACAGCCGATAGAGCTCGCCGTAGCTCAGAAGCTGCGCCTCGCCCCGGTCGGCCGACTCCAGGACGGCGGGGTCGGAGGTGGCCTGGAAGTCCTGACGTTCGGTGCGCTGGAGGCCCCTATCGGACACGCTCGCCTCTCTTCACTCGGGAAGCCGGAGCCTAGCGCAGGACTGGCTGGCTGGCCAGCCATCTTCCTCCCCGGGCGCGAGGCTGGCTTGGCTCACCCGCCGGGCTCGCCGCCGACCACCAGCGTCGCCCTCGCTCCGCCGGCCCGCACCGGGTAGCGGCCCGGCCGCTGGCCCGGGAGCACCACGGCGGCGCGCCGGCTCGGCCCCACCGCCAGGCGGTAGACGCGATCCGCGGCGATGGTGACGACGTGGGACCGCCCGTCGGCCGCCGCTGCGCTGACCCTCACCGCCAGGAACGGCGGAACGCTCACCACGCGCGGGGTCAGCCGCCGGCCCCGGACGGTGAACGTGGCGCGGACCCGGGCCGGCAGCTCGCCCCCGGGGACCGGGTGGCGGCGAGCGCGCCGAGGCGACGGGGCCGTGGCCGTTGGGGCCCTGGAGGGGGCGGCGGTGGTGGACGGGCGCGCCGGACCCGACGCGCCGGATGTGGCCCCGCCCTTGCCCCCGCATCCCGCCGCCGCGACGAGCAGGGCACCGAGCGCGAGCGCCGATGCGACGCGGGCCGGCCGGCGGCCCGCGCTCATGCCTTCCGTCCGAGCCCGGCTCTAAACAGGCTCAGCGCAACGGGATCGCGGTCGAGCCCCATGGACGGACAGCTCATCCCCCGGTACCCCCGGGCCGTCCGGTACGACTCGGTGACCCGCCAGGTATGGGTGTTCGGGCACCGCTGCCACCACGGCGCGACGGGAACCGTCCTCGCCCTGGCCGCGCTGGGGGCGCTTGCCACGCACCGCTTGAGCAGCGGCGGCACGGCCGCGCTGGCCGCGACCGGAAGCCTGCTCATGGCGCACGACTGGAAGGACCGCTCGCTGTGGTTCGCGCCCGGCCGGGGCGCGCGGTTGCCGACGCCGACATTGCCTACTGCCCGATCGAGAAGAGCGCCTCGAGGTCATGGCGCGAGAAGGCCTCGAACGCGACCATGGTCTGGGTCCTGGTGACCCCCTCGAGCTGGCCGATCCGGTTGGTGACCACGTCGGCCAGGCGCTCGTGCTCGGGCACCCGCACGATCGCCACGAAGTCCCACTCGCCGGTCACCGAGTAGGCCTCGCCGACCCCCTCCACGTCGGCGAGGATCCCACCCAGGGTGGGCAGCGCCGTCCGCTCGGCGGCGATCAGGACGATCGCATGCGTCACGCGGAGTGGGTCTCGCCCGGCGACATGACCACCACGCTGGAGTCGGTGCTTGACTCCACCTCGGACTTGAACGCCTGGGCGTCGGTCTCGATGGGCGGGAAGGTGTCGTAGTGGCACGGGATGACGGTCTTGGCCGCCACCAGCTCGGCGGCGACCACCGCGTCCAGGCGATCCATCGTGTAGTGGCCGCCGATGCACATCAGGGCGACGTCGACCGGGTCGCCGCGGCGCGCGATGAGCTGCAGGTCGGAGAACAGGGCGGTGTCGCCGAGGTGGTAGACGACCGTGCCCCCGAAGCCGATCAGCAGCCCGGCGGGGGTGTTGACCGTGCCCTTCGGCGTCGTCGAGGTGTGCCAGGCGGGCACCAGCTTGACCCATCCCCAGTCGAACTTGACCGTGCCTCCCAGGTTGGGATCGAACACCTCGACGTCGTCCTGCCCGATCTCCTGCGCCAGCTCGACGATGGCCACCACCGGAGCCCCGCTGCGCTTGGCGATGTCGACCGTGTCGCCGATGTGGTCGGCGTGTCCGTGGGTGAGCAGGATCGTGGTGGGATCGACGTCCTCGGGTCCGACGGCGGCCTTGGGATTGCCCGAGAGGAACGGGTCGACCAGCACCCGGGTGTCGCCGTCGGACAGCTCGAACGCCGCGTGGCCCAGGAAGCGGATGTCCATCAGTCCTCCTTGTGGTGGGGATGCTTGGCAAGTTCGCGCGCGAGCTCGATCCCGACCGCCACGCCGACCATCATTCCCAGCCGCGTCTCCTCGGTGACCAGCGCGCGCACGGCGCGCTGGCGGTCCGCGACATCGGCCGCGGCCGCGGCCTTGGACACCTCCGCCTCGTGCGCCTGGCCGAACCATCCGCCGCTATCGAGGGCGTCGTCGAGGATCCGTTGGAGCTGTGGCGCGAAGCGGGCGACCGCGTCCTGGGCGCCCGCCAAGCGGGCGGGCCTGGCCAGGGCGGCTACCGCGGCGTCGATCTCCTCGTCGCTGTAGGGCCCCTCGAGCACCGCGTCATCATACGGGCGTGCCCGCCGCCCTCACCTCCCTGTCCCGCGGCGCCGGCTGCGGCTGCAAGCTCCCCGCGGACGAGCTGGCCGGGGTGCTGCGCGGGCTGCGCGCCGTCGACGATCCCGCCGTCCTGGTCGGCCCCGCGACCGCCGACGACGCCGGCGTCTACCGCCTGCGCGACGACCTCGCGCTCATCCAGACCGTGGACTTCTTCACCCCGATCGTCGACGACCCATACGACTTCGGGCGCATCGCCGCCGCCAACGCGCTCTCCGACGTGTACGCGATGGGCGGCGCGCCGGTCAGCGCGCTCAACCTGGTCGCCTTCTCGCTGGAGCGGCTGGGCGGCGATGTCCTGCGCGAGATCCTGCGGGGAGGAGGCGACGTGGCGAGCGCCGCCGGGGCCGCGATCGTGGGCGGGCACTCGATCGACGACCCCGAGCCCAAGTACGGCCTGGCGGTCACCGGCACCGTCCACCCCGAGCAGGTCATCACCAATGCGGGCGGTCGGGAAGGCGACGCGCTCGTGCTGACCAAGCCGCTGGGGGTGGGTGCGGTGGCCACCGCGGCCAAGCGCGGCCTGGCCGACGGCGCGCGGGTGGCCCGCGCGGTGGAGGTCATGGTCGAGCTCAACCGCGACGCCGCCGCCGCCGCCCGGGCGGCCGGCGCCCATGCGGTCACCGACGTGACCGGGTTCGGGCTGCTTGGCCATCTGCACGAGCTGGCCGCGGCCAGCGGGGTGGCCGCCGAGGTGGAGGCCTCGGCTGTCCCGGCGATCGAGGGCACGCTGGAGCTGCTCGCCGCCGAGGACGCGGTGAGCGGCGGGGCGAGGGCGAACGCGCGCCACGCCCAGAGGTTCGCCCGCTTCGACGACGCCGTGGCGCCGGCCCGGCGGTGGCTCCTCACCGACCCCATGACCTCCGGCGGGCTGCTGGTCGCGGTTGTCGCCGAGCGCGCCGGTGCCGTCCCGGGCCCCGTGATCGGACGGCTCACCGAGGGGCCCGCGGGCTCGATCAGAGTCGGCGGCTGAGCGCGGCGAGCGGCACGCCCAGGACCAGGCCGATGACCCCGCCGGCCACCCCGGCGAACGGGTTGGCCTCCGGGACGGCCAGCGGGAGCAGCAGCAGGACCGCGGCGATGACGGCCACGCCGATCAGGTCGGAGTCGGTGTCGCCGTGGCGGCGCTCCTGGAGGTCGGGCACCACCCAGGCGCCGAGCATCGCCAGGGCGGCGCCGTTGCCGCCCAGGGCCACCGGGATGGTCTCGACCGCGTCCGCGGCGAGCATGCCACCGGCCCCGCCGGCGGCGAACACCAGGATGGGAGCCCAGGCGCCGTGACGGCGCTCGAGCAGCCATCCGAACAGCCCGATCCCCACCGAGGCGCAGAGCAGGTAGCCGCTGTTGTCGTAGGCGAAGGGAGCGGTCACCACGCGCCACCACTCATCCTCGAGCGGTCCGAAGACCGCCATGTCGCGCAACGCCACCAGCCCGACCTGCGACGCCAGCGTCACCCCGACGCCGGCCACCACCAGCACGATCGTGGCGAAGGGCCGCGTGTCATAGCGGATGCCCGGCATCTCGCCCGGGCGCAGGCGTCCGAGCCTGGGCCGGTCGCGGCGAAGGCGTCGCACCCCCGGCCGGCGCCGACGCGGCGGAGCGCCGGCGCGATCGAGCTTGGGCGCCCGCTTGCGCAGGCGCGTCCCGCAGTAGGGGCACTCGGTGACGAAGGCGCTCACCTCCGACCCGCAGGTCTTGCACACGACGAACAGGTCGGCGCCGCTGGACATGAGCCGATTCTAGGCGCAGGGAGCGCAGGCGTCGGGCCGGCGTGCTACCCGCGCCCGGCCGCTACCCACGCTGCCCGGCCAATGCGCGACGCCTGCGGCCCGATGCCACGGCGCGCCCGGCCCTACTCCCGGCTTGCGGCGACGATCTCGGACATCAGCTCGCGCAGGTCGTGGTTGGCCTCGTAGACCACGACCTGGCGGCTGGCGCCGTTGCCGTGGGCGATCAGGTCCTCGATGCCCTCGAGCTCCGCCTCCGTACCCAGATCCTGGGCGTGTTCGCGCATCCGGTCTCGCAGGCGCCGGGCCAGCTGGCGGCTGGTCACCCGCTGGCGGGAGGGCAGATCAATCAGCTCACCCTCCAGGCCGTGGCGGGCGGCCAGCCACTTGTTCTCGTCGATCATCTCGTGCGGGTATCTCGACAGCCGCTTGCCGGCGTCGAAGTGCTCGGCCAGCTCCTTGACCAGCGCCTGCACCAGCGCGCCCAGGGCCAGCGTGTGCTCGACCCGGGTCTGCGCGTCCATGACTCGGATCTCCACGGTCCCGAAGTTGGGGTGCGGGCGCACGTCGTACCAGAGGTAGGTGTAGTCCTCGATCACGTTGCATCCCTGCATGAAGTCGATGCGCCGCTGGTAGTCCTCCCAGTCGCGGTAGGTGGGCGGGATCCCCACGCGCGGGAAGGCGCGGAAGATCGGCGTGCGGGTCGACGACAGGCCGGTGGCGTCCGCGCGCCAGAACGGGGAGTTCGCCGACAGGGCCAGCAGGACCGGGATGTGCACCCGCATCCCGTTGGCGACGTGGATGGCCTTGTCCGGGTCGTCGAGTCCGACGTGGACGTGGACCCCGAAGATGATCTCCTGGCGCGCCACGAAGCGCAGGGCGCTGACCAGGTCGCGGTAGCGGGGGCGGGCGACGATCCGCTGGTCCTCCCACATCGCGAAGGGATGCGTGCCCGCCGAGCCGATCGTCAGCCCCCGGGTGCCTGCGCTTTCGCGCACCTCGCGGCGCAGGCGGCGCAGCTGGGCGCCGGCCTCCGCGGTGTCCCGGCACGGCGTCGTCGCGATCTCGAGCACCGACTCCATCAGCTCCGGCTTGATCTCGCCCTTCAGGCCGTCGGTCTCGACCGCCTCGAGCATGACCTCGATCGAGTTCGACAGCTCCAGGGTGTCGGCGTCGAGGATCATCAGTTCCTCCTCGATCCCGATCGTGAACGGCGGGCCGGTGAACCGGTGCTCCATGCGCGGCAAGCGTATCCGCCGGGTCCGGCGGCTCTGAGACCGTGATTGCGGCGCACTAGACTGGCGGCCGGCGTCGCAAACTAGTTCTGACGGGGGGCGTGGAATGGGCCTTGGCTACGACGGCAAGCTCTACATCCTGGCGTTCGACCACCGCGGGTCGTTCCAGAAGAAGTGGTTCGGGATCCAGGGGGAGCCCAGTCCCGAGGAGACCGAGCGCATCGCCGACGGCAAGCACCTGATCTACGAGGGGCTGGCGGGGGCCCTGGACCGAGGCGCCGAGCCGCGGGTGACCGGAGCGCTGGTGGACGAGCAGTTCGGCGGCGACATCCCCACGCAGGCGCGCGACCGAGGGGTCAGGCTCGCCATGCCGGTCGAGAAGAGCGGGCAGGACGAGTTCGACTTCGAGTACGGCGACGAGTTCGGCGAGCACATCGAGCGCTTCGATCCGGACTTCTCCAAGGTGCTGGTCCGCTACAACCCCGAGGGCGACGAGGGCATGAACCGCCGGCAGTCGCCGCGCCTGCGCCGGCTGTCGGACTGGCTGCACGAGCGCGAGCGCAAGTTCCTGTTCGAGCTGCTGGTCCCGGCAACCGAGCAGCAGCTCGCCTCGGTGGACGCGGACACCGACCGCTACGACGCCGAGCTTCGACCGCAGCTCATGCGCGGAGCCATCGAGGAGCTGCAGGCCGCCGCCGTGGAGCCCGACGTCTGGAAGATCGAGGGCGTCGAGGAGCGATCGGACGCCGAGATGCTGGCCGAGCAGACGCGGGCCGGCGGCCGCGACGGCGTGGTCTGCGTGCTGCTGGGCCGCGGCGCGGACGACGACAAGGTCGACCACTGGCTCACGCAGGCCGCGCCGGTGGAGGGATTCGTCGGCTTCGCGATCGGTCGTTCGATCTGGGGCGATCCGCTCAAGGGCTTCCTCGCCGGCGATCTCGAGCGCGACGCGGCCGCGGCTCAGATCGCGGACAACTACCTGCGGTTCGTCAACGTCTACAGCAAGGCCGAGGGCAGCAAGGCGCCGGTCGGCTGACCTCGGCCCGAGCGGCGCTAGCGTCCGGGCGTGCGCTGGCACCGAGCGGCACCCTGGCTGATCCTCTTCGCCGTGGTGGCGGCCGTGGCGCTGCACGGCCTGAGCGGCCCGAGGGAGACGAGCCTCGGGCGCAACGCCACCGTGGCAGCCATCGTCACGCGGGTTATCGACGGCGACACCGTCAAGGTCTCGATCGGCGGGCACCGCGACACCGTCCGCTACATCGGCGTCGATACCCCGGAGACCCACAGGCCCGGCACTCCGGTGCAGTGCTTCGGCCAGGCGGCGACCGAGTACAACCGCCGGCTGGTGGGCGGGCGGGCGGTGCTACTGCGCACCGACGCCGAGCCCCGCGACCGCTATGGCCGCCTGCTGGCCTACGTCTACCGACGCCGGGACGGGGTGTTCGTCAACGCCGCGCTGGTGCGCGACGGGTTCGCGGCAATCCTCACGATCCCGCCGAACGTCGCCCACGCCGGAGAGTTTCGCCGCCTGGAGCGGCGGGCGCGCCTGGCCGGCGGGGGCCTGTGGCGAGAATGCCGTTGAGTCGATGTTATGTCGACGTCGCCCGGTGGTATAGCTTCCAGCCGCCATGAGGATGCGTCAGAGCATCGCCCAGCTCGAGCGGGCGTTCGCCGAGGAGGTCATGCTGGACCGGACCCGGCGCGAGCATCTGCGCCGCACCGCGGCCCACCGCTCCCGGGAGCGGCGGGTGGCGCGACGCGAGCAGCGCAGCTCGCTGCGCTTCTTCCTCCTCATGCTGTCGCTGATCGCGACCGCCGTGCTGGTGACGATCGCGATGTTCGAGGCGCTGTACTACGTGATCGGCTGAGCGGGCGGCAGGGTCAGTCGCCCAGCCGGCGCAGCGCCTCGTCGACCTGCTCGCGGGCGCCCCCCTGCGCCCGCTCCTGCTGAATCTCTACGTAGACCTCCTTGCGAAAGACCGGGATGTCCCTCGGGGCCTGGATCCCGATGCGCACCTTCTCCCCCGTGACCGACAGGACCGAGACCTCGATGTCGTCGCCGATCATGATGCTCTGGTTGGACTTGCGCGTCAGAACCAGCATGACCATGCCTTCCCGCCGCGGCGCACGCGGACGACTAGTTGCCGCCACTACAGCACGTCGGCCGGTGCGATGCAAACGTGCCGGCCGCCCGGCGCGGGCGGGCGCCGGGGACCGCCACGGCCCGGCGCTCGGGGGTTTCGCTAGGCTCCGCGCGCCCATGGCCCGAAGGTCGCTGCGGCCCCACCTGAACCAGATCCGTGCCTGGGTGCGCCAGGGTCGGACAGACGCCTGGATCGCCCATCAGCTCGAGGTGACGGTGCAGGAGATACAGGCGTTCAAGCGCGACAACGAGTTGGCCCCAGACGAGGGGGAGGGCACGGAGGGGTTCCAAGAGGAGGTCGACCTGCGGGCCGAGGACGACGCGCTGATCGCCGCCGAGCTCGACGCCGCGCAGGCCGAGGATCGTGATGCGGGCGAGGCCTCCGAGGCTGGGCCGGGGGAGGGCGACGGCGAGGACCAGGCTCCGGCCCAGGGCCGGGCCCGGCGGCGCGGGCGCCGAGGCGGACGCGGGCGCCGGCGCACGGGCCCGGTGACCCTGGAGGGAACCTTCGACCATGGCGAGGAGGGCTATGGGCTGTGGCTGGACGCAGCGGTCCAGGACGACCCGATCTACGCCGAGCACTGGGCGGGGCACCGTCCGATCGAGGTGACGGTCGAGGAGGACCAGATCGTGATTCGCCGCGCCGGCGACCGGGACGGCGACGGCCCCTAGGCATCGACGCGGCGCCCGCCGGCGAAGTCCACCGCCTCGCGAACGTAGCGGGCGAAGGCGGCGTCGGCCACGGTCGCGAGGTCCCAGGCACGCGGGCGGTCGGGCGCGGTCGAGACCGCCACCTCGAGGCACCAGTCTGTGCCGCGCTGGTACAGCTCGGCGAGCTCAGCCGTGGTGAACGCTCCGCCCAGCCGGCGCCGCAGCTCGGCGACGATGCGGTCGGTGACTCGCTCGAGCGCGGCGCGCTCCTCCGCGGGCGCCTCGCGCAGGCGTCGCTGTCCGTCGTCCCATTGGAAGATCGCGTTGTCGAAGCTCACGTCGCGGGCAGGCTAGCGATCGCCGGGATCGCCGCTGTGGCCCTCAGCCGCGGGCCCTGAGCCCCTCGATCACGAAGGCTCGCTCGCCCCGCCGGACCATACCCATGGCGCGCGCCTGGAGCTCGAGCGATCGCGGCTCGCGCAGCGCGCGCCGTCGCGCCAGCAGCCGGGCGTTCTCCCGCTGGAGGGCTCGCAGGTCGGCCTGTCTGGCCTTGGACTCGCGCCAGGTCTGGACGTAGGACAACGCCGGACCGACGTAGAGCAGCAGGATGCCGGCGAGCACCAGCAGCAGGGTGATGCGCGCGAGGCGATCCCAGCGCACGCCCGCGGCCGGGCGCGCAGCGGCGCGCGGCCGCCGGCGCGGCGCGGGACGGACGCGGGATCGGGCGGCAGCGGAGGCGCGCGCCGAGGCCATGCGACGGCGTTCGCCACCGGCCGCCCGGCTCCTGCCGGCCGCAGGTCAGGCGCCGAACAGCGATCGGCCCGGGAAGCCGGCGTCGGCGCCGAGCGCCTCCTCGATCCGCACGAGCTGGTTGTACTTGGCCACCCGGTCCGAGCGCGACGGGGCGCCGGCCTTGATCTGACCGCAGCCGGTGGCCACGGCCAGGTCGGCGATGGTCACGTCCTCGGTCTCGCCCGAGCGGTGCGACATGACGGTGGCGTACCCCGCGTCCTGCGCGATGCGGATCGCATCCAGGGTCTCGGTCAGAGTTCCGATCTGGTTGGGCTTGACCAGGATGGCGTTGGCCACCCCGCGCTCGATGCCCTCGCGCAGGCGGCGTGGGTTGGTGACGAACAAGTCGTCCCCCACGAGCTGGAGGCCGCCCCCCAGCCGCTCGGTCAGCTCCTCCCAGCCGTCCCAGTCGTTCTCGTCCATCCCGTCCTCGATGGACACCACGGGGTAGCGGACGGCCAGGTCCGCCCAGTACGCGCTCAGCTCGGCGGCCGACAGCGTGCGCCCCTCGTGCTCGAGGCGGTAGGCGCCGTCCCGGTACAGCTGGCTGGTGGCCGGGTCCAGCGCGATGGCCACATCCTCGCCGGGCCGGTAGCCGGCGCTGGCGATCCCGGCCACGAGCGCCTCCAGCGCCGCCTCGTTGGACTCCAGGTCGGGCGCAAAGCCTCCCTCGTCGCCCACCGCCGTGCTCAGCCCGCGCTCGTGCAGGGTCCGCTTGAGCCGGTGGAAGACCTCGGTGCCGATGCGCAGGCACTCCGAGAAGCTCGACGCCCCGTGGGGGACGACCATGAACTCCTGGAAGTCGATCCGGTTGTCGGCGTGCGCGCCGCCGTTGATCACGTTCATCATCGGGACCGGCAGCAGATGGGCCGCGTCCCCGCCGAGGTACCGCCACAGCGGCTGGCGCTCCTCGGCCGCGGCGGCATGGGCGGCGGCCAGCGACACCGCGAGGACCGCGTTCGCCCCGAGGCGCGACTTCGCCGGCGTCCCGTCGAGCTCGATCAGCGCCCGGTCGAGGCCTCGCTGATCGAAGGCGTCGCGACCGCACACCGCCGGGGCGATCTCCTGGTTGACGTTGGCGACCGCCCGCTGAACGCCCTTGCCCAGCCAGGCCTCGCCGCCGTCGCGCAACTCCCTGGCCTCAAGCTCGCCGGTCGAGGCGCCGGACGGGACCGCCGCCCGCCCCGCTGCCCCTGAGCGCAGCGTCAGCTCGACCTCCACGGTGGGATTGCCACGGCTGTCGAGGATCTGGCGGGCGTGTATGCCTTCGATCTGGCTCATGGCGCCGATCGGGCGCGGCAGGCTACCGCGAATCCCGAGCCCGGAAGCGGCCGGTCGCCGCCCGCAGCGCCAGCTCGGGGTCCACGTCGAGCCGGCGGGCGGCGGCGACGGCGGCGAACAGCAGCTCGCCGACGACGGCGAAGCGCTCGCCGTCGGGGGCGTCCCCCAGCTCCTGCACCTTCCCGCACAGCTCCGACAGCGAAGCCTCGCCGCCTCCCAAGTCCAACCCGGCGGAGGAGGCGCCCCGCTGGACCTTGCGCGCCAGCAGCAGGGCCGGCAGGTTCGCAGGCACGTCGGCGAACAGTTCCGGCGAGCGCCCCGGCTCCTCGCGCTTGATCGCGTCCCAGTTGCGCAGGACCTCCGCCGCGGTGCGAGCCTGCGCGTCGCCGAACACGTGCGGGTGACGCCGAATCAGCTTCTCGGCGCAGCGCTCGGCCACCACGCCGAGATCCCCGCCTCCACGCTCCTCGAGTAGCAGCGCGAGGAAGTGCACCTGGAAGAGCACGTCGCCTAGCTCGTCAACCAGCTTGGCGTCGTCGCCGGCATGGACGGCGTCGGCCAGCTCGTAGGCCTCCTCGACCGTGTGAGGGACGATCGAGCGCTCGTCCTGCTCACGGTCCCAGGGGCAATCGCGGCGCAGGCGTCGCGTGATCGCGTCCAGCCGTTGGAGGGACCGCTGGATCTGCGTCCGGCTCACCGCTGGCGGCGCAAGGTCAGGGCCCCGACGGCGGGGCGCCCTGCGATCCGCCCCCCTGCGGCGGGGCTCCCTGCGGCGGGGCTCCCTGCGGCGGGGGTCCCTGCGGCGGGGGTCCCTGCGGCGGGGCTCCCTGCGGCTGGCCGCCCTGGGGCGGGACCGCCCCGGGCGGAACCGTCGACGTCCGCTTGCGCGGGGGCGCGTTCTTGCAGCTGTCGATGATGTAGCCCTCGCGGCAGGTGGTGCGCGCCTTCCACTTCTTCTGGAATTGGGTCACGAACCGGCGCAGCGCCTGCTCCTGGTTCTGGGAGATCAGCACCTGCCGGATCGTGTTGCGCACCTGCTCGAGACTCTGCTGGGAGCCCGGGACGACCCGGGTCACCCGGAAGACGTAGTAGCCGAACTGCGTCTTGACCGGGCCCTCCAGCCGGCCGCGGGGCGCCTGGAACACCGCGGTGTCGAACGCCCGCTCCTGCTGGCCCGGGGTGACGTCGGATAGCCGCCCACCGCGCCCCTTCGAGGTCTGGTCTATCGAGTAGGTCCTGGCCACCGAGGGCCATGGCGTGCCCCCCTGGATCGCCTGCTTGGCCTGCTGCGCCCGGGCGCTGGTCTTGGTCAGCACCACCTCGACGTCGCGCCGTTCCGGCTGCGAGAACTGACGTTTGTTGCGGTTGTAGTAGTCGGCGATCTGCTTCTCGGTCACCCTGCCCTTGGCGCGGATGACCTTGTCGCGGATCTTGTTCGACACCAGGTCCAGCCTCACGCGCAGCAGGATGTCCTGCTGGGTCATGCCCGAGGTGCGCAGGAAGCGCCGATAGTCCGCCTCGCTGGGGAAGGACTGGCGCTTCTGCTGCTCGAAGGACCGCTGCACCTCCTTGGAGGAGACCTCGATGCCCTGGTCCTCCGCCTCTCCCTGCAGCCACTGCGCCTGGATCAGGAACTGCAGCACCTGGTCGCGCAGGCCCTCGTATTCCTGGCGGCACTGCGCCTGAAGCTGCGCGTCGGTGATCTGGGGGCGACCGCGAGGCGGCGGGGGAGTACTCCGGCGCTTGGCGGCCACGCACCTGGTGAACGAGGGCGGGTCGGGCACGGCGACCGCGCCCTGACCGGGAGGCTGCGAGGAGGCGGCGGCAACCTGCATCCAGTGGTCGAACGCGTTGCGCTTGATCACCGAATCGTCGACGCGGACCACGGCGTTGCCGGGAATGCCGCCGCACGCGGCAAGGACGGTCGCGAGCACAAAAAAGGCGCCAAGCGCCGGGATGCAGCGAAGCGGGGAGGCCACGCGGGCGCCGATCCTACTAGCTCGCCGACCGCCGCCACGCCGGCCGGGCGGTGGCCTGTCACGCCCGGCGGAGGCCGTCAGGCCGCCTCCCGGGTGAGCGAGAGCAGCACGTCGGCTGCCCGCACGACGGCCGGAAACCGGCGCTCCGGCTGGTCGGGCACCCGCACCGACACCTGGGAGCGGCCGGACTCGTACAGCGCCTCGGGGATCTGCTCGCGCAGGCGCCGGGCGCGCACCGAGTCGAGCTCCACCGGCGTGACCGCCAGACGGTCCCCGCGGAACGAGACCGCCCGGGCCCCGGCCTGGCCGAGCTTGATGCGCGCCTGCTGCAGCGCGATGAGGTTGAGCAGCGGCGTCGGCGGCGGGCCGAACCGGTCCTCGAGCTCCTCGCGCAGCAGCTGCAGCTCGGCCACCTCGCGGGCGGCGGCGATGCGGCGGTGAACCTCGATCTTGGCCTGCTCGTAGGGGATGTAGTCGGGCGGGACGTAGGCGTCCACGTTGACGTCGAGGCGCACCGGCTCCTCGCGACCGACCGCTCCGTCGGGACCCAGCGAGGCGACCGCCTCGTCGAGCATCTGCAGGTAGAGCTCGAACCCCAGGGCGGCCACGTGCCCGGACTGCTCGTCGCCCAGCAGGTTGCCCGCGCCGCGGATCTCCAGGTCCCGCAGCGCGATACGCACACCCGCCCCCAGCTCGGTGTAGTCGGACAGCGCAGTCAGCCGCTGCGCGGCCTCGGGGGTCAGCGCCGCGGCCGACGGGTACAGCAGGTAGGCGTACGCCCGCTCCCGGCTGCGCCCGACGCGTCCGCGGATCTGGTAGAGCTGCGCCAGCCCGAAGGCGTGCGAGTCCTCGACCACCAGGGTGTTGGCCTGCGGAATGTCGAGGCCCGACTCGATGATGCTGGTGCAGACCAGGACGTCCGCATCGCCGCGCAGGAACGACAGCATGCGCTGCTCGAGCTCGCGCTCCTCGAGCTGTCCGTGCGCGACCAGGAAGCGCAGCTGCGGGCACAGCCCCCGCAGGCGCTCGGCCGTCTCGTCGATGGTCTCGACCCGGTTGTGCACGAAGAACGCCTGCCCGCCCCGCGCCCGCTCGCGCTCGAGCGCGCCGCGCACGAGCTCCTCGTCGTACTCGCCGACGTAGGTGCGGATCGGGCGGCGTCCCTCGGGCGGGGTGTCGATGGTCGAGATGTCGCGCACTCCGGCCAGGGACATCTGCAGGGTGCGGGGAATTGGGGTGGCGGACAGCGAGATGACGTCCACCTTGAGCTTGAGCTGGCGCAGCAGCTCCTTCTGGCGGACGCCGAAGCGCTGCTCCTCGTCGACGATCAGCAGCCCGAGGTCCCGGGCCCGGACGTCGCGAGACAGCAGCCGATGGGTGCCGATGAGGATGTCCACGCCGCCCTGGGCGAACGCCTGGATGGCGGCGCGCTGCTCGCCCGGCGGACGGAAGCGCGAGACGTGCTCGACCCGGATCGGCCAGTCGGCCAGGCGCTCGGCGAACGTGCCGTAGTGCTGCTGGGCGAGGATCGTGGTGGGCACCAGCATCAGCACCTGCCTGCCGCCCTCGACCGCCTTGAACGCGGCCCGCAGCGCCACCTCGGTCTTGCCGTAGCCGACGTCTCCGCAGATCAGGCGGTCCATCGGCCGCGGCGCCTCCATGTCGGCCTTGACCGCGTCGATCGTGTCGGCCTGGTCGGCGGTCTCCTGGTATGGGAAGCGCTCCTCGAACTCGCGCTGCCAGTCGGAGTCGGGCGCGAAGGCGTGACCGGTGCGCCGCCGGCGCTCGGCGTAGAGGTTCAGCAGCTCCCCCGCGAGCTCCTGGGCGGCCCGGCGCGCCCGCGCCTTCATCTGCTCCCAGCGCGTGCCTCCCAGCCGGGACAGCGGCGGGTGCTCGCCGCCGGCCCCCACGTAGCGCGAGATCTTGGCGAGCTGGTCCGAGGGCACGAACACCCGGTCGTCGCCGCGATACTCGAGGTACAGGTAGTCGCGCGTGACCCCGGCCACCGTCTTGGTCTCGAAGCCGGCGAACCGGGCGATCCCGTGGTCCTCGTGCACGACGATGTCGCCGGTGCGCAGGTCGGCGAACGACCGCAGCACCCCCGACCGGGGCGCCTCACGCCGCTCGGGGCGTCGGCGGCGCAGCAGCCGGTGCTGTGGTATGACCGCGAGGCGCAGCGGCGCGGCGATGAAGCCGTCGCGTAGCGAGGCCTGGGCGAACCGCAGCCCGGCGTCCGCGGGCGCCTCGCCGTCCGACCAGGCGGCGGTGAGTCGGGCCAGGTTGTACGCGGCCCTCTCGCCCTCGCCGCGGCGCGGCCATGCGACGACCGTCCGGTACCCGGAGCGCACCAGCTTCTCCAGCTCGGCCTCGGCATCCTTGAGCGAGCGGGCAGGCACGTCGGCGGCCTGGGCGTGGAACGCAACTGGCTGGTCGCGCATCACCGTGGCCAGCCGCACCCGGGCGCGCCGGTCGAGCTCGCCGGTGATCCGCTCCGGCGAGACGTAGAGATCGTGCGCGTCCCGATCGTGGAAGGCGGCGGTGACGTCCTGCCAGTGGTCGGCCAGCGCGGGCCCGACGTCCTCGTCGGCGGCCACGACCACCGCGGCCTCGTCGCCGGCCAGGTCCAGGAAGGCGCGGAAGTCGGCGACCGGGAGCAGCTCCGCCACGTCGGGCCTGTCCACGGCGTCCTCGAGCGCGGCGATCTCCGCCAGCTCGCGGTGCTCGGCGGCCAGCTCGGCGGCGGGTGCGACCTCGACCTCCTCGGCGTCTCCCAGCGAGCGTTGGGTGAAGGTCGAGAACCAGCGCAGGGACTCGACCTCCTCGCCGAACAGGTCGACTCGCACCGCGCGCTCCTCGGTGGCCGGGTAGAGGTCCACCAGGCCGCCGCGCATGGCGAACTGCCCTCGCTCCTCGACCTGGTCCACCCGTTCATACCCGGCGGCGACCAGATCGCCGGCCAGACGGTCGAGGTCGACCGAGTCGCCCCGCCGCAGCACCAGCCGCCGCGGTCGCAGTGCCGGGTCGGGCACCTTCTCGGACAGCGCCACCGCGCTGGCCACCACGACCGGGGGCTCGGCGGCCTCGGGTCCCGGCGCCCATCCCAGCATCGCGTCGAGCGCCGCGACCCGCAGACCGACCAGGTGCGCTGCGGGCGTCAGGTGGGACTCGTAGGTGACTCCCCGTGAGGGGTAGAAGCGCACCGCCCGCGGGCCAAGCCAGGCCCGCAGGTCGGAGGCCAGGTCGCGCGCCGTCCGGTCGTCGCCGGCCACCACGAGAGCCGGGCGGCCGCGCATGGATTCGGAGTCCACCAGCGCGGCGACCAGGTAGGGCCGCAGCGAGGGCGACACGAATGCCTGGCCGCCGGCGCGGGCGAGCTCGAGGGCGCGCGCGTCCTGGGCGGCATAGGTGAGAAGGGGGCGCAGCGACATGTGGGCACGTCTAACGACCGCGCACGTGGCGCGGCCGGCCTGCATCCGATTCTAGGGGCCGGCGGGCGTCGCCCTAGAACTCCGACAGCCGGCTGCGGACCTCCCCCGGGTCGATGTCCATGCGCTGGAGCGTCTGTGCCGCTCCCCCCCGGTCGTCGCGCAACACCGCCAGCAGAAGGTGCTCGACCCCGATGTATCCCTCACCCCGATCCAGCGCCTCCTCGAGCGAGCGCTCGAGCACCCGGCGGGCGTGGGGCGACATCCCCCGCCAGGCGGGATGGCGCGGCTCGTCCCCGGCGGCGGGCTTCGCGCAGGGAGCCATGGTCGGCTCCACCGCCGCCCGGGCGTCCTCGAGCCGGGCGCCCAGCGCTCGCAGAGCCCAGGTGGCATGGCTGCGCTCACAGCGCAGGATGCCGAGCAGGACGTGCTCGGTGCCCGTCACCTCGGCCCCCAGCGCGCGCGCCTCCTCACGGGCGAACTTGACCGCGTTGCGCGCCTCGGCGGTCACCAGCATCCGGCGCGGGCCGGTCGGGATGCCCTCGTTGCCGGCGCGCCGGGAGTAGCGCTTGTGCGCCGCCTGGCGTGAGATGCCCAGGGCCCGGGCGATGTCGCTCCACGGCAGCCCGCTCTCCACGGCGCTGGAGACCTGCAGCACCTCCAGCTCGTCGAGGCGCGCGCGAAGCGCGGTCAGCGCCCTGAGGCCAGCCTCGGGATCCAGGGTCCGCGTCGCGCGCCGCGCGAGGGTCTCCACCTCGGTCGGAGCCCCACGGGACGCCTGCATTTCGTCCTGGATTGCAGACATGATCCGACACCGCGTGGCATACCCGGCACGGGATTCCGCTATGCGCGGGCTGCCGGGGGGTGTCAAGCGACGTTCGACAGGGAGACGCGGCGACGCGTGTCAAGCGATGTTGACGCCGCGTTCCGCCCTAGGGGCGAGGGGATGCCAGCACATGGACAGGAGGACGATCCCCCGGCCGGACCTCTTCGCGCCCCGATCGCGTGGCTGGGGGGGCGCGTCCGGTCAGCCCGCACCGAGACGCGTCCGGTCAGCCCTGGCCGCACTGCGTGAAGCCGAACTTCCTGGCCAGCTGGGGATACCGGTTGGCCTCCAACTTCATGAACTGCGACTTGAACCGGCTCAGGTCGCTGGCCCGCGCGTACCTCTCGGCGTCGCGCAGGGCGGCGCCGGCCTGATCGGCCTGGCCGAGGATCTGCTGCCACTGCGCGCCGCCCTCGGTCGGCTCGCCCAATCCGTGCAGGTAGGCGATCTCCGACCGGTGTATCGGGTTGACCTTGGCCAGGTACGCGGCCGCCTGGGGCAGCTGGGCGCGGGTCGTGCTCTGGGGGCTGAACGGCGGCTGCGGAATCGCGCTGATGCGCTGGTTGTCCTGCGCGCATCGGGCATCACCCTTGCGGATCAGGTCCTCCTTGGAGACCGACTCGGCCGCGCCGCATCCGGCGAGCGCAAGGGCGCTGCCGAGGGCCAGCACGCCGATGACCGTGGATCTCATGCACGTCCTCCTGGTTGGGGGCGCCCGGTGGGGCCGGGCCGGCGCAGGCTACCGTCCGCCGTGGCGCCTCAGCCGGCGGGCGCCTCGAGAACGACTCGCTCGGCGACCTCGCGGGCCTGGTCGACCAGCCTGCGCACCTGATCGGCCGGTTCGGAGAAGCGCGAGAGCACATAGTCCGAGACCACCCGGGGATCCGTCGCCTCGGGCCGGCCGACGCCGATCCGCACGCGGCCGAATTCCGTCCCGCCGAGCTCGCGGGCCAGCGACTTCAGACCGTTGTGGCCGGCGAGCCCGCCGCCGACGCGGTGGCGGACGTCTCCGAAGGCCAGGTCGATGTCGTCGTGGATCACCAGCACCCGCTCCAGAGGGAGCTTGAGCGCGCCGCGCGCCGGCCCGGCGGAGCGGCCGGCCTCGTTCATGTACGTCTGGGGCAGCAGCACCGCGACGCGCGGGCCTCCCGGGCCCGCACCGCCCTCGCGGATCAGCCCGGCGAACCGCCGCCGCTCGCGTCCCAGGCGCCAGTCCTCGGCCAGCGCGCGGGCCGTCTGGAAGCCGATGTTGTGGCGCGTGTCGGCATAGCGGTCGCCGGGGTTGCCCAGCCCGACGATCAGCCAGTCGATGGGGGCGCCGAACAGGCGCAGCGGCTATTCCGCCTGGCGCTCCTCGCCGTCCTCGCCGGCGGGCGGCGCCTCGCCCTCGGCGGCGGGCGCCTCGGCGCCCTCGGCCGCCTCGGCCTCCTCGCCCACCAGCTCGGTCTCCTCCTCGATCTCCGGCTCCTCCTCGACTCGCGGCGGCGACAGCGTCGCGATCACCGTCTCGTCGGGGTCATCGAGCAAGGTCACGCCCTCGGGCGCCCTGACCGCGGCCAGCGTGAGGGTGTCGTTCATCTCCATGGCCGAGACGTCATGATGGATGGCGTCGGGGATCGCGGTGGGCAGCGCCTCGACGTTGACCTCGCGGGTCACCTGCTCGAGGATCCCGCCCTCCTTCACCCCCGGAGCCTCCTCCACCCCATCGAGCTCCAGGATGGTGGTGGCGTGGATCGGGCGGTCCAGCCGGACGCGCAGCAGGTCCACGTGGAGCAGGCGGCCGCTGACCGGGTGGCGCTGCTCCTCCTTGACCACCACCGGCGTGGTCCTGTCGCCGTCGAGCGACAGCTCGATCACCGCGCCCGCGTGGCCGAGCGCCTGGCGCAACGAGCGCTGGTCGACCTCGAAGGTCTCGGGCGGATCGTCGCCGCCGTAGACCACGCCCGGCACGCGACCCTGGCGACGCAGCCGGCGAGCGGCCCGCGACCCCTCGGCGACCCGGGGGTGAACCGATAGACGGGTGGTCTGCGATCGGGCCATGTGGCCGGCGATGGTACTAAGTCGCCGGATCCACTCCGCGGTGCGCGCGGCGTCAGGTCGCGGCCTCTGCGGGTAAGCTCCCAGCGTGGGGACGGACGCGAAGCTGATCATGCTCTTCGCGATGCTGCACCTGGTCGGGATGGGCCTCGCGGGCGTGCTTCTGGTCATGTTCATGCGCAGCGACAGCACGACCGCCTGGCCGCGGCACGACGACGACGGGGGCGGCGGTGGAGGCAACGATCGCGTCCCACCGCGGGCGCCGCCGGGACCGGACGGCGGCGGGCTGCCGCTCGACGACGCGCGCCCAGCGCGGGTGCGGCTGCGCGAGCCGGGCCGGCTGGCCGACCGGCTGCCCACGCCGCCCCGCCGGCCCGCGCACGCCCCGCAGCGTGTTCCGGCGCCGCGGCGGCTTCCGTCCCGCGTGCGCTAGCGGCGCAGGGGCTAGCCCCTGGGGCAGCCGGCGTCGCGGCGGATCGGGGGGCTGAGCGCCAGCACCTCGACCCGAAAGCCCTCGCGCAGGTCACCCGCGCGGCGCAGCTTCACGCACTGAACGACGGGGATCGCGTCCCCCGCCCGCCAAACGATCCGGGTCGTGCCGGTCCTGGCCGCAAGCGCGAAGTGCGACGGCCCGTCCAGGCGCAGCACCCGAACCTTGCCGCGGCTGCGCAGGCGGGCGACCTGAGCGGCCAGCCGCTCGCGGCAGACCGGGTCCGACCGGCATCCCCGGATGCCCGCGATCACCGCGCCCGAGTCGCCGTGCGACTGGGCCTTGACCATCTCGACGGCCGCGTCGCGCTCGGCATTCGCCGCCCCCAGGACGCGCGCCAGCCCGGCGCTCACCACCAGGAAGGCGAGGGCCGCCAGCCCGACCAGTGCGTAGCGCAGCGCACGCCGCACGCCGCCGAGCCGGGATCAGACCGCCGCGGGCGGGTCGTCGAGGTTGATCTCGAGGAAGCGCTCCACCGACGCCTCCTGATGGCGCAACCGCTCGCTCAGCTCGTGAGCGCGGTCGGAGGCGACCGAGAAGAAGTCGGCCAGGCACCGGTCCGGGTCATCGGGAAGCGGATAGACCCGGGTGACGTCCTGCTGCGCGCAGGCGATCCCGAGCGGCGGGCGGCCCGCCGCCAGAGTGCGCGCCTCGCACACCGGCGTCACCACCAGCTGGCGATCCGGCGCGACCAGGGCGACCGGCAGCAGCCGGTAGGCCGGCAGGCTCACGTCCAGCTCGACCGAGCGGTCGACCATGACCTCTCCGGCGGTGGCCTCGTCCAGCGACTCGCGCCACAGCTCGAGGACCGTGTCGGCGCCGACCAGCGCGTCGCGCAGCGCCGCGGCCTGCTCGGCGTACAGGCGCTCGGCCTCCGTCCGATCCTCGGCGTCGGCCAGATCGAGGTCGCAGGGCACGCGCAGCAGCTCCTCGGGGGCGACCGAGGAGCCGGCTCTCCGCCCGCCCGAGGTGACGTAGGTCTGCAGCGTGGCCAGGTCGCGCCGCCCATGGAAGATCACCGTCACCGTGTCCGACACCGGCAGCCCCCGCACCCGCAGCGCCACCGCGGCCGCGGCCTCCGTGTCCAGGAGCGCGCGTCTCAGGAGCTCCTCGGCTGGGCTTCGATCGGCTGGGTGCGGATCGTCTTCCATCGTCCCGCGGCGCGCGGCGTCATCAGGGTAGACGCAGATCCTGAACCACGGGGCGGCGCAGTGGAAGCCCTGGCCGGTGGTTCCCGAGCTCACCCGCCGGAGCGCAGCACGAAGCCCTGCTGTGCCAGCGCCGCCACCGACCCCTCGAAGGCGACGAAGTCACGGGCCAGCAGGTGATCGATCGGTCGGCCGCGAGGACCGGGGGCGCGGACCCAGCGGCGAAGCAGCCCGGGGCCCGCGGTGGTCTCAGCCTCCTCGAGCAGGCCGAGCAGGATGCCCAGCTCGGGCCGGTGGTCGAGCTGGCCGGAGAGCAGCGTGAGCGGGTCGACCGCCAGCGTGGTGCACAGCTCGTCCTCGGAGAGTCCGAGCAGCGTCATCAGATGGTGAGCGTCGTGCGTCAGAACAGC
>DATAEY010000120.1:0-7505 GCA_036257715.1 Solirubrobacteraceae bacterium | reverse complement strand
CAGCATCGGCCACTTGGCGATGCTCCAGACGGTCACGGCCGCGTCGCCGGCCCCGATCGCCCCGCCGACCGCGGACGCCACCGGGCCGCTCACCACGAGCGCCACCGCCACCAGCGCCAGCATGAGCACCATGACCAGCGTCACCAGCAGCTGCAGCGGCCTCAGCTTCCAGAACGGCCGTCGCTCCCGAACCTCGTAGATCGAGTTGGAGGCGCGGATGAACGCGCCGACGTAGGCCGAGGCCGACCACAACGAGGCGGCGATGCCGACTACCAGCAGGATGCCGGCGGCGCGGCGATGGGCGGTGACGCTCTCCATGACGCTCCGAAGCGTGCGAGCTGCCGAAGCCGGTCCCAGCTGGCTCGCGATGTCGCCGAGCGCCCGGGTCGTCGCGGTTGGATCTCCGAACAGGCCTACGATGGACACCAGCACGACGAGCGCTGGGAACAGAGACAGGACCGAGTAGTAGGTGAGCGCCGCCGCCGAATCCGTCAGGTCGTCCTCCCGGAACTCCTTGACCGCGCGCTTCGCGCTGCGCCACCAGGAGCGTCTGGCCAGATCGGTCGGGGTGCGCGGCTCGGCCACCTCGACGCGCAGCGCGGGGCCGGCGACCGGCGCCGGCCTCAGCGCGCCCCCGCGGCGGTGAGCAGCTCGCGCACGCGCAGCGGGCCGGCCCCGCCCGGCTCGAGGGGCGGCGTCTCCAGGCCCGCCCCGTCACGCATCCCGTCCAGCAGCTCGAGCAGGGTCTCGCCGGCGTCGTGGCGGGGACGCCATCCCAGCTGCGACTCCGCCCGCCGCGTGTCCATGAGCGGGACGCCCAGCGCTAGGTCGATCCAGCCGGGGGGCGCCGGCTGGAGGCGCAGCCTCCAGGTCAGGGCGGCCGCCGCGCGCAGGGCCCCTCCGGGAACGCGCACCCGGCGAGCCCGCAGAAGCCGGCCGAGCTGTGCCGGGTCGAGCACCGGCTCGGCGGCCAGGTTGAACGCGCCCCGGGCCTCCCCGGTGACCGCGAGCCGGTAGGCGTCGCCCACGTCGAGCGAGTGGACGACCTGGAAGCGCAGGCGATCCACGTCGGGGACGAGTGGGATCAGCCCCGGCCGCAGGAGCGGGGTGGGAAGCAGCGGACCGGCGAACAGGCGCCGTATCTCGGAGCCCGCGTCGCGCTTGAAGATCAGCCCCGGCCGCAGGCGCACCACCCGCACGTCCGAGCGCTCGGCCTCGAAGCGGTCCAGGATGCGTTCGACCTCGGCCTTGTCGCGCGAGTAGAACGAGCTGCGGATCCCGCCGGTGGGCCAGCTCTCGTCGACCCGGCGATCCTTCGGGCCCGGTGAATACGCCCCCACCGACGACGCGTAGACCAGGGCGGGCACCCCCGCGTCGGCGACGGCGCGAAACACCCGGGCGCTGCCGTCCACGTTGACCGCGCGGGTTACAGCGCGGTCCCGCGAGGGCTGGATCAGCCAGGCCAGGTGGACGACCGCCGCCGCGCCGCGCAACAGCGGCACGAGGTCGTCTCGCACCACGTCGGCGGTCTCCCAGCGCACGCCCGGCAGCTGCGTCGAGGGGGCCCGCCGGGCCACCCCCACGATCTCCTCCACCTCGGAGCGGTGGCTCAGCGCGCGCACGACGCTCGTGCCCACGTTGCCGGTGGCTCCCAGCACGACTACGCGCATGGCTCGCCCGGTCTACCCGCTGCCGGAAGCCGAAAACCGGGCGTCAGCCGGGGTTGGACGGGTGGCCGGTCTGGGCGCTCTCGTCGCCGGCCTCGGCGCCGCGCGACTCGCCCTGCCCGCTGCGCTCGGCCTCCGAGCTGCGCGCCGGCGAGTCCCGGGAGCCGTCGTCGCGCTCCGGGGCCTGGCCCGGCGGGCCCTCCTCGGGAAGCTGGTTGGACTCGTCTCGATCGGTGTCGGTCAACACTGGCGGGCGCGGCGCCCGCCCGGGAAGTCTCCGGGCGGCGCCGCGCGGGTAGCTGGCTAGGAGGTCTTGCGCTCGAGATTGGCCACCTCGTCGGCCTTGGCGTCGGCCCGCTCCTGGCTGCGCGCCAGCTCGTCCTTCGCCTCGCCCTTGCGCTCCTCCTGGCGGCCCTCGCGCCGCAGCGACGCGTCGTCGGCCAGGTCCCCGGCCGCCTTCTTGGTGCGACCGGTGATCTTGTCCAAGATGCCCATGTGCGGTCTCCTTTCGTGTCCACTCAGGCCGTACCCACGCGGTCTGGACGCAAAACGAAACCCCGCCCGCCCGCTGGGGCTTATGTCAAGTGATCGGCGGGCACTATGGGCGTCGTGCCGCGACTGAGACGCTCGGACTGCTCGGAGCCCGGGATCGGCCGGGTGCGTCGCGGACGCGGGTTCGAGTACCGCGATCCCGACGGTGACCGCGTCACCGACCCGGAGGTCCTAGGGCGGATCTCGGAGCTGGCGATCCCGCCCGCCTGGCGCGACGTGTGGATCTCGCTGGACCCGCTCGGCCACCTGCAGGCCACCGGCGTGGACGCGGCCGGACGCAAGCAGTACCTCTACCACGTGCGCTGGCGCCGGCGCCGTGACCAGGCCAAGTTCGACTCGATGCTGGACTTCGCGCGGGGGCTGCCGGCCATGCGTCGCCGGGTCGGGCGCGACCTCCGCGGCGACGAGCTCACCCGGACGCGCGTGCTGGCCTGCGCCACCCGGCTGCTGGACCTCGGGTTCTTCCGGATCGGATCCGAGGACTACGCCGAGCGCAACGAGTCCTACGGGCTGGCCACGATGCTCAAGCGCCACGCCACCGCGGAGGCGGGCGAGGTGGTATTCGACTACCCGGCCAAGAGCGGGAGGCGCCGGATCCAGGCGATCGCCGACCCCGATGTGCTCGAGATCGTCAGCGCGCTGCGGCGGCGGCGCGGAGGCGGCCCCGAGCTGCTGGCCTATCGGGGCGACCGGGGGCGATGGCGAGACGTCCGCTCGGACGACATCAACGACTACGTCAAGGCGGTCACCGGCCAGGAGTTCACCGCCAAGGACTTCCGCACCTGGAACGCGACCGTGCTGGCGGCGCTCGCGCTGGCCCAGGAGGCCGAGCCGCCGGGGTCGGCTCCCGCGCACCGCCGCGCGGTCTCGGCTGCGGTCAAGCAGGTCGCGGTCTACCTGGGGAACACACCGGCGGTGTGCCGGACGTCGTACATCGATCCGCGGGTGTTCGACCGCTACCGGTCGGGGTGGACGATCCGGGGGGCGCTCGAGCAGGTGGGCAGCGCCGACCTCGCCCGGCCTCGCGTGCGCGGCCGGATCGAGGCGGCGGTGCTAGACCTGCTCGAGGAGCGACCCACGCCGGCCCTCGAGCGGCTGGCAGCCTGACGCCAGCGGCGCCGTCGGCGACGACCGGCGCGGTCAGCCGATCGACGTCGGAGTCAAGCCGCTCGCCCGGGTCGCTGACCGGGTCGTAGCTGGCCTCGCCGGTGGAGGGCACGTCGGTCTCGAGCGTCCGCTCGCCCATCCGGCGCGCCAAGCCAGCCCATGCCGCGGCGATGCCCAGCGCCACGATCACGATCGGGATGCCGACGAACGGCGTGGCACCCGCGATGACCACGATCAGGAAGATCGCGACGACCGCGACGGCGAGGGCGATCACCACGTGCCTGCCGCGGCCGCCCTCTACCCCCGCGTCCCAGCGGCAAATCTCCCGAAGTCCGCGCCGGAGCGCTAGTCGGGAAGCTCGGGGCCCTTGGGGTCGGTCGCCGGCACGTCGGGCCCCGCGGGCTCGGGCTCGGTGGCCGGCTGCGGCTCGGGCATGTCGGGACCCTCCGGGAGGTGGGGATCCTCGGCGGGCGGCGATTCGGGGACCCGCGGCCCCGCCGGCTGGGTGGGCAGCGGCGGCCGGGCCGGCGCGGGCTCGGGAACCTCCATACCGCTCAGGTGGCCAGCGCGGCCTGCGGCTCGTCGATCATCTGCAGGCGCTCGTCGAGGCGGGTGACCGAGAAGATCCGGTCGACCGGGTCGGGTCCGCGCACGACCGCCAGGCGCCGACCCTGGTCGCGGGCGCGCGCGTCGGCGCTGACCACGGTGCGCAGCCCGGTCGAGTCCATGAACTCCAGGTTGCGCAAGTCGATGACCAGGACAGGCGGGTTGGTGGCCTCGAGCTCAAAGAGCGCTTCCTCGACGTGCGGCGCGCTGGAGATGTCCAGCTCGCCGTGCAGGGCCAGCGTGACGAACCCATCGCCGTCCTGCGTATCGAGCTTGAGTAGGCCCATCGCGCGTTCGGGCACGATACCGGCTGGGCGACCACGGGCATCCCACCGCCGGATTCCCGCGTCCGCCCACCGGGTACTCCGACTGCGGCCGTGAGCCCCGCCGCGACCCTCGAGCGCTGGAACGTGATCGACCCCGTCCTGCCCGACGATGCGCTGGCCGAGAAGGACTTCCGCGCGGGTGTGAGGGCGTTCCTGGCCGAGGGCCCCGGGAAGGCGACGTTCTGCGGGCGCTGACGGATCGGGGCTCGGCCGCGGGCGGCCCCTGGCCCACGGCTTCACGCGTAGTGGAGGTCGCCCCCCTCCCAGTCGGCGACCGGATGCTCGCAGGTGGGACACCACCAGTGGGCCTCCAGCGGCGTGCCGCAGACGGCGTGTCGCGGCGGCTCCGCCGGCCCTGACCCGCGAGCGCCCCAATCGGCGAGGAGCCTCAGGACGCCGGCCAGGCCGCGGCCGGCCTCCGTGAGCTCGTACACGAAGCGCGGCGGGCGCTCGGAATAGGGCTGGGCGATGACCAGCCCGCGGCGCTCGGCGCGCCGCAGCCGCTGGCTGAGGATGTTGGGCGCGATCCCGGCGACCTCGGCCTGCAGCTCGTTGAACCGCCGCGGACCGTCGAGCAGCGCCGCCACGACCAGCAACGTCCAGCGGTCGCCCACCGCCTCGAGCGCGGCGGACAGCGGTGACTCGGTCGTGCCGCCCGGCCTTCCCACGTCGCCGATCGTAGCGCTTCGTCGTGATAGGGTAGTCACTTGCAACCTGCAACTGACGTTCTCGGAGGGAAAGATGAACAGCACCGTCGGCGCTCTGCAGGAGGCGATCCGGGATGCGGCTCGGCAGGTCGGGCCGGCGGTGGTCGGGCTGGGCCGCCGCTGGGGCCTGGGAACCGGGGTCGTGGTCGGGGAGGACCGGATCCTCACCAACGCGCACAACATCCGGGATGACGAGGTTGAGGTGACGTTCGCGGGTGGGCACCGCGCCGTGGCCCGGGTCGCCGGAGTCGACCGCGACCTTGACCTCGGCGCCCTCCAGGTCGACACCGCGGGGGCGCAAGCCGTCCGGTGGTCGCCCGCCGAATCGTCGCCCACGGTGGGGGGCGCGGTGTTCGCGCTCGGCAACCCGGGAGGGCGAGGACTGCGCGTGACCCTGGGGTTCGTGTCGTCCGCGGATCGAAGCTTCCGTGGACCCGGCGGCCGGCGGATCACGGGAGCCATCGAGCACACCGCGCCGCTGCCGCGGGGCTCGTCGGGAGGGCCGCTGGTGGACGGCGAGGGACGGCTCCTGGGACTCAACACCGTGCGGCAGGACGGCGGCCTGATCCTGGCGGTTCGCGCCGACGAGGCGCTGGCCCGCCACGCCGAAGCCCTGTGGAAGGGTCAGCGCCCGGTTCGGCCGCGGCTCGGCGTCGCGGTCGCGCCCCCCGGCGTGTCGCGGCGGCTGCGCAGCGCCGTGGGACTGCCCGAGCGCGACGGGGTCCTGGTGCGCGCGGTCGAGGACGACTCGCCCGCCGGCCGGGCGGGGGTGGAGCCGGGAGACCTCATCGTGGCCGCGGACGGGCGGCCGGTCGAGTCGGTGGACGACCTCTACGAGTCGCTCGACCGGGCCGGCGAGGGCGCACGGCTGACCCTCGGCTTGGTCCGCGGCACCGAGACGCGCGACCTCGAGATGAGCCTCGACTCGGTGGAGGCGTGACGATGGCGACCGAGGCCCCGGGCCGGTCTGCCGGACCGCCCGAACCCCGGGACCAGGACGCCCTCGACACGTACTCGCGCGCCGTCTCGGGCGTCGCTGAGGCGCTGTCGCCCTCGGTCGCGAACCTGCGCGTCGTGCGCCGGACCCGGGTCGGGCACCAGCCCGCGGGGGCCGGCAGCGGCGTCGTCCTTACGCCCGACGGGTTCATCCTCACCTCGGCACACGTGGTCGGCGGCCGGGACCGCCGCGGGCGCGCCTCGTTCGTGGACGGGCGGGAGATCGGCTTCGAGGTGGTGGGCGCCGACCCGCTGTCCGACCTGGCCATGCTGCGGGCCGAGGCGGCCGACCTGGTGGCCGCGCCGCTCGGCGACGCCGAGCGCTTGCGGGTCGGGCAGCTGGTGGTGGCGATCGGGAACCCGCACGGCTTCGCCGGGTCGGTCACCGCGGGCGTCGTCTCGGCCCTCGGGCGGTCGCTTCCGGCCCGCGCCCAGCGCACCATGCGCATCATCGACAACGTCATCCAGACCGACGCCGCCCTGAACCCGGGCAGCTCGGGCGGCGCCCTGGCCGACAGCACCGGCCGGGTGGTCGGCATCAACACCGCGGTGGCCGGGATCGGGCTGGGGCTCGCGGTCCCGATCAACGCCGCCACCCGGCACGTGATCGGCGCGCTGATGTCCGAGGGGCGCGTCCGCCGCGCCTACCTCGGGATCGCCGGGGGGTCGCGACCGCTTCCGCCCGGAGCGCGCGCGGGGGGCCGGACCAGCACCGGCGTGGAGGTGGTCGAGGTGGTGCCCGGGAGCCCCGCCCACCACGCCGGCATCCGGCCCGAGGACCTCATCTTCGAGGTCGACGGCGAGCCGGTGGCCGGCGTCGACGACCTTCAGCGGCTGATGGTGGCCGAGCTCATCGGCGCGCGGGTCCGCGCCCGCGTCATTCGCCAAGGCCGCGAGCTCGCTCTGCAGCTGGTCCCGGCCGAGCTCTGACCTGAGCCCGGAAGCGGGCCGCGGCTAGCCGCTGGCCCGCCAATGCAGGGCCCGCTCCGCCACCAGGCGCAGCAGGGGGCCCTCGGGCCGGCGGTCGCGGTAGATCGGGTACTTGGCCACCAGCGCCTCGAGCGCGTCGCCGGCCTGTGGGGCGTCGAGCACGTCCACCCGGCCCAGCAGCTGCACCCACGCCAGCTTCGACCAGTCGGCGTCGTAGCGGTCGACGGTCAGCGCGGCCTGGGGACGGCGGCGCAGGAAGCGCACCCGGGCGAGCTCGGCGCCGGGGCGACGCTTGGGCTTGCTGTCGACCGCGCTCCAGACCGCGCCGGCGTGCAGCGCGAAGGTGACCGGCATGACCCGCGGGTTGTCTTCAGCGTCGAGCAGTCCGAGGTGGGCGACCGGCGCCGCCGCGAGTAGGCTGCCCGCCCACGGGGGAAGCTCGCACCCGACAAGCCCATCGGCTGCCATCACCGGACGACACTAAAGGAGCGCTCATGGACATCGGCATCGGTCTGCCGGCCACCATCCCCGGAGTCGACCGCGACAGCCTGCTGGACTGGTCCCGGCGCGCGGACCGGCGTGGTTTCGCCTCGCTCGGCGTGATCGACCGAATC
>DATAEY010000119.1:0-8137 GCA_036257715.1 Solirubrobacteraceae bacterium | reverse complement strand
GAGCTGTGACCAGGCTCACACTCGCCGGCGAGCGGCAGACCGCAGCAGCGCTTCAGGGGCGGCGCCGGCGAGCCCGGAGGGACTCGAGCCGGCGCGCGAGCTCCTCCTCCGCCTCGTCCGGGTCGTAGAAGCGTTCGTCCTCCATTCCCTGCGGCACCACCGGCTGCTCCGAGAGATGTCCCTCGTGCGCGTGGGGGGAGTCGTACCCCTGCCCGCGGCCGAGCCTCTTGGCGCCGGGGTAGCCGGCCGAGCGCAGGTACGCCGGCGGCGTCTGGGCGCCGTGCTCGCGCACGTGCGCGGTGGCCGCCCCCACCGCTCGCTTGGCGGCGTCCGACTTCGGTGCCAGCGACAGGTAGATCGCCGCCTGGGCCAGGTTGTAGCGGCACTCCGGCAGCCCCACGTGCTCGACGGCGTGGGCGGCGGCGACCGCCATCTCGAGCGCCCGAGGGTCGGCGTTGCCGATGTCCTCGGAAGCCAGAACGACCATGCGCCGTGCGATGAACCGGGGATCCTCGCCGCCCTCCAGCATGACCGTCAGGTAGTAGAGCGAGGCGTCGGGGTCGGAGGCACGCGTCGCCTTGATCCAGGCCGAGATGTAGTCGTAGTGCTGGTCGGCGTCCTTGTCGTACAGCAGCGCCCGGCGCTGCATGGCGTCCTCGGCGTGCTCGAGCGTGACCGCGCCCGGCGCCGCGGTCCGACAGGCCAGCTCCAGCGCGGTGAGCGCGGCCCGAGCGTCGCCGCCCGCTCGGGCGGCCATGAACCGCAGCACCTCGTCGGGGACCTCGGCGGCCGCGCACTCGCCCCGCTCCAGGGCGCGTCGCACCAGCGTCAGCAGGTCCTCCGCCGACAGCGGGTGCAGCTCATAGATCTGGGTCCGCGACAGCAGGGCGGAGTTGACCTCGAAGTAGGGGTTCTCGGTGGTGGCGCCGATGAGCGTCACCAGGCCCTCCTCGACCGCGGGCAGCAGCGTGTCCTGCTGGGCCTTGTTGAAGCGGTGTATCTCGTCCAGGAAGAAGATCGTCGGCTCACCGCTGGTCGAGCGGCGGTGGGTGGCGCGCTCCAGCACCGCGGCGACCTCCGCCTTGCCGGCCTCGACCGCGCTGGCTTCCTCGAACGCGGCGTTGGCCCTGGCGGCCACGATCCGGGCCAGCGTGGTCTTGCCCGACCCGGGCGGCCCGTACAGGACCATCGAGTGAGGGCTGCCCTCCTCGATCGCCGCGCGCAGCGCCGAGCCCGGGCCCAGGATGTGCTCCTGACCGACGAAACCCCCGAGCGAGGCGGGGCGCATCCGCACCGCCAGCGGGCCCTCCTCGGGCGGCACCGAGGTGCGCCCGCGCGGCGCCTCGGGAGGCTCGAACAGCCTTTCCACGCTGACGTAGCATGATCGCGATGGCCGACGACCTCCAGCACGAAGCCACCGAGCTGCTGGCACGGCTGATCCGGTTCAAGACGGTCAACCCCCCGGGGGACGAGCGCGAGGCGCAGGAATTCCTCGCTGGCTACCTCGGCGACGCCGGCCTCGAATGCGAGCTGCTGGCCGCCGACGACGCCCGTCCGAACCTAATCGCGAGACTGGGCGGCCAGGCCGCTGGTCCGACGCTCTGCCTCCTGGGCCACGTCGACACCGTCCTGGCCGACCCGGCGGCCTGGACTCACGATCCCTGGGCGGGCGAGGTGATCGACGGCTTCGTCTGGGGCCGTGGCGCGCTGGACATGAAGGGACAGGTGGCGGCCGAGGTCGCGGCCGCGGCCGCGCTCGCGCGGGCCGGCTGGCGCCCCGCCCGCGGCGAGCTGGTGGTCACGCTGGTCGTGGACGAGGAGGCCGGCAGCGCCTGCGGCGCTCGCTGGCTGACCCAGGAGCATCCGGAGCGCGCTCGCTGCGATCTGCTCATCAACGAGGGCGGCGGCAACGTGTTCGAGCTCGACGGCCGCCGCCACTACGGCGTCTGCTGCGCCGAGAAGGGCGTGTTCCGCCTAAGCCTGACCACCGAGGGCGTCGCCGGGCACGCCTCGGTTCCTCGCATGGGCGATAACGCCCTGCTGAAGATGGCGCCGCTGCTGCAGCGCCTGGGAGAGCGCCAGCCGGCGCCGGACGTCGGAGACGAGCCGCGCGTGCTGCTGCACATGCTCAGCGGCGACGGAGAGGACGTCGACGTCGAGGCCGCGATGGCGCGGCTGCGCGAGCTGGACCCCCTGCTGGCGCTGCTGGTCGAGCCGACGCTGGGCGTGAGCGTCACGCCCACTCGGATCCGGGCGTCGGACAAGATCAACGTCGTCCCGTCGCGGGCCCAGCTCGAGGTGGACTGCCGGGTACCGCCGGGCATGGGCGAGGCCGCGGCCCGAGCCCGCATCGAGCAACTGCTGGGGCCCGAGGGCTACCGGCTCGAATTCCTGGAGATCGTGACCGGCAACCGCTCGCGAATGGAGTCCCCGCTGATGGACGAGATCAAGGGGTGGCTCGCCGAGGCGGTCCCCGATGCCGGCGTGATCCCGATGATGCTGCCCGGGTTCACCGACTCGAGGTGGTTTCGCGAGGCGTTCCCGGACTGCGTCGCCTACGGCTTCTTCCCCCACCTCCACATGACCTTGCACGACACCGCGCCGCTCATCCACGGGGCCGACGAGCGCATCGACGTCCGCGACCTGGGCTTCGCCGCCCGCTTCTTCCACGACCTCCCGCGGAGGCTGCTGTCGTGAGCCGGGCGGAGCCCGATCGCACCCTCGAGCGCGGTGGTTCGACCAAGCTGCGCCTCGGTGGCATGGCGCTGCGCAACGGACTGCTGGTCCACGGGCCCACCCACTGGGCGGCGGCCGTGCGCGCCGCGGACGGCACGATCCGCACCGCCTCGGGGGCCAAGCCGCGGGCGCGCCGGGTCGAGGCCGTCCCCGGGGTGCGCGGGCTGGCCCGCCTGGGCGAGGCGTTCGCGGTCATACCGGCGGTCAAGCGGGCGCTCCCCGAGGCGCGGCTGCCCTTCCAGGACGGGGGCGTGCTGGGGGTGGCGGCCGGATCCGCGCTGGCGGGATCGCTGCTGCGCCGGCGGATGGGCGGCGGGGGCGGCGACATGGTCGCCGCCGCGGCGTCGCTGGCACCGGCGATGTTCGCGCTCCAGGGTGGCGAGCTGGCCGCCTACCACGGCGTCGAGCACAAGGCCATCGCCGCCTACGAGCAGGACAGCGACGACGCCGGCCGGGCGGCGAAGGAGCACGACCGCTGCGGCTCCAACCTGGTCGCCCCCATGCTCGTCGCCAACCTCGCCGGTGCGGCGCTGGTGCGCCGGCTGCTGGAGCAGCCCGGGCCGCTGGCCGGAGCCGCGGTGGCGCTGTCGTCGATGGCGGCGGCGGTGGAGGTGTTCGCCTGGTCCGAGCGCCACGCCGGGACCCGGCTCGCCCGCGCCCTGCGCCGGCCGGGCTTCGAGCTGCAGCGCGCCATGGGAACCCGCGAGCCCGACGAGCACCAGCTCGAGGTCGGCCGGGCCGCGCTCACCGAGATCCTGCGCGTCGAGGCGGGCGCCGAGGGCGGGTAGGGCCGGCGAGCGGCGCTTAGACTTGCGCCATGGCGACAACGCAGACGCGCGGGCGTCTGGGGCCCGAGGTCTTCCGGCTTCCGCTCGAGCGCATACGCGACGGCTACTACTCGGACGCCTACTTCGTCCACGCCAAGACGCTGCTCGAGGACGAGGGCCGACACCCGCACGTGCTGATGCAGGTCTTCCAGAAGCACGAGTCGCTGCTCGGCGGGGTCGATGAGGCGATCGCGGTGCTCAAGCAGTGCTCCGGGCACCGGGCTCCCGACGGCTCGTGGGAGGGCGGCTGGGACCAGCTCGAGGTCGATGCGCTTCACGAGGGCGATCCCATCCTGCCCTACGAGACGGTCATGACCATCGCCGGCGACTACTCGCTGTTCGCCCATCTGGAGACGGTGTACCTGGGCTCGCTGGCGCGCCGCACGCTGATCATGCGCAACGTCCGCGAGGTGGTCGAGGCGGCGGGCGAAAAGGCGATCTTCTACTTCCCGGCCCGTCACGACCACTGGCTGGTCCAGACCGGCGACGGTTGGGCTGCGCACGTTGCCGGGGCCATCGGGGTGTCCACCGATGCGCAGGCCTCATGGTGGGGCGGGCGGGGGATGGGGACCGTGCCTCACGGCCTCATCGCCGCCTTCGACGGCGACACCGTGACCGCCGCGCGGCATTTCGCGGACCGCTTCTATGGCGAGATGAACATCACGGTGCTCGTGGACTTCGAGGACGACTCGGTGCTCACCGCGCTCGCGGTGGCGGAGGCTCTGGGCCCGCGGCTATGGGGAGTGCGGCTGGACACCTCGGAGACCATCGTCGACCGCTCGCTGATCGATGAGATGGGCGACTACAAGCCCACCGGCGTCAACCGCCGCCTGGTCGAGAAGGTGCGCGAGGCGCTCGACGACGCCGGGGTCCCCGACGTGCGGATCGTGGTATCCGGAGGCTTCAATGCCGAGCGGATCCGCCAGTTCGAGGCGGCCGGGGTCCCGGTCGACGCCTACGGCGTCGGCTCGGCTCTCATTCGCGGGGAGAACGACTTCACCGCCGACGTGGTGATGGTCGAGGGACGTCCCTGCGCCAAGGTCGGTCGCCGGTACCGCCCGAATCCCCGGCTCACGAGGGTCGACTGAGATGGTGGCGCGGATCGACCACGTCGGGGTCGCGGTGGACGACGTCGACGCGGCCCTCGCGCTCTACCGGGCGGCTTTCGGGCTGGAGCTCGAGCACCGGGAGGTGGTCGAGGAGCAGGGCGTGGACGCGGCGCTGCTCGGCGTCGGCGAGGGTCATGTCGAGCTGCTGGCTCCCCTGGGCCCGGAGACCCCGGTCGGCCGCTACCTGGCCAAGCGGGGGCCGGGGCTTCACCACGTCGCCTACGCCGTGGACGACGTCGACGCCGCCCTGGACGCCCTGCGCGCCGCCGGCCTGCGTCTGATCGACGAGCGCGCGCGGACCGGGATCCGCGGGTCGCGGGTGGCGTTCGTGCATCCCTCCGCGACCGGGGGGGTCCTCACCGAGATCGTGCAGCCCGCGGGGGGTCACTGATGGCCGCGCTCAAGCGTGTGTCCATCGGCTTCCGCGGCGGCCAGGTGCTCGCGGTCAGGGTGGACGAGGAGACGCTGGCCGCGCTGCACGGCGCGCTGGGCGGCGGCGGCTGGCACGAGGTCCGCCACGAGGAGGGCGTCGCGCGGGTCAGCCTCGACCAGGTGGTCTACGTGCAGGTCGACTCCGCGGAGCCTCGGGTCGGCTTCGGGGCCTAGATGAGTGATCCCACGACCCGCGCACGGGCGGCCGCGGAATCGATCATCTAGTGATCGTGCGGCGGGTGGCCGCGCTTGACCTGGCCCTCTACCGGTTCCTGCGCACCGCCGGCCACGGTCCGAGGGCCGAGGCGTGGACGGCGCGGTTCTCGGCGCTCGGCGAGCATGCGGCGATCTGGTTGGCGATCGGGGCCGTCGGAATGGCGCTCGACCCGGCGCGCCGCACGCGTTGGCTGCGGGCGACCGGGACCGTCGCCGGCGCCTACGCACTGAACACCGCGATCAAGCTGGGCATCCGGCGCCGGCGCCCGCGTATACGCGGCCTGCCGCCGCTCGCCGGCACGCCCACGGCCCTTTCGTTCCCCAGCGCCCACGCCAGCTCGTCGTTCGCGGGCGCGCGCGCGTACTCGGCCCTGCTCCCGGGGCGCGCGCTGTACGTCCTGGCCGCGGCGCTGACCCTGTCACGCCTGTACCTCGGCGTGCATTACCCGTCCGACTCGCTGGCCGGCGTGGCGCTCGGCCTCGCGGTCGGCGGTCGCGGCCGATGAGGATCGGCATCGTCGGTCTGCCCAACGCCGGCAAGTCGTCGCTGTTCAACGCCCTCACCGGAAGCGCCGCCCAGACCGCCAACTACCCGTTCACCACCATCGAGCCCAACGTGGCGGTGGTGCCGGTCGCCGACCCACGGCTCGACCGGGTGGCTGAGGTGGTGGGCGCCTCCGAGGTGGCGCCCGACACGATCGAGTTCTACGACGTCGCCGGGCTGGTGGCCGACGCCCATCGCGGCGAGGGACTCGGCAACCGGTTCCTGGGCCACATTCGCGAAACCGACGCGATCGCGCACGTCGTGCGCTGCCACGCCGACGAACGCGTCGTGCATCCGGAGGGTCGCGTGGACCCGCTCGCCGACGTCGCCACCGTCGAGACCGAGCTCGTCTACGCGGACCTCGAGCAGGTCGAGCGGCGGCTGGAGCGGGTCGCCCGCCAGGCGCGGGGCGGAGTGCGCCAGGCGGCTAATGAGGAGCGTTGGCTGGAGGAGGTGGCCGAGGCGCTGCGAGCCGGACGCCCGGCCCGCGCCGCGCCGGCTGCGCCGGAGGCGGCGGCCGTGCGGCAGCTGGCGCTCCTGTCCGCCAAGCCGGTCCTGTTCGTCGCCAACGTCGACGATGGCGAGGACGAGGTTCCGCCGCAGCTGGCCGCGCACGCCGATCACGTCGGGGCGGCGGCGGTGGCGGTCTGCGCGCGGCTGGAGGCCGAGCTCGCCGAGCTGGGCGCCGAGGAGGCGGCCGCGATGCGCGAGGAGCTCGGTCTGCCCGACGCCGGAGTCCAGCGCGTCGTCCGGGCGGCGTTCGAGCTACTCGACCTCATCGCCTTCTTCACCGCCGACCCGGGAAGGCCGGCGATGTCGCGCCACATGCATCGCGGCATGACGGCCTGGGACGCCGCTGGGATGGTTCACACCGACATGCAGCGCGGATTCGTACGCGCCGAGGTCGTGACCTGGCATGAGCTGGTGGAGGCCGGCGGCTTCGCCGGAGCGCGCGAGCGGGGGACCCTGCGCGTCGAGGGGCGCGACTACCCGGTCGCCGACGGCGAGGTGGTGCACGTCCGCTTCACGCCCCCCTGAACGATCAGGACTCGACGCCCGGGTCGGCCTCGGCGGCCAGCTTCTCCAGCCGCTCGGCCAGGCGGTTCATGTTTCGGCGGCGCGCGGCCCGGGCCCCGCCCGCGTAGTCGACCGGGCGATCGGGCGGGGTCCCCACCGCGACGGTCCGCAGTGCGGCGATGTCCCTGAAGATGCGCAGGTCGTCGCCGGCGTCGGCCAGCGCCGCCCCGGTCCGCGGGCTCTCGCCGGGACTCGCGGCGATCACCTCCTCGAGCGAGCCGTGCCGGCGCAGCAGGTCGGCCGCCGTCTTGTCCCCGATGCCCTTGGCTCCGGGCAGGCCGTCCGATGCATCTCCTCGCAGCGCGATGAAGTCGGGCACCGCCTCCGGCGGCACCCCGTAGCGCGCGACCACCTCATCGGGGCCGATCTCCTCCGGTCCCCTCCCGCCCGTGCCGGTCTTGACGTAGAGGACGGTCACCGCGTCGCCGGCGCATTGGAACATGTCGCGATCGCCGGTCAGCAGCAGCGCGCGGCCGCCGCGCTCGACCTCGGCGTGAGCATAGGAGCCGAGCAGGTCGTCGGCCTCCAGCTCGTCGGTGGCCGCGATCTCGAAGCCGAAGGCCCCGAAGTAGTCCTCGACTTGGGCGAACTGGCCGGCGAGGCCGTCGGGGACCGGTGGGCGGTCGGCATGGTAGGGCGCGTAGCGCTCGACCCGGTAGCGCGCAGCGTCGAGCCCGAAGCACAGCACCGTCGCGCGGGGGCGGTGGCGCTCGATCACCAGCAGCAGCAGGTTGGTCGTCCCGAGCAGCGCGTTGACCGGGCGCCCCTCGCCGTCCCGGATCGAATCTGGGAGCGCGAAGAACGCCCGGTACAGCAGGGACGGCCCGTCGACGGCCAGGAGGGGCCCACTCATCCGCCTGGCAGTATCCCGCTCGGTAGCCTTGCCCACGGCCGCCCCGCAGACCGCCAAGGAGGACCAGATGCTCACCCTCACCGGACTCGACGAGCTCAAGGGCAAGATCGGCCAGGAGATCGGCGTCTCGGACTGGCATGAGGTAACCCAGGAGTCGGTCAACGAGTTCGCCGACGTGACCGGCGACCACAACTGGATCCACGTGGACCCCGAGCGGGCGAAGGAGACGCCGTTCGGCGGGACGATCGCCCACGGCTTCTACACCCTGTCGCTCGTGCCGCGCTTCGCGTACGAGATGTACGAGATCGAGAACGTCGCGTTCGCGCTGAACTACGGCGCCAAC
>DATAEY010000118.1:0-39366 GCA_036257715.1 Solirubrobacteraceae bacterium | reverse complement strand
CGCGTAGCGGCGCTACCGGTGGGGATGGGACCGGCCAAGGCTCGGAGCTCCCGACTAGTTCGGCGGTGTGCCGCTGCCGAATCTTGCGCTCGGTTTCACGCTGGTCGCCGCTGTCTTCAATGAACAGCCACGGCGCAGCGCGGACGAGCTCATCGTCACCGCGGACGCGAGTGCCCAGCGTGACGACGGGCGCGGTGGGCAGCGAGCCGATTGAGGCTGAGTCCCAGGCGACGTACATCGCGTCGGGACGGGGCTTCTGGTTCTTCACGCTTCGCGACATCTCCTTGCTCGTTCGTGGCTCCTATCAGCTTGTATCAGCCCGCATGCCGGTGGTCCGCCTTCCGACCTAGAAACGGGGATCGGGGCGAAGACGTGGTCGACGAAGTGGTCGACGACAACCGCCAGCGACACGGTGGCGATGCTGTGAGCGGTCGGGCAGGGCAAGCCGTCGCAGGCCTCGCAGCGCGAACCGACAGCGCCCCGACGCCGCCCGGCGGCGCCGTTTAGCCGCTGGGCCGGCGGCGCTCGCTCGAGCGACGACCGCCTGGTTGACGGTCCTCCTACGGGCCGCGGCCACCGCCCGGCCGGAGGGACTGGGGCCGGCGCCTACAATCGCAGCCCATGCGCCGCCTGCTGATCCTCGGCGCCACCGGCTCGATCGGCACCCAGGCGCTCGAGATCGTCGAGCGCTCGCCGGACCTCGAGCTGGTCGGGCTGTCGGCCGAGAGCTCGTGGGGGCCGCTGCTGGCGGCCGCCCGCCGCCACGGCGTCGGGCGGGTGGCGCTGGCCGACCCGGGCGCGGCCGCCGAGGCGGCTGAGGCCTGGACGGAGGGGGAGGTGCTGGCCGGGCCCGAGGGCCTGGTCCGCCTGGTCACCGAGTCCGGTGGCGACCTGGTCCTCAACGCCCTGGTCGGCGCCGCCGGGCTGGGACCGACGGTCGCCGCCCTGGGCGAGGGAGTCGACCTCGCGCTGGCCAACAAGGAGTCGCTGGTGGTGGGGGGCGAGCTGGTCACGGCGCTGGCGCAGGCCACGGGGGCGCAGATCGTGCCCGTGGACTCCGAGCACTCGGCGCTGCATCAGCTCGTCGGCGCCGAGCTGCCCGGGACGGTGGAGAGGCTGGTCCTCACCGCCTCGGGCGGCCCGTTCCGGGGACGCTCGCACGCCGAGCTGGCCGACGTCACGGTTGAGGACGCCCTCGCCCACCCCACCTGGGCTATGGGCGGCAAGATCACGATCGACTCCGCCACGCTGATGAACAAGGGCCTGGAGCTGATCGAGGCCCACCACCTGTTCGCGACTTCCTACGACCGCATCGACGTGGTGGTCCACCCGCAGTCCATCGTCCACGGCCTGGTGCACCTGTGTGACGGGTCGACCCTGGCCCATCTCGGCTACCCGGACATGCGCGTACCCATCTCGTATGCGCTGCACTATCCGGATCGCACCGACGTGCCGGTCCCGCAGCTCGACCTGGTGGAGCTCGGCTCGCTCACCTTCGAGGCGGTGGACACCGACGCGTTCCCGTGCCTGCGCCTGGCGCGCGACGCGGCCACCGCCGGCGGCACCGCCCCCTGCGTGCTGAACGCCGCCAATGAGGTCGCGGTCCACGCCTTCCTCCACGGCCGCCTCGGGTTCCCCGGGATCCCGGCGGTGATCGAGACCACGCTCGAGCGCCTTGGCGCGGCGCGAGTGCACTCGTTCGAGTCGCTCTACGAGGCGGACCGCGAGGCACGCGCGGTGGCCGGCGAGACGATCGACTCGGTCCTCGCCCCGGGCGCCGGCCCGTGAGCTGGCTGCTCACGATCGCGGGCTTCGCGGCCCTGATCGTCCTCCACGAGCTGGGCCACTTCGCCGCCGCCAAGGCGGTCGGGATGCGGGTGGAACGCTTCTCGCTGTTCTTCCCGCCCCATCTCCTCAAGCTGCGCCGGGGCGAAACCGAATACGCGCTGGGGGTGATCCCCGCCGGCGGCTACGTGAAGATCACCGGGATGAACCCGCGCGAGGAGCTGTCGCGTGAGGTGGCCGCGCGGGCGTACTTCCGCCAGCCGGTGTGGAAGCGCATCGTGGTGATCTCGGCCGGCCCGGGGATGAACGTTCTGATCGCCTTCCTGATCGTCTGGGTCCTGTTCATGGCGCACGGCGTGCTGGGCCCGCCGACCAACCAGGTGGCCGGCGACAGCCTGCGCCCGCCGGCATCCGGGTCACTGCGGCCGGGTGACCGAATCGTGTCGGTCGACGGCAGGCGGGGGGGACCCCCGGTCATCCGGGCCCAGATCGCTCGCCACCGCTGCCCGGGACGCCAGGTCGACGGCTGTTCGGCGGCCACGCCGGCCCACGTGGTGGTCCAGCGGGACGGACGCGATCTGGCGTTCGACCTTCGGCCGCGGTACCGGGCGAGCGAGAGGCGCCCGCTGCTGGGCTTCACCTTCGTGCCCTCGCTGGTGCGCCAGCCGCCGGACCGCGCCGCCACCCTGAGCACCGGCTTCTTGTGGTTCGTGACCTCACGCACCGTCTCGGCGATGGTGCGGATATTCGAGCCCAGCGAGCGAAAGCAGCTCTCGGGTGTCGTCGGCACCTCCCAGTACCTGAACGAGCAGTTCCGCTTCGACGTCGCCCGCGCCATGCTGCTACTGGCGATCATCTCGATGTCCCTGGCCATCGTGAACCTGTTCCCGTTCCTGCCGCTCGATGGAGGCCACATATTCTGGGCGCTGGCGGAGAAGGTGCGTGGGCGCGCGATTCCGTTCGAGGTGATGGAGCGCTCGATGGCGATCGGCTTCGTGCTGGTGCTCACGCTGTTCGTGATCGGGCTGACCAACGACATCGGCCGCCTCCAGGGACAGGGACTGCGCCCACGCTGACGGCAAACCGCTTTGGCGCGCCTGCGATAGCGTTCTCGGGGCAGGCGAGCGACCGAGGAGCGAGGATGGAGGGCACCACCGTCACGCCGACAGGCGAGCGCGCCATCGACGCCGCGACCATGATCGAGGCGTTCCACCGCACGGCGCGGACCCACCCCGACACCGTCGCCGTCCGCTCCAAGGACGACGCGGTCTCGATCACCTGGGGAGAGCTGCGCGAGCGCGTCGACGCGCTGGCCGGGGGACTGGCGAAGCTCGGCGTGCGGCGCGGGGACACGGTGGCGCTGATGTTCGGCAACGCCCCGGACTTCCACCTCAGCGACCTGGCGGTGATGACGCTGGGGGCGACGCCGTTCTCGATCTACCAGACCTACACCGCCGAGCAGATCCGCTACGTCGTCTCGGACGCCGGCGCGCACATCGCGATCGTTGCGCCTCGGTTCGTGGCCAACGTGCTGGAGGCGCGCGAGGAGCTTCCCGACCTGCGCCATGTGATCGTGGCCGGGGGGGAGGCGCCGGAGGGCACGATCGCGCTCTCCCGGGTCGAGGGGTCGGATCCCGACTTCGACGCCGAGGCGTCGGCGGCGGCCGTCCAGCCCGGCGACGTGCTCACCCTGATCTACACCTCGGGCACGACCGGACCCCCCAAGGGAGTCCAGCTCTCGCACCGCAACATCATGAGCGTGGTGGCGTCGCTGGAGGAGATCATTCAGCTTCCCGAGTCGGGGACCAAGGTGATCTCCTGGCTGCCCTCGGCCCACATCGCGGAGCGCAACGCCCACCACTACATCCCGATCGTCTTCGCCGGCACGATCACCTGCTGCGAGAACCCGCGCGAGATCCTCGAGTACCTCCCGGCGGTGCGCCCGCACTGGTTCTTCGCCGTGCCGCGCATCTGGGAGAAGCTCAAGGCCGGGCTCGAGACCATGCTGGCGGCTCAGCCCGAGGAGCAGCGCCGGAAGGTGGAGGCGGCGCTCGAGGCGGCGCGCGAGAAGGTCCGTCTGGAGCAGGCCGGCGAGCCGGTCCCGGACGCGCTCGCCGCCCAGGTCGCCACCGCCGATGACGAGATGTTCAGCGGGCTGCGTGCTCATCTGGGGCTCGACGATGTTCTGGCGGTCAATGTCGGCGCCGCTCCGACGCCGCCCGAGGTGCTCGAGTTCTTCCACGCGATCGGGATCGAGCTGGCCGAGATCTGGGGCATGTCGGAGACGACCGGAGCGGGGACCGCGAACCGTCCCGGCGCGGTCAAGATCGGGACGGTGGGCCCCGCGGCCCCCGGGATCGAGGTCAAGCTGGCCGAGGACGGCGAGGTCCTGGTCCGGGGCGAATGCAACATGATCGGCTACCGAAACCAGCCGGAGAAGACCGCCGAGACGATCGATTCCGAGGGGTGGCTGCATACCGGCGACGTGGGCGAGATCGACCACGACGGCTACCTGCGCATCGTCGACCGCAAGAAGGAACTCATCATCAACGCGGCCGGGAAGAACATGTCGCCGACCAACATCGAGGCGGCGCTGAAGAGCTCGAGCCCGCTCATCGGCCAGGCGTGCGCGATCGGCGATCGGCGCCCCTACAACACGGCGCTGATCGTGCTCGACGCCGACTTCGCCCCGGCCTGGGCCGCGCAGCAGGGGATCTCCGACACGTCGCTCGCGGCCCTGGCCGGCGACGAGAGGATGCGGGCCGTCGTGCAGGCGGGGGTGGACGCCGCCAACCGCAAGCTGGCACGCGTGGAGCAGATCAAGAAGTTCACGATCATCCCCGGCGACTGGCATCCCGACGGCGACGAGCTGACCCCGACCATGAAGCTCAAGCGCAGGCCGATCGACCACAAGTACGCCGCCGAGATCGAGGCGATGTACTCCTGAACGGCGGTGCGGCCGCCGGCCCCGGCGGCGGGCGCCGTCAGTCCAGGTGCTCGTACGCGGGGATGGTCAGGAAGTCGACGAAGTCCTCGGCCAGCGCCACCTGCTCGAACAGCTCGCGCGAGAGGTCCGGGCGCCCCTCGGCGTGGAACCACTGGTCGTCGTCCACCTCCCGACGGATGCGCTCGAGCTCGGAGTCCTCGATCCGACGCACCAGCTCGCGCGTGATCCGGCCTCCCTCGGCCGTCGCGCAGCCGTGCCGCAGCCACTGCCAGACCTGCGAGCGGGCGATCTCGGCGGTGGCCGCGTCCTCCATCAGGCCGTAGATGCCGGCGGCGCCGTTGCCGCGCAGCCAGGAAGAGATGTACTGGATTCCGACGTTGACGTCGTTGCGCAGACCCTGCTCGGTGATGCCCGCCGGCCCGCCCGCCGAGGCGGCGTCGAGCAGATCGGAAGCGGTCACCTCCACGTCCTCGCGCTGGCGCTCGAGTTGGTTGGGGCGCTCGCCGAGGACCCGGTCGAACTGCTCGCGGGCCACCGGCACCGAGTCGGGGTGGGCCACCCAGGAGCCGTCGAAGCCGTCCTGCGCCTCACGCGCCTTGTCGGCGGCAACCGCCTCGAAGGCCCGGCGGTTTCGCTCCTCGTCGGTACGGGAGGGGATCACCGCGGCCATGCCGCCGATCGCGTGCGCCCCCCGCCGGTGGCACGTGCGGACCAGCAGCTCGGTGTAGGCCCGCATGAACGGGACGGTCATCGTCACCCGGTTGCGATCGGGCAGCACGAACTCCGGCCGATCGCGGAAGCACTTGATCATCGAAAAGATGTAGTCCCAGCGCCCGGCGTTTAGTCCGGCGGAGTGGTCGCGCAGCTCGTGGAGGATCTCCTCCATCTCGAAGGCGGCGGGCACGGTCTCGATCAGCACGGTCGCCTTGATCGTCCCCGCCTCGAGTTCGAAGCGCTCCTCGGCCAGGGAGAACACCTCGTTCCAGAGACGCGCCTCGAGGTGGCTCTCGAGCTTGGGCAGGTAGAAGTAGGGTCCCGAGCCCCGCTCGACCAGTCGCTTGGCGTTGTGGAAGGTGTGCAGCCCGAAGTCCAGCAGGGAGCCGGAGACCGGATGGCCGTCGACGATCAGGTGCTTGTCGAGCAGGTGCCAGCCGCGTGGCCGCACGAGCAGCGTGGCGGTGTGCTCGCCCAGCCGGTAATCGCGGCCGTCCGGCGCGGTGTACTCGATCGTTCCGTCGATCGCCTCGCGCAGGTTGAGGTGACCTCGGACCATGTTGTCCCAGGTGGGGGAGTTGGCGTCCTCGAAGTCCGCCATGAAGCACCTGGCCCCCGAGTTGAGGGCGTTGATCACCATCTTGCGCTCGGTGGGCCCGGTGATCTCCACCCGGCGGTCCCGGAGGTCGTCGGGGACCGGCGAGACCTTCCAGTCGCCCTCCCGGACCTCCCGCGTCTCGGCCAGGAAGTCCAGCGTCTCGCCGCCCGCGAGCCGCTCGTAGCGCTCGGCGCGGGCCCTCAGCAGCTCCCGGCGGCGGGCGTCGAAGTTGCGGTGAAGCCGTGCCACCCACTCGAGCGCCGGGGAGGAGAGGACGGCGACGAGGTCGTCGGGGACGTCGGCGGTCAGCTCGACGCCCGAGGCGCTGACCGTCACGCCGGTCCTCGCGGAGCGACGGGAACCCGCGCCTCGTTGCGGCAGTGGACGGGCCGGTTTCCGCCGCGCGCAGGGGAGGAGGAGCCGGTCGGCGCTATACGACCATCCACGACAGCAGGGAGGTCGACTGGAGGTAGACGATCACGCACATCACGAGCACCAGTATCAGGCTCCAGCCTATGACCCTGCGGAAGATGTCGCCCTCCCGGCCGGCCATTCCCACCGCCGCGGCCCCGATGGCGAGGTTCTGGGGCGAGATCATCTTGCCCAGCACACCGCCCGAGCTGTTCGCGGCGGCCATCAGGGTGGGTGACAGGTGTGCGCCCTGGGCCGCCTTGACCTGGAGCGCGCCGAACAGCGCGTTGGAGGACGTGTCCGAGCCCGTGACCGCCACCCCGAGCCAGCCCAGGATCGACGACAGGAAGGCGAACAGCGCGCCGGCGCCGGCCAACCACTGGCCGAGCGTGATCGTCTCCCCCGAGAAGTTCATCACGTAGGCGAGGGCCAGCACGGCGGCGACGGTGACGATCGCCCACTTGAGCTGGTCGAGGGTGGCGCCGTAGACCCGCAGCGCCCGGCCGACGCCGACCCGGATCACCGGCATGGTCAGCAGCCCCGAGATCAGCAGCAGCGTGCCGGCGGCGGACAGCCAGTTGAACTTGAACATCACCGCCTTGGGCTCCTCGCCCTTGGGGTTGAGGACCTCCAGGCCGGGCCAGTGGAAGGTCACGGTGCGGCCCTCCAGCGCGTCCTTGATCGGCAGCCAGGTGATCTGAGCCAGCGCGAAGACCGCGATGATGATCAGGTACGGCGCGTAGGCCGACAGGATCTGCGCCCGCGAGTCCCCGCCCGGCCGGCCCGCGTCGCGCTCCAGCGCGGGGTCCGACGTGCCCGCCCCGGCGATGGCCGGCCGGGCGCCGGGCGCACGCGCCGCGTGGTCCTCGGCCAGCAGCGGCTCGGAGGGCTGCCACACCCGCAGGAGCGCGACGATGGCGCCGGCCGAGACCAGCGAGGCAATGATGTCGGTGAGCTCGACCGACACGTAGTTGGAGGCGACGAACTGCCCCACCGCGAACGCGATCCCGCCCACCACGGCGGCCGGCCAGGCCTGACGGATCCCGCGCCGGCCGTCGACCATGAACACCAGGATGAGGGGGACGATCAGGGCCAGGAACGGCGTCTGGCGCCCCACCATGGCGCCCAGGTCCGCCTTGGGCAGCCCGCTGGTCTGCGCCAGCGTGATGATCGGCGTGGCGATGGCTCCGAACGCGACCGGGGCGGTGTTGGCCACCAGTGCCACGGCGGCGGCCCGAACCGGCCGGAATCCGAGCGCGATCAGCATCACCGCGGTGATCGCCACCGGGGTGCCGAAGCCCGCCAGCGCCTCCATCAGGGCGCCGAACGAGAAAGCGATGATCACCGCCTGGACGCGCTGGTCGTCGCTGACCGCGCCGAACGACCGCCGCAGCACGGCGAAGTGGCCGCTCTCGACGGTCATGTTGTAGATCCAGATCGCGTTGAGCACGATCCACATGATCGGGAACAGGCCGAAGAGGGCGCCCTCGGCCGCCGAGTCGAACGCCTGGCCGACCGGCATGCCGTAGGCGGCCAACGCCACGACGATCGAGACCGCCAGCGAGATCAGGGCGGCCCACTGCGCCTTCATGCGAAGGCCGCCCAGGAGCACGAAGAGGGTGATCAGGGGCAGGGCGGCAACCAGCGACGACCACCCGAGGGATCCGGCGATTGGGTCGTACACCTGCTTGTACATGGCTGCCCTCCCCAGCCGACCTGTCGCCTGCCGTAGTGATTCCCGTCACAAGCAGTGCCAAACCCACTCGCGCAGGATGCGGGCCGCCGTCCCTAAACTGACCGCATGGCCTCCAGACGGCAGATCCACGTCGGCGGGGTTCCCATTGGTGGCGGCGCCCCGGTCGCGGTCCAGACGATGACCAAGACGGAGACCGCCAACCTGCCGGCCACGATGGACCAGATCCGTAAGGTGGCCGACGCCGGCGCCGACCTGGTGCGGGTGGCGGTGCCGCGCGACAACGACGTCGAGGCGCTGGGCACCATCGCGCGAGAGTCGCCGATCCCGGTGATCGCCGACATCCACTTCAACCACACGCTCGCGTTGAAGGCGATCGACGCCGGGGCCGACTGCGTGCGCCTCAACCCCGGCAACATCGGCGGGCCCGACAAGGTGGCCCGGGTGGTCGAGCGGGCCAAGGCGGCGCGAACGCCAATGCGCATCGGGGTCAACTCGGGATCGCTGCCCAAGCACCTGCACGAGCTCGAGCGCTCGGATCCGGTCGAGGCCCTGGTGACCGCGGCCGTCGAGTTCGTGGGCCTCATGGAGCGGCTCGACTTCCACGACTTCAAGGTGTCGATCAAGTCAACCAACGTCCCCAACACGATCGCCTCCAACCGCCTGCTCGCGGCGCGGATCGACTATCCGCTGCACCTGGGGATCACCGAGGCCGGCACCCGGTGGTCGGGCTCGCTGAAGTCTGCGGTCGGCCTGGGGACGCTGCTGGCGGACGGGATCGGCGACACCATCCGCATCTCGCTGTCGACGTTCCACGCCGAGGAGGAGGTCAAGGTGGCGTGGGAGATCCTCAAGTCGCTGCGGCTGCGCGAGCGGGGCCCGGTCCTGATCGCCTGCCCGACCTGCGGTCGCCTGCAGTTCGACATGGACACCGTGGTGGCCGAGATCGAGCGCCGCCTCGAGGCCTATGACGACCCGATCGAGGTCGCCGTGCTCGGCTGCGCGGTGAACGGGATCGGCGAGGCCTCCCACGCCGACTTCGGGATCACCGGGGCCCGCAACGAGGGCCTGGTGTTCTCGCGGGGCAAGCCCCTGCGCAAGGTGCCCCAGGATCAGCTGGTCGACGTGCTGTTCCAGGAGATCGACCGCTACGCGGTGTCCAAGCGCGTGGAGGTCGACCAGGCGAGCGCCAGCGAGGGGGCCGACTGGCTGGCCCGCATCGAGGCCGAGCACGCCGGGGAGCTCACCCCCGAGCGCCTCGCCGCCATGGAGGCGGCCGCCGCGCAGGACGACGACGCCGACGCGCGCCTGCTCTCGGCGATCGAGTCCCCCCGAACGCGGCCCGACGAGGAGCGCTCCCCGGTGGCCGGACGGCGCTTCTCGCGCGCCTGACCCGCTCCGCGCGCGGCGGTCAGGCCTACTCGAGGCGCGAGCGCACCACCTTGCCGGTGGGACTGCGCGGCAGCTCGGGCACGAAGGCGATCTCCCGCGGCACCTTGTAGCGGGCGACCCTGGTCTTCACGTGCGCCCGTAGCGCCTCGACCGACGGATCGCTGCCGGGCCGCCGCACCACCCAGGCCTTCAGCGCCTGCCCGAACTCCTGGTCGGCGACCCCGACCACGGCGACGTCGGCCACGTGATCGTGGCTGGCGAGCACCTCCTCAACCTCCTGCGGGAAGACGTTCTCGCCGCCGGAGACGATCATCTCGTCATCGCGACCGTCGATGAACAGGCGCCCATCGCGGTCGAGGTGCCCGACGTCGCCGGTGCTCATGAGACCGTCGACCGTGTCCTTGGACCCGCCCCCGGAGTAGCCGTCGAACACCAGGTCGCCCCCGACGAAGATCCGACCGGTCTGCCCGGCAGGAGCCTCCCGCCCCTCGTCGTCGAGGATCTTCACCGTGGTCGCCAGCGGCGGGCGGCCGACGGTCCCGGGTGCCGCCCGCAGATCGGACGGGGCGGCGATCGCGCCGAAGCCGGTCTCGGTGGAGCCGTAGAGGTTGTAGACGACGTCGCCGAAGGCGTCCATGAAGGCGTTCGAGAGCTCGCCCGTTAGCGGGCCGGCTCCGCAGATCACTGCCCTCAGCGACGATGCGTCGTGCCGGCGGCGGATCTCGGGCGCCAGCTCCATGATCCGCGCAAGCATCACCGGGACGGCGACCAGCGAGCGCACTCGATGATGGTCGATCGCGGCCAGTGTGGGTCCGGCCTCGTATCGCCGGCGCGTCACCACCGGCGATCCCAGGAACAGGCCGAGCGCCAGATAGGCGAAGCCGAACCCGTGGAAGAACGGCGGCGCCACGAACATCGGCTCGCCCGAGCGCAGGGGCACCCTGGAGAGCAGGGTGGTGATGGGCCCGATCAGGGCGCCGGCGCCGGGGCGGCGCGGAGCGCCCCTCGGCTTCCCGGTGGTCCCGGAGGTCAGGATCACCACCCGCCCCTCGGCGCGGGTCGAGTGAGCCCTAGCCGGCGCCTCTTCCGCCAGCCGGTCGAGCGTCGCCTCGGTGGTATCGCCGCCGAGCCAGGCGAGCACACGCGGGCCCTCGAACCCAGCGTCGTCGAACGCGCCCGAGAACTCCTCGTCGAGCACCACGGCGGCGGGGCGCTCGCGCTCCAGCACTCCAGCGAGCTGGGGCCCGGGGAAGTCGGTGTTGAGCAGCAGCAGGTCGGCCCCCAGCCGGGACGTGGCGACCGTGCCCTCGGCGAAGCCCCGGTGGTTGCGGCACATCAGCGCGACGGCGCGCCCGGGGCCGACGCCGAAGTCCCGGTCCAGGGCGCTGGCGATCGCCGCCGCGCGGCGGTCGAGCTCGGCGTAGGTCACCGCGCCGACCTCGTCGACCAGCGCGGGCCGGCCTCCGCAGCGGGCGGCGGCCACCGACGCGAGCGCGGCGGGACCGGTGCCCAGCCGCAGCGCGCCCAGCATCCGGGCGAGGCGGTCCGGCCTGACCGGGGCGATCAGCCCGGCGCGCCCGAGCGCGGGCAGCGCCCGCAGCCCGAGAGCGGCGCGACGCAGGCCGGCCGCCGGGGCCGCGCACATCGACGCCAGCGGTCCCGAGCTCACGCGGTCGGGTCGCCGCGGCCGGGGGCGCCGCGGGGCTCGCGGTCGCCGCGCTGCGGCGCCGAGCGCGCATCCTCCTCGGGCGCCGCCAGCGCGCTGCTGGTGTCGTCGGTCATCCGGCTGTACAGGCCCATCGCGACCTCCCACGGCCGCCGCGCGACCGCGGAGCCCAGCTCGGCGGCGGTTGCCCACCACGGCCCGATGGTCTTGGGCCGGTCCACGATCGCCTTGCAGATCAGGTCTGCCGCCTCGTCGGCGCGCAGCCCGGGCAGGTAGCGGAAGATCGGGGTGGGCGCGCTCATGCGGGTGTGCACGAGCGCCATGTAGATCGACGTCGCGGCGATGCCGTCGGGCTCGGCCTCGACCGCGACGCTGCGCAGGAAGACATCGAAGGCCGCCTTGGACGCCTGATATGCGGCCCACCGCGGCGCCGGCGGGACCCGCACGCCGACGGTGGAGACGTTGACGATGTGCCCGCTTCCGCGCTCGCGCATCGCGGGAAGCAGGGCCAGCAGCAGGCGGACCGGGCCCAGATAGTTGATGTCGATCGTGCGCTGGAAGTCGTGGAAGCGATCGTAGGAGCGCTCGATCGAGCGCCGAATCGACTTGCCGGCGTTGTTGACGAGGACGTCCACGTGACCGTGGCGGGCCAGCACGTCGGCGGCCAGCGCGTCGACGCTGTCCGGATCCGAGAGGTCGCCGGGGTAGGCGTGCGCGCTGGGTCCTACGCGCGAGAGCTCTCCGGCGAGCTGCTCGAGCCTCTCGTGAGAGCGGGCCACCAGCAGAACGGTGGCGCCGGCCCCCGCAAGCTTGCGCGCGGCGGCCTCGCCGATCCCGTACGACGCGCCGGTCACCAGCACGATGCGGCCGGCGACGGCCTCCTCCAGCCTGCGCGGGCTCGGGCGCCCGGTGGGGTTGATCAACCGCGAGACCGCGGCCCCCGCGACCCTCAGCGGGAGGGGAGGCCGTCCCGGCTGACCACCGGCCGGCACGTCAGCGAGGCGGCGGCACCCGTCGGCCGCGGCCACCACGCCCGTCCGCCACAGCCCCCGGGTCGACCTGGACCGACGGATCGATCGCGCGGGCCGCCGCGATCGCGCCCGCGAGCGCCTCGACGATCAGGGCCCGCACCGCCGGGTGGTCGAGATCGCGGTGCGCCAGCCAGTCCAGGCTGACGCCCTCCAGGAACGACATCCAGCCCTCGAGCGCCGCGCGCAGCGCGGGCGGGAGGTGGGCGCCGACACCGAGGCCGTCGGCGACGAGGGCCACCTGCCGGGCGCGCTCGCGCGCGACGATCGCGCGCACCTCCTCGTCGGTGCCGACCCCGCCCGACATCAGGGCGCGGTACCCGTCCGCATGCCCCTCGACATAGCGCAGGTATGCGTCCAGCGCGGCGGCCAGCCGGACGTTCGGCGGGTCGGCGGGGTCGGTCGCGGTGCGCTCTCGCAGCTCGGCCGCCGCCGCCTCGACCACGGCCACGTAGAACCCGCGCTTGGAGCCGAAGTAGTAGTAGAGCAGCCCCTTGGCCACACCTGCGTGCGCGGCAATGTCGTCGATCGAGAGCTCGTCGTAGGGACGGCTGGCGAACAGCCGCCGGCCGATGTCGAGCAGCCGCTGCGGGCGCGCGGCGGTGGCGGTCGAGTCGGTGACGAGCCCCACCGGGCGAGTGTAGCGCTCCTTGACTAATGTTCAAAGCCGCTAGGGTCCGGCGGGCGCCCTGCGGCGGCGGACCGGATCGCATCGCGGCCACCCGAGATGGTTCAGGCAGACGTCTTCTGGTCCTACGGGCTCGGAGCCACACCCTGGCGGGGGCCTCGTCGCGTCAGCTCCGGCTCATGCCCGTGACCCCGAGCGCGGCGGACGGCGACTCGCAAGCCGGCGGTCGCTCGCGGGCGCCCGGCCCGGCCCGGGCTATGCTCCGAACGATGGCCGCATCCACTTCGTCTGGGCTGGGGGACTTCATTCGCCGGCAGCGCGAGCTCCACGACGTCTCGATGCGCCAGCTGGCGCGTATGGCCGGGATCTCCAACCCGTACCTGTCGCAGATCGAACACGGCCTTCGCGAACCCTCGCGTCAGGTGCTGGAGGGCATCGCGCGGTCGCTGGAGCTGTCGGCCGACACCCTGTACGAGCAGGCTGGCCTGGCGCACGACGCGGCCAAGCAGCCGCCCGCCGTCGTCGAGGCGATTCGGGAGGACGAGCGCCTGACCGCGCGCCAGCGCCAGGCTCTGATCGAGGTCTATCACGCCTTCGCCGCCGGCAACGACGCCGGCCGTTCCCGCCGGCGGCCGCGATCGCGGCACGGCGGGTCCTCGCGGCGAGCATGATGAGGGCGCGGACGCTCGGCGCCCGCGCCCTCGGGACAACCGCTCGGCGACGTCAGCCGATCAGGCTGCGGCCCGCTGAGACGTAGGCCCGGCCTACGTCGCGAGAGACGTCGGCCTGGACGGCGGCCAGGTCGGAGACCAGATCGACGCGGCTCGCCTGCCCGACGCTCACCTGCAGATCGGCCAAGCGGTTGACCGCCTCCTCGGTGCTGTCGAGATAGGCATGCCCAGCCCTGCGGGCCGCGGCGACGACGTCCTCGGCGAGTGCCTGCACGCCGGAGTCGCCCGGGCCCCGGGTGCCGTTGGTGGTGCGGGTGGCCATGGTGCGCCCTCCTTTAGAGCTGCTAGCTATTAGCCAACTATACAGCTAACAGCTAGCAGCGGTTACATGCCGGCGGCAGGCGTTGGGCTTCGACTGGGGCGCGTGGCGGCTTAAGCGACGAACCTCCAGGTGGCGAACATCGCGCTGGTGTAGACCAGACCGGCGGCGAAGATCACGAGCACGGCGCCCAGCGCCCGCCGGTCGCGCAGCCGCCAGCCGGCCCACATGAACAGCGGGAAGACGGTCGCCAGATAGCGCCCGGCCGACGCCAGCGGATGGCCGACCTGCGGGAACGACAGTGCGGCAAGCATCATCACCGCGGTGTACACGCCGTAGACCGCCGGGAGGCGCCGCAGGACCCCGACCGCCGCCACCAGCGCCAGCACCGCCACGACGAACAGGCCGATCGCCCGCACCGCGGCGAGCTGGCCGCTGCCGCCGCCGAGCACAACGGCGACCGCCCCCAGCGCCTGTCCGGCGCCCTCCCAGACGGCGCTGAGCGGCCCGTCGAACGACCGCCGGAACTGCTGGGCGGCGTGGAAGGGGACGAAGGGATCGCCGAAGCGGATTCCCAGCCAGGCGAGATAGCTGGCAAGCCCGAGCGGCACCAACCCCAGCCAGGCCACGTCCGGGCGCAGCCGATAGCGGAGCCGCCAGCCGCGCCCCGGGCGGTCCGGGCGCCGATCCTCGCGCGGCCCGTACAGGTAGAGCACCACCAGGACGGGGGCGATCAGCACGCCGGTGTTGCGGGTGGCCGCGCCCGCGGCGCCGAGCACCCCGGCCAGCCACCAGCGCCCGCGGCGTCCCGCCCACAGGGCCCCCAGCTCGAGGGCCAAAAACAGCGACTCGGTGTAGATCGCCGAGAAGAACAGGGCGAACGGGAAGAAGGCGATCAGGTAGACGGCCCGGCGAGCCGCCTCCGGGCCCAGCTCTCGCTCGGTGAGCCGGTGCAGCATCACCAGGGCGACCAGGAAGGCGGCCAGCGAGATGGCGATGCCCGCCACCACCACCGATCCGGTGAGCGCACCGACCCAGCGCATCAGCAGCGAGTAGAGCGGGAAGAAGATCGGCTGCTGGTCCTCGCGCAGGTAGCCGGCCAACGCGGTGTCGACGTACCAGTTGGAGTCCCAGCGAACCGCCGGGGCGATCGCGGCGTTGCCGATCGCGCCCTGGCTCTGGGTCAGCAGCGAGTGGTCGAACCTGACGTCCGGGCCGACCCCGAAGTGCAGGTAGGCCGGAACGCCGGCCGCCCAGATCAGCGCACGCGAGGCGACCAGCGCGATCGCGCTGTCGCGCACGGCCCGCGACCGCGCGAGCCGTCCGATGCCGGCGCGTGCGCCGGCGAGGCGGCCGCGAGAAGCGCCGGGGGCGGCGCGCGCCCGAGCCGCCTCAGGCACCGTCGCCGCCCCCGATGGCAAGCGGTTGGGGGCGCCGCTCCTACAGGCGCTGCGCGTCGCTGACCTGTCCGCCCCCGACGAACCGGTAGCAACCGGGGCGGACCGCCCGGATCAGCGAGAAGTAACCGCGGAAGTTGGTGCCCACGGTCGCGATGCTGCTGTACGCCGAGCAGTTCGGCGAGTACTGCACCGACACGGTGGTCGCCCCACCGGGGCGGACCTGCCCCCAGATCCTCGCCCGGGCGCGGCTGAGCGGGCGGCGGGTGTCCACGTAGAAGGGGTGCGGGAAGTCGCCCAGCGACGCCTTGGGCACCCCGCTGCGGAACACGAGCCCGGTCTGGAACGTCACGTTCGAGCCGCGCTGGAAGAAGTCGGGGTCGTCGAAGTACAGGTACTGGTTCATCATCTTCACCCGCGCCGTCTTCCAGGCGATGTACGCCGCCTCCTGCAGGTAACGGGCCTGGACGTCCGGCGGGAATCCGTACCTGGGGTCGGGCGGCCGGGTCTCGTAGCCGTACTCGGTGAAGTAGACGTTGAACCGCCTGCCCGGAGCGATGATCCGACCCTGCCGGGTCGCCGCGTCCAGCGTCCTGAACAGCTTGTCCAGGTCCCCGGTGTTGACCAGGTCGGGGATCGTGTTGCGCGCGAACGGCGGCAGCCGGTAGCGGATCGAGTAGGGGTGATACGCAAAGGCGTCTCCGCGGGCGGGACGGAAGCCGGCGCAGAAGCCGGTGCGCACCGGTTTCAGGGCCCGGTCGAGGCAGGCGAGCTCGCGCAGGAAGAGCAGCGGCGCCACCGAGTTGGCTCCGCCCGCCGTTCCGCCGATGGGTGCCATCGTCCCGATCATCACCAGCGAGCTGGGATCGGCGCGCTTCATCGCCGGGTAGGCGGCATTCACCAATGCTCGATAGAGGTGGGGCGAGTACGGACGACCGCCGACTCGCTGCGGGGTGAGGAACGTACCCTGGTTGGGCTCGTTGCCGATCGTGTAGTAGTAGACCGAGTTGCGGTAGCGGGATGCCACTGCGCCGGCGAACGCGCCGTACGCCGCCGGGTTGGGCCGGGCGGGAAACTGGGGACCCTTCTCGTGAACGGTCACGATCGGCTGCATGCCGGCGTTGCGGATCAGCCCGATCCCGCGATCCAGCGCGCCCCAGCCCTGACGGGAGATCTGGTCCCAGTACGCCTGGATGCGCACCGAGTCGACGCCCAGGTTGTTGTGCCAGCCGTTGAGGATGGCCTGCGCATCCGGCCGGCCGCTGAGGGTGACGCTGCTGTCCTCCATGCTGAGCTGCGCCGTGGCGTCGGCCCAGCTCGGAGCGGCGAACACCAGACCGGCCGCCAGGGTCAGCCCGAGCGCCCGCAGTGTACGAAGGATCATCTAATCGCCTCCTGGGCTTCGCGCGAGATGAGGCCGGTGGGCAGCCCCGGCGACGGCGGCACCAGCAGGCGCCACCTGGCGCGCCGGCTGCGCAGCCGGACCAGCACGAATCCCTTGTTGTTCGTTGTCACGGTCCTGAGGGTGGTGAAGTCGCTGGCCCCGCGTCCCCGCATCTGGACCTGCACGGGGAGCCGCGCCCCGTCCGGCGCCGCGCGAACCTGGCCGAAGACTGTAACGAACAAGCCGTGGCGGGCGACGAACACCGGGAAGGCGTAGTCGCGCAGGCTGGGCTTGGGCTTGCCGTCCGAGAACGCGAGGCCGGTCTGGAATCCGGGCAGGGTGGGGTCGTCGCGCAGCAGATACTGGGCGAGTCCGCGGACCGAGGGGTCCCGGTAGGACATGTACAGCGACTCGTCCAGGAACGGCGCCTGCAGGCCCAGCGGGACGCCGAGGATCTTGTCCGGCGGGTTGGTCTGGAAGCCGAACTCGGTGTAGTAGATCGGAAGCCCGCCGCGGATCCGCCCGAGCCGGGCGGCGGCGTTGCGAATCGCCCGCAGGCGCCAGGGCGAGGAGATGGTGATCTCGTCGAAGCGCGCCGGGGTGCGCGGCGGGCGGCTGCCGCCCTGGATGTAGGGATGATGGGCGATGGCGTTGATCCCCAGGGGCACGAAGCGCCCGGCGCAGCCCACGCTGGCGGCGTGGAGGGGGCCCCCCCGCGGGGTGAGGCAGAACACGGTTCGCAGGAACTCCGCCGTGGCGACCGGCCGGCGCGACAGCGAGCCGCCGGTGTGCCCGATCGGCCCCATCTCGCCGGCCATGATCTGGTCGCCGCCGTGCCCGGAGGCCCGCAGCCCGCCGACGAGGGCGTACACCAGCTGCCGGTAGCGCCAGGCCGAGACGGGGATCAGGCGCCCGCCGCGCCGGACGTACTGGGGCTGGAGCCAGATCGCCACGTTCGGCTCGTTCCATACCGACCAGCGGGACACCCGCGGCAGGGTGCCTCCGCCGTTCTCGTCCACGTAGCCGCCCGAGTAACGCGTCCCCAGCGCAGTCACGAACCTCGCGAACTCAACCGGGTCGGGGCTGCAGATCCTGCGGAGCGCGATCGAGCCCCGGCAGCGCGAGGCCCAGGCCGGGATCGGGCTGGTGGGGGTGAAGAGGACGCTCAGGCCGCGCCGAGTGGCCGAGCGGACCAGCTCGTCGTAGCGGTCCCACGCGGCCGCGCCGTACGCGGCCGGATTTGCGGCGTTGAACCCCGGGCGCACGGGGGAGTTGGGGTTGGGGGCGATCGAGTTCCAGGAGACGAACACCCGGATGCTGTCGACCCCGATGGCCTTCAGCGTCTGCAGCGTGGCCTCGCGGCGGTCGGCGCCGGAGTACAGGAGCTGGAGATCGTCCTGGAACATCGCCTCCTGCCCGGCGCTGGCCGCGGAAGGAGGCGCCGCCACGCCCAGGACGGCGACGCCGCTCAGCGCGGCGAGCGCCAGCCGGCGCGCACGACGACGTGCGCCCGGGGCACGAGAGTTGTCCAGCCAGCCGGGCATCGGGCCTTGGAACGCGGTTTCTAGCGAAAAGTTGCGCGCCGAAGCGACGGCCGGCGGCAGCCGCGCCTGCGATGCCCGGGCGCGGCGGCGGTTGCGCGGGCGGTCGGCCGGCGACGCTAGTCTGCCGCCGATGCGCAGGGGGCTCGGGGTGCCCGACCGCCGACCCGACACCGGGCCGGCGAGCTCACGTGCCCGCCGCCGGGCCCGGCGGCGGGCGCCCTGGCTCATGCTCGGCCTGGCGGCGGCCTGCCCGCCGGCCGCCGCCGCGGCGCCCGGCGACCTACCGGCGCCGCCGCTCCCGCGCTCCTACCTGGTCGCCTTCAGCGACCAGCTCGGCGTGCCGGGCAACGCCGCGGCGGCGGCGGTGACCCCAGGCGGGCACGTCTACACGGGCTGGGGAGAGCTGGCGCTCGAGGTGGCCGGGGGCCGCGAGTTCGACCCGAGAAGCCACACGATCGACCGCGGCCGGATCCCCATCGTGCACATGTTCCGCGTCGCCGACGGGACGCTGTACTCGCTCACGCTGTTCGAGGCCGGCGTGCTCGGCAGCCCGGTGGTCTTCGCCCGCGTCACCGCCCGCAACCTGCGGCCGCGCCCCAACCGGGCGCGCATCGCCGCCAGCTTCGTCTACGACGACAGCGACCAGACGCCGCGGATCCGCACCTGCTGCATCCAGAGCTTCCGCTTCCCGCGGGCCCGCATCCCGCCGCGCGACGGCCTCTACTTCCAGCCGGGGGTGAGGTTCAGCCCGGGCTTCAGGTACTCCCTCGCGGGCCGCGCGCTGCTGCGCGACGGGCGGACGGTGCTCGTCTATCCGCCGGCCGGGTCGGCACGCAAGCGCGCGATGCTGCGCGCATCCGGCCCGGTCGATGTCGACACCCATTGGGGCCGGACGTCCTACGAGCTGCGGCTCCCCGCCCACGGCACCCGCTCCCTCGACTTCCGGATGCCGGTGGTCCCCCTCGCGCCGGGGAGCGCCGCGTACAGGGCCATGGCGGGCGGCCGCTTCGAGACCTACCGGGCCCAGGTGCGGGCCTACTACAGCCGCCTGTTCGGCGCCGGCACGGCGATCTCGGTGCCCGAGCGCAAGGTGACCGACACCTACTACGCGAGCCTGGCCAACATGGCCTTGCCGCGCTACCTGTCCAACGGGTCGTGGGTCCAATCGGTCAACAACATGCGCTACCACTCGTTCTGGCTGCGCGACGGAGCGATGATCGCGCACGCATTCGACCTGGCCGGCCTGCCGCGGGTGGCCGCCCAGGACATCGGCTACTTCCTGACCTGGCAGCAGCCGGACGGCCTGTTCATCTCCCGCCCGCAGGAATACGACGGCTTCGGGCAGGCGTTGTGGGCGATCGGCGAGCACTATCGGCTGACCCGCGACCTCGCCTTCGCCCGGCGGATGTACCCGTCCGTGCAGCGCGCGATGGCGTGGTTCCAGTCCCAGCGGGGCCAGAACGGCGGGCTCATGCCGGCGGTCACCAGCTCCAGCGACAACGACCTGGTGGCCGGGCACCTCGCCGGCGACAACTTCTGGGCCGCCGCCGGGTTGGCGGGCGCCGTGGACCTCGCCCGCGCGCTGGGGGATCGCAGCACGGGGGCGGGCTGGGCGGCGGTGCTGGGCGACCTGCGCGCCACCATCCGGCGACGGATAGCGGCGATCGCCCCGCGCGGTCCGATACCTCCGGCCCTCGACCGCCCCGGCGGCCAGATCTGGGGCATCCTGTGGGCCAGCTACATCGGCGACGTCTACCCGGCTCGCAGCGTGGTGGTGCGCAACACCATTCGCCGCGCCCGGCGGGCGTTCAGCGAGGGCATCCTCACCTACCTCGACCACCGGCTGCTCCACCACTACTCGGGGTTTCGGGTCTTCGAGACCGACCTGCTGGCCAACCGGCAGGCCGACGTGGTCAGGGGCCTGTACGCCGAGCTGGCGCACACCACGAGCACCAACGCCGGCTGGGAGGCGGCCACCTCCCCGTTCGGGGACCGCCTGATCGACGACGCCACCACACCGCACGCGTGGTGGGCGGCGGAGTACGTCACGCTGGTCCGCAACATGCTCGTCCGCGAGCAGGGCCGGGACGTCTACCTGATGTCGGCGCTGTCCCCGTCGTGGCTGTCCCCGGGAAGGCGCATAGCCGTGCGCGGCGCGCCCACCGCCCGCGGCCGGGTCTCGTTCACCCTGCGCGCGATCGCCGGAGGCGCGGCGCTGAGCTGGATCTCGAACTTGCGGCCGGGGACGCGGCTGCGCTGGCCGATTCCCTACGCGGCGCGCGGCGTGCGGGCGCCGGGGCTGGGCTTCGGCGGGCGGGTCATCACCCTGCCCGCCCGCAGCGGGCGCATGGTGGTGCGCTGGAGCCTGTCCGGCGACCGCCCTACGTACGCGAGGGCGTTCGCGCGGCTGATGGCCGCATACCTGCACAGCCCCAACGGCGCCACCGCCCGCGCGGCGCGGCGGTCCGCGCTGGCGGCCGCGCGCCGCGCCGGCGCCGGGTCCGACCTGGACCGCTACGTGCCGCCCCAGCTCGCGACCGCCGGCCGGTAGCGTCGCCGCCCCTCGGGCGGGGCGGGAGGCCTGACTAGGCTTCGCTCGCGTGACCCGCCTGTCCGAGTACCTCCTGCCCACCGAGCGCGAGCCGCCCGCCGACGCCGAGGCCGTCTCGCACAAGCTGATGGTGAGGGCCGGCCTGATCCGGCAGGTCGGCGCCGGCCTGTGGTCGTTCCTGCCGGCCGGCTGGCGCGTGCACCAGCGGGCGGTCCAGATCATCCGCGAGGAGATCGACGCGATCGGCGGCCAGGAGATGCTGATGCCGGTCCTGCAGCCCGCCGAGCCGTGGCGCCGCACCGGCCGGCTCGACATCGAGGAGCTGTTCAGGCTGCACGACCGCCGGGGGGCGGAGATGGTGCTCGCCATGACGCACGAGGAGGTGGTGACGCTCCACGTCGCCCAGGTGGTGCGCTCCTACCGCGACCTGCCGCTGATCCTCTACCACTTCCAGGTCAAGGAGCGGGACGAGCCCCGCCCCCGCGCCGGGGTGCTGCGCACGCGCGAGTTCATCATGAAGGACTCATACAGCTTCGACCGCGATCCGGAGGGGCTCGCCGCAGCCTACGAGAAGCACATCACCGCCTACGACCGGGTATTCGACCGCTGCGAGCTGGAGTGGTACCGGGTCGAGTCGGACGTCGGGATGATGGGCGGGCTGGGCGCCCACGAGTACATGGCGCCCTGCCCGGCCGGCGAGAACGAGATCGCGCTGGCGTCCGGGTACGCGGCGAACGTCGAGGTGGCGTCGGCGCTCGCGGCGCCGGTTGAGCCGCAGCCGGCGCTCGACCCCCCCGAGGCGGTCGAGACGCCCGGACTGACCACCGTCGATCAGGTGTCCCATGCGCTGGGCGTGCCGGCGGGGGCATTGCTCAAGGCCTATCCGGTGATCACGGCGGGGCGGGGGATGGTCATGGTCCTGGTCCGAGGCGACCACCGGGTCAACGACGTCAAGCTGCGCAACACGCTCGGCGAGTCGTTCCGCCCCGCCCACCAGGAGGAGGTGACGCAGCGAATCGGGCCCGCGGGGTTCATCGGCCCGGTCGACGCGGACGTGCCGATCCTGCTCGACCAGGCATGCGCGGATTCCGAGGGCGGGTACGTCGCCGGGGCCAGCCGTCCGGACTTCCATCTGCGCGGGGTGCGTCCCGGCCGCCACTTCGCCTTCGAAGCGGTGGACGTCCGGCGGGTCGAGGCCGGGGACACGGTGGGCGGACAGCCGCTGCGCATCGAGCCCGCGATCGAGGTCGGCAACATCTTCAAGCTCGGGACGCGCTACTCGCAGGCGCTCGACGCCACCTACCTGGACGAGGCGGGCACCGAGCAGCTCATCTGGATGGGCTCCTACGGGATCGGCCCGGCACGGATCGCGGCGGCCGCGGTCGAGCAGTGCGCCGACGAGCACGGGATCGCCTGGCCGCGGCCGCTCGCACCCTTCGACGTGCAGCTCGTGGCGATCGCCAGGCCTGGGAGCCGAGAGCGTGAGGCCGCCGATCGCCTTTACGCCGAGCTACGGGAGACGGGGCTCGAGGTTCTCTACGACGACCGCGACGCGGGGCCCGGGGAGAAGTTCGCCGACGCCGAGCTGCTGGGCTGCCCGCTGCGGGCCACGGTGGGCCGGCGCACCCTGGAGTCCGGTCGGCTCGAGGTCCAGGTCCGCCGCGGGCTCGCGGCGCGCGACCTGCCGCTGCAGAACGCGGCAGCGGGGGTGGCGGAGCTGTGGCGAAGCCTTCCCTGAGCGGCGTCCTCGGGCTGGACCGCTCGGGACCCCCGCCGCCCGAGACGCGGGCCGGCCGGCCGCTGCGGCCGTGGACGATCCCCAACGCGATCGGGTTCGCCCGACTGGCGCTCATCCCGATCTTCCTGGCGCTGGCCCTCACCAGCCAGGACGGGCGCGACCCGCTGCCGGCGGTGATCTTCGCCGTCGTGGCCGCCAGCGACTACCTCGACGGGCTCGCCGCGCGCCTGACCGGCCAGTACAGCCGGCTCGGCGCGCTGCTCGACCCGACCGTCGACCGGCTGCTGGTCGTCGCCGGCGTGGTGGTGTGCTGGCGCTTCGAGCTGTTGCCCCGCTGGGCGCTCGACCTCCTGATCGTCCGGGAGGTGGCGGTGCTCGTCCTGGCCCGGGCCGGCCTGGGCCGGGGCCTGGACCTGGAGATCAACTGGCCCGGGCGCCTGGCGGTCTGGCCGACGATGTCGGCGCTGTTCTTCGGGCTGGTCGGCCTGCGGACCCTGGGCTCGGTGCTGCTCTACGTCGGGCTCGGCCTGTCGCTGGCGGCGCTGGCGATGTACGTCCGCGACGGGCTACGCGCGCTGCGGGCGACCCGCAAGGAATCGCCCACACCCTCAAGCTGAGCTTGACCCTGGGGCCATGGGTGGCGGTATACTCGCGCCCGCTTGCCCGCTGCCCCCGAAGATGGCATGGAGACGTTTCCGGATCTCGGGTCGCTCACCGACGAGGAGCTCAAGAGCCTGATCCAGGAGCTGACCGAGCAGGAGCTGGACATCTCCTACCGCCGCCGGTTACTCCACGGCAAGATCGACATCCTGCGCGCCGAGCTGGTCAACCGGCTGCGGCGCAAGCACGAGGGCGGCGAGGAAGTCATCAGCGGGTCCGACGTGGAGAGGCTCACCGCCATCCTGGCGGGAAAGGTCCCGTCGGGCGGCGAGGCGTAGCCGCGGTGAGCTCGGCGGCGCGGTGAGGGGAGCGACCATGGCCGTCCACTGCCCGGAGTGCTCGTTCGTCAACGCCGACGGCGCCAACTACTGCCAGAAGTGTGGCGCCTACCTCGGCGGCTCCGGCACGCAGCCCGAGCGCGACGCGACCACCGCGACCTACCGGGTCGGCGAGACCGGGGAGATCGAACCGATCGAGATGGAGGACGTGGTGGCCTCGGGAGCGGGACTGGTGATCAGGGCCGGCGGAGGGCGCGTGGGGGAGACCTTCCCGCTCGAGGGCGACCGGCTGGCGATCGGACGGCGCCCCGAGTCCGACATCTTCCTCGACGACGTGACGGTGTCGCGCGATCATGCCGTGCTGGTGCGGCGTGGGTCGGACTACTGGCTCGACGACTGCGGGTCGCTGAACGGCACCTACGTCAACCGCCAGCGGGTCGAGTCCCACCACCTCGAGGACGGCGACGAGCTGCAGATCGGCAAGTACAAGCTCAGCTATCTGCTGCGATGAACGTCTCGGTCCCCGGCCACGCACGCGATCCCGGCGCCGGGCGGCCGCTGGACCCGGCGCCGCGCCAGAGGCCGCTGACCATCGGCGCGGTATGCAAGTCGCTGGCCCAGGAGTTCCCGGACATCTCGATCTCGAAGATCCGTTACCTCGAGGACCAGAAGCTGCTCTCGCCGCGGCGTACCCCCGGGGGCTACCGCCTCTACGCCCCCGGTGACGTGGCCCGCCTGCGGACCATCCTGCGCCTGCAGCGAGACGAGTTCCTGCCGCTGCGGGTCATCCGCCAGGAGCTGGCGGCGGGGAGGACCGACGCCGGCGTGCGGGGGGGTTCCGGAGGGCGAGACGGCGGGCTTCGCCGCACCAGCGTGACGGTGCGCGAGCGCGTGCCCGCCTACACCCTGGAGGAGGTGCTCGAGGAGACCGGCGCCGAGGAGCGCCTGGTGCGCGAGCTGGAGGAGTTCGGCGTCATCCGCGGCGAGGTCCGCGCCGGGGTCAAGCGCTACGACGACACCGAGCGCGAGATCGTGCGCGCCGTGACCGAGCTCGCCCGACACGGGGTGGCGGGCCGCAACCTCCGGGTCTTCCGCACCTCGGCGGACCGTGAGGCGGCGTTGCTGCAGCAGATCCTGGCGCCGGCCCTGCGGTCGCGCAACCCGGAGCGCCGCAAGGAGGCGATCGAGACGCTCGAGAACCTCGCCGCGGTGGCCACGCACCTCAAGCACCTGCTGCTGATCCGCGACCTGCGCAAGATCGCGGGTTGATGGCGGCCTCGGCCGGCCCTCCGGCGACCGACCTGCGCGCCCACATCCGCGACATCCCCGACTTCCCCAAGCCGGGGATCGTGTTCAAGGACATCACCCCGCTGCTGCTGGACGCGGCCGCGCTGCGTGCCGCGGTCCAGCGCCTGGCCGACCTGGCCCGGGCGCTCGAGGTCGACTTCGTCGTCGCCCCGGAGGCGCGGGGGTTCATCCTGGGGGCGGCCATTGCGCATGAGATCGGCGCGGGGTTCGTTCCCGCCCGCAAGCCGGGGAAGCTGCCCTCGGAGACGATCAGCGCCGAGTACCTGCTCGAGTACGGCCCGGACGCCCTCGAGCTTCACGCGGACGCGCTGGCCTCCGGCGCCCGCGTGCTCGTGCACGACGACCTGTTGGCGACCGGGGGGACCGCCCGGGCGCTGTGCGATCTGGTCGAGCAGCTGGGGGGTCGGATCGCCGCGTGCGCCTTCCTGATCGAGCTCGTCTTCCTGGGCGGGCGCGAGCGGCTACGACCGCGCGAGGTCCACGCACTGATCGCCTACGACAGCCAGTAGCGGTCGTGCCGACCACGCGCCGCCACCGCGTGCTGGACGCCGGGCCGCAGGAGGTGTGGGACGTGGTGGCCGACCCCCATCACCTTCCGCGCTGGTGGCCGCGGGTGCAGCGCGTCGAGGCGGTCGACGCCGATCGCTGGACCCAGGTCTTCATGACCGGCAAGGGCAAGCCGGTCCGGGCCGACTACCGGCTGGTGTCCAATGAGCCGCCCCGGCGGCGGACGTGGGCGCAGGAGGTCGAGGGCACTCCGTTCGAGCGCGTCCTGCGCGAGGCGATCACCGAGGTCGACCTGCACGCCGATCGCGGGCGAGGCACGGAGGTGACGATCGAGGTGCGCCAACGGCTGCGGGGCTTCGCGCGGCTCGGCGGCTTCATGGTCCGCCGGGCGACCCGTCGCCTCCTGGACGAGGCCCTGGAGGGCCTGGGTGCCGCCTGCGAGCGCTGACCGGCCGGGCGGCGGGGGAGATATGGTGTGGTGGGGGTGGGGGAAGGAGGCCCCTCGACCGCGGTTGCCGGAGCCCGCGACGGAGTTCCTGACCGCGCAGCTCGAGCTCGACGGCCGCGTCCGGCCGCCGGTGGAGCTGGAAGCGGTCAAGCTGCGCGCGCCCCGGCTCGCGGCCCGGGTGCGGGATCGGCTGGTCGCGGCGGTCGGGGGGGACGGCGTGCGCGACGACCGCCGCACCCGCGTCCTGCACGCCGCCGGCAAGAGCTATCCCGACCTGGTCCGCCAGCGACGAGGCGATTGCCAGCAGGCGCCCGATGTGGTGGTGTTCCCGGATTCCCACGCGGGGATCCAGGCGGTGCTCGACGCCTGCTCGGCGGCGGGCGTGGCGGTGGTGCCATTCGGCGGCGGCACCAGCGTGGTGGGCGGTGTCGACCCGGTGCGCGACCGGTTCGACGCGGTCATCTCGCTGGACCTGGCCCGGCTGCGCGAGGTCGTCGAGGTCGACGAGCCCTCGCTCACCGCGGTCCTCGAGCCCGGCCTGCGCGGTCCGGAGGTGGAGGCCCGGCTGGGCGCGCGCGGCCTCACGCTGGGGCACTATCCGCAGAGCTTCGAGTACGCGACGCTGGGCGGCTTCGTGGCCACGCGCTCGGCCGGCCAGGCGTCGACCGGCTACGGGCGCATCGACGAGCTGGTGCTCGGGCTGCGCTGCGCCACGCCGACCGGCGACCTCGACCTGCCGCCGCTGCCGGCCAGTGCTGCCGGACCGCAGCTGCGCGAGCTGGTGGTCGGCTCAGAGGGCACCCTGGGGGTCATCACCCGAGCCGCGGTGCGGGCGCGCCCGGCGCCCGGGGCCCGGCGCTACGAGGGTTGGTTCTTCCGCTCCTTCGTCGAGGGGGCCGAGGCGCTGCGCACGCTCGAGCAGGCGGGCGCGGCGCCCGACGTCGCGCGTCTGTCGGATGAGTCCGAGACCGCGCTGTCATTGAGGCTCTCCGGCGCGCGTGGGCCGGCGCTCAGGCTGGGCGCGCTCTACCTGCGGGCGCGGGGCTACGCCGGCGGCTGCCTGGCCGTGGCCGGCTGGGAGGGCGAGCCCGACGAGGTCGCCCGGCGCCGCGCTCGGGGGGCGGCGCTGCTGCGACGCGCGGGCGGCCTGTCGCTCGGAGCGGCCCCCGGACGGGAGTGGCATCGCACCCGTTTCTCGGGCCCCTACCTGCGCGACGAGCTGCTCGCGCGGGGCGTGCTGGTGGAGACGCTCGAGACCGCCGCGCAGTGGTCGCAGCTCATGGGCGTCCACCAGGCCGTCGTGCACGCTCTGGACGACGCCCTTCACACCCGCGGGACGCCGGGGCTGATCGGCTGCCACATCTCGCACCTCTACCCGTCGGGCGCCTCGCTTTACTTCACCTTCCTCGCCCGGCAGGAGTCCGGAGCGGAGCTGGAGCAGTGGCGCGCCGCCAAGCGGGCTGCCGGGGCGGCGATCAAGGCCGCCGGCGGGACGATCACCCACCACCACGCGGTCGGCTCCGACCACATGGAGTGGATGGCGGCCGAGGTCGGCGCCACCGGCCTGGCCGTCCTGCGCGCGGCCAGGGAGGAGCTCGACCCGGTCGGGATCATGAACCCCGGGAAGCTGCTCCCCGGCGGCGTCTAGCCGAGGTTCAGTCGCCCCTGCAGGACGATCGGCCCCGGCCGGCTGGGCGCGCGACGGCTGGTGGTCGCCAGCGACTCCCGTGTCACCACCAGGTACCGGTAGCGCTCCGCACCGGTCGGGAGGAGTCCCTGCGTGGCGAAGCGCTGACCGCGCGCGACCCGCCTGGGTACCAGCCCCAGGAAGCGGGCGTCCGAGGACGAGTTGTACAGCCACAGCGCGTAGGCTCCGCCGGACACGCCCTGGGCGGCCAGGATGATCGCCCGCTGGTCGCCACGCCGGAACACCTGGGCCAGGCCCACCGCGCGAGAGCCGCGCCGCGGCGGCAGCAGGTTGATCTGGGCCACCGGCTGGGGGGTGGTCTGGGACTGGGTGGGGGTGGTCTGGGTGCTCGGGTTGGTCGCCACGGTGCCGGAGCGGGTCTCGTTGTCCTCGCCGCCGCCCACCAGCAGGATCACCGCGATCGCGGCCACCGTCCCCGCGGCGGCTAGCACGAGCGCTCCCCCCAGCCGGGAGCCGCGCGGGCGGCCCCCGGGCGCCGTGGCATAGGGTGGGGGACCCTCGTCGTCCGCGGCCGCAGCCCGCGGCGCGCGGCCGGCCGGGATCTCGGGAACCGCCCCGGGAGCGATCGAGCGCAGCGAGTCGGCGACCGCCCGCGCCCAGGCGCGCTCCTCGGGCGACCGCTCGAGGCGATCGCGCGTCGTCCGCCGCTCGTCCGCCGTCTGCTGACCCAGCAGGTAGTCCGACAGCTCCGCGCGCCTCGCCGGCTCCAGCCGCAGGCCGCCCTCGGGCGCCAGCGCGGCGAGGGCGTCGTGCGCCCGCCGGCGCACCCCGTCGACGCCGATGCGCAGCAGCCCGGCGATCTCCTCGTAGCTCTCGCCCTGCTCGACCAGGAGCTGGATGACGGCCCGCTGGTCCGGGCGGAGCGACTCCAGGTCGGCCATGTGCGCCGGAAGATAGTGGAGTGAGGGGCACGAGGCGGCCGGTCGACGCGGCCAATATGGTGCCGGCTCGATGCGGCAGCCGACCGAGCAGCCTTTCCGCACGGGATTCGCCGGCCTGATCGGACTCGACCTGCAGACGCTGGCGGAGGGCGAGGTCCGGGCCGGGTTCGCGGTGCGCGACGAGCTCAAGCAGCCCGCCGGCCTGGTCGACGGAGGCGTCTACGCCACCGTCGCCGAGAACATCTGCTCGGTCGCCACGTGGTGGGCCCTGAGCGAGCAGGGAAGCATGACGGTCGGGCTCTCCAACCACACGTCGTTCCTGCGCCCGGTGACCGACGGTCGCGTGGACGCGGTCGCCCGCGCCCGTCACCGCGGCCACACGACGTGGGTGTGGGAGGTCGACTTCCTGGACGACCGGAGCCGGCTGTGCGCGCTGTCGCGCGTCACGGTCGCCGTCCGCGACCCTCGCGACGGGCCGGCGGCTCAGCCGCGATAGCGGTTGGTGATCGGCATGCGCCGGTCGCGCCCGAACGCCCGTGAGGTGATCTTGATCCCGGGAGGCGCCTGGCGGCGCTTGTACTCCGCGAGGTCTACCAGGGCGATGGTCCGGTCCACCGCGTCGGCGCTGGCCCCGCGACCGATCAGCTGCTCGCGGTCGGCATCGGCCTCGACGTAGGCCGCGAGGATCGGGTCGAGGTCGGGATACGCCGGCAGCGAGTCCTCGTCACGCTGGTCGGGCCGCAGCTCGGCGCTGGGCGCGCGCTCGAGGATCGACTCGGGGATCGGCGGTCGCTCGCCGCCCACCGCATTGCGGTGACGGGCCAGCGCGTAGACCAGCGTCTTGGGGCAGTCCTTGATCACCGCGAAGCCGCCGGCGGTGTCGCCGTACAACGTCGAGTAGCCGACCGAGAGCTCGGACTTGTTGCCGGTCGTGAGCACCAGCCAGCCGAACTTGTTCGACAGCGCCATCAGCAGGTTGCCGCGGATTCGCGCCTGGAGGTTCTCCTCCGTGATGTCGGGGTCGCGGCCATCGAACGCCGGCTCGAGCAGCCGTTCGTAGGCGTCCATCGCGGGCGCGATGTCCAGCTCGAGACACTCCAGGCCCAGGTTGGCGGCCACCGTGCGCGCGTCGGCCTGGGTCTCCGCCGAGGAGTACGGCGACGGCATGACGGCCGCGGTCACCCGCTCGGGGCCCAGCGCGTCGGCGGCCACACACGCGACCAGCGCCGAGTCGATCCCACCGGAGAGTCCGAGCACGGCGTGGTCGAACCCATTCTTGTCCACGTAGTCGCGCAGCCCGGTGGTGAGCGCCTGGTAGACCTCGGCCTCCGGCTGCAGCGGGGGGGCGATCGAAGGCTCGCGCGCGCGCCCCCGGGCCGAGGGAAGGGGCAGGGAGGCCAGGACGTCCACGCGCGGCTCGATCCGCCGGGCGGCCGGCCGGTGGCGCGCGTCCCGCAGGCGCGCGGTCGCCGGGCCACCGGGGTCGACCTCGGCGACCAGGAGCTCCTCGGCGAACTGCCGCGCCCGGGCCACGACGGTCCCATCGTGGTCGATGACCACCGAGTGGCCGTCGAACACCAGCTCGTCCTGGCCGCCGACCAGGTTGCAGAAGGCCACCGCCGCCAGCGAGTCCCGGGCGCGCTGGGTGATCATCCGCTCACGCTCGAGGCCCTTGCCGGCGTGGTAGGGCGAGGCCGAGGCGTTGACGATCACCGTGGCGCCGGCCAGTGCCTCGTCGGACAAGGGCGGCCCGGGCTCCCAGATGTCCTCGCAGATCGTGATCCCGAGGCGCAGGTGCCCGAGCTCGACGACTCCGCCGCGGTCGCCGGACTGGAAGTAGCGCTGCTCGTCGAACACGCCGTAGTTGGGGAGGAAGACCTTGTGGTAGGTCGCCTGCACGCGGCGCCGGGCGACCACCGCGACCGCGTTGTAGACGTCCTCGGTTCGCTCGGGGAAGCCGACGATCGCCACCATGTCGTCGACGTCGGCGGCGATGCGGTCCAGGGTCGCCCGAGCGTCGCGCAGGAAGTGCTCCTTGAGCAGCAGGTCCTCGGGCGGGTATCCGGTGACCACCATCTCGGGGAAGACCACCAGCTGCGCGCCGGCCCGCCGCGCCTCGTCCAGCGCGCCGCGCACCTTGCGCTCGTTGCCGGCCAGGTCCCCGACGGTGGGGTTGAGCTGGGCGAGCGCGAGCCGCAGGGATGAGCCGGTGTCCGCCACGCTGCGAATTATCCGCCTCGTCCGGCGCGGCCGGTACTGCGCCGCCGCCTAGCCGGCGCGCCGCGCGCGGCCCCGTCCCGCGGACCCGCGCCGGCGGGCGGCGGGCGGGCGGGCTCGGGTCTTCGGCATCTCGAAGCCCAGCGGGGGGCGTCCTCCCATGGCGGTTCGCCGGGGCGGCGCCTCGACGCCCGCGGCGGACGCGAGCTCGTCGATCGACGCGGCGAGATCGCCGGCCGTCTCCTCGATGTCGGGCATCGCGTCGAAGTCGGCGACCAGCCCGAAGAACAGGCCGCCGTCGTAGCTCATGATCGCGATTCCGAGCGCCTGCCTCGGGGCCAGCGGCACCTGGGGGTAGATCACCTGCATGCGCCGGCCCATCAGGTAGAGCGGAAACTGTGGGCCGGGGACGTTGGTGACCACCAGGTTGAAGAACCGCTGACGCGCGCTCAGCCGGGCCGCCTGCGACATGATCGTCGGCGGCGCGAAGCCCGTCAGGTTGGTCAGAACCTCCGCTCCCACCGCCTGGCCCGAGGACTTCAGGTGGCCCATCGAGTCATGGACGAACTCGAAGCACTCGACCGGGTCCTCGATGCCCACCGGAAGCGGCGCGTACATCGTCGCCACTCGGTTGCCGAGCGCCCCACGCTCGGTGTCGGCCCGGACCGAGACCGGGACCATGGCCTTGAGCTCCAGGCCCTCGGTCGCCTCTCCGCGCCGGCGCAGGAAACGGTGCAGCGCGAGCGTCACCACGGTGAGGACGACGTCGTTGACGGTGCCCTCGAGGCGGTCCTTGATCGCCTTGAACGTGCTCAGGTCGGCCTCCACCCAGGTGAAGCGCCGATGCGGGCCGATCGAGACGTTGAACAGGCTGGACGGCGCCCCCCGTCCGGCCCGGGCGAGCGCCCCCACGCCCGCGACGCCCTCGACCGTCCGGCCCAGGACGTGGCGAGGGCCGCGCAGGAGCGCCCGCACCCCGCGGACCGCCTCGGAGGGAACGACCGCGCGCTCCAGCAGGGCGTCGGCCAGCAGCCGCGTGCGGTTCGGCAGCGGCCGGGGGATCCAGGGCTCGGGCTCGGGCATCGGCGCCGGCTCGGGGGCGGAGTCGAACAGCACCGTGGTTATGTCCACCCCGGAGATCCCATCCACCAGCGCGTGATGGGTCTTGGCCACCAGCGCGAACCGGCCGTCGCCGAGGCCCTGCACGAGCCACATCTCCCACAGCGGCTTGGTGCGATCGAGCCGCTGGGAGAACAGGCGCCCGGCCAGCCGCTTGAGGTGCGCCTCGTTGCGCGGTCGCGGCAGCGCCGTGTGCCGCACGTGGTAGGCGATGTTGAAGTGCGGGTCGTCGACCCAAAGCGGACGGCCCTGCTCGAAGGGGACGAACGCCAGCCGCTGGCGGTAGCGCGGGACCAGGTGCAGCCGCCCCTCGATGTGCTCCACCAGCTCCTCATAGGTAGGCGCGGGCGAGTCGAAGACCATGACCGAGCCGACGTGCATGTGGGCGGAGTCGCGCTCGAGGTGCAGGAAGGACGAGTCCAGCCCGGTCAACCGGTCGGCGTTGGCCACGAGACGATTCTTGCGCTGCGCCCGACCACTTGCAAACCGACGGAGCTCGGGCGGACGCTAGCGTTGCCGTGTGACCCAGCCCGTGCGAGCCGAGGCGACCCCGATCGAAACCAGCCTCGGCGAGCTGTACCGGCGGCACGCCGCGCGGCTCCCCGTGGGGACCGAGTGGTTCGACGCGCACACCCACACCGGCTTCAACGATCCGGACGGGTTCAAGGCGAGCGCCGATCAGATCATGGCCGGGCTGGACACCGCCGGCCACGCCAGGGCGCTGGTGTTCAGCACCCAGGAGCCCGACGGCTACCGCGCCGCCAACGATCGCGTCGCCGCCGAGGCGCGGGCGTCGCGGGGCCGCCTGCTGGCGCTGTGCCGGCTGGATCCGCGGGACGACCCCGTCGGCGAGGCGCTTCGATGCCTGGAGGCCGGGGCGGTGGGCTTCAAGCTGCATCCGCGCGCCGAGCGGTTCACGATGTCCGACCCGGCGATCGAGCACGTCGTCGCGCTGGCGCACGAGCGCCGCCTGCCGATCGTGATCCACGCCGGCCGCGGGATCCCCGCTCTGGGATGGGACACCGTCACGCTGGCGCGGCGCTTCCCCGGCTCGCGGCTGATCCTGGCCCACGCCGGCATCAGCGATCTGGCCTGGATCTGGCGCGAGGCGCAGACCTGTCCCAACCTGTTCTTCGACACGGCGTGGTGGAACGTCGCCGATCTGCTGGCGCTGTTCGCCCTGGTGCCGCCGGGCCACATCCTCTACGCCAGCGACATGCCGTACGGCCATCCGCTGTTCAACGGGCTCGCCCTGCTGCGCTGCGGGCGGGCGGTAGGCCTCTCGCCGGACGTACTGGCCGAGATCGCCGGAGGTCAGCTGGGCCGGCTCATCGACGGAGGCGAGCCCCGCGATCTTGGCCCCGCGCCGGGGCCTCCGATCGAGCCGCAGCCGCCCGCCGCGCCGCGCGTCGTCCAGCACCTGACCGGGGCGATCTCCCGAACCATGGGGGGCGGTGACCCCACCGAGCCGCTGGCGCTGGCCCGGCTGGCCTGCGACGTGCCCGCCGACGATCCCGAGCGCCCGCTGCTGGAGCTCGTGGCCCCGATGATCACCACCGCGCAGGAGGCGGTCCGCGAGCTGCCCGGCTCGCTGCGCCGCGTGGTCGGCCCCTCGATCAGCGCGGCGCTGCTGGCGGGCACGCCCACCGTACAAGTGTGATCGCCGTCACACATTTGCGGGCGGGGGACCCTATCATCGAACATTCGTTCGATCAAAGCCGAGTCGCTGCTGCCCGGAGCGGCAGCGAACGGGGGACCCATTCGCTCGCGGCGGGCAACGCCCGCGGCGGGCAGGGGCGAATCGGCCGCTGATGCGGCCTTAGCGGACCGCGCGGACGCGCCAGGCGCGTCGCGGCGCCGCGAGCCCGGCAGCTAACCCCGTAGGCGCCCGGTCGCGACCCAAGGAGGGTCTCGGATGACACCGACGTCGATGCTGCGTGCGCGTTCGCGCGCGCAAGGAGCCGCGGCGCTCTTCGCCGCGGCGATCACCACCGCCACGCCGTTGGCGGCCGCGGCCGCCGGGACGGGTAGCCCGACGGCGGCGCCGGCGCTGTCCGATCCCACCCCGACCTACCGCCAGCCGTTCACGGTGCGCGGTCAGGCCGGCGTGCGCTATGCGCACGGTCTGGCGAGGCTGGAGTTCGCCGCCCCCGGCGAGGGTTGGCAGGCGCTTCGCACCGCCGCGGCGGATGCGCGGGGCCGCTACTCCTTCCGGGTGGCGCTCGCCCGCTCGGGCGCCCTGCGCGTCGTCGCCCGTGCGCGGCCTAGCGCCGTGCAGGCCGCCGTCGCCGACGAGCAGGTCGGCCCGACCCGACCGGTGACGGTGGGGGCGCAGCTGGTGGTCACCCGCAGGGATCTCGAGGTGATGGCCGGGTCCACCGCCAGCGTGAGCGGCTTCATCCGGCCGTCGGCGGCGGGGCGCGTCATCCGCCTGGAGCGGCGCGTGGGGGGCGCCTGGCGCGCCGTCGCGGCGGCGCGCACCGGCGAGCGCGGCGCCTATCGCCTCGCCTACCGCGTGGCGAGGACCGGGAGCGCGCCGGTCCGCCTGTCGCTGGCCGGCGACGCCGCCAACCCGCCCTCGGCGCGCAGCCTGGGGCAGACCGGCACGCTGCGTCCGGCAATCGCGTCGCGCTATGACCTGTACGGCGGGGCGCTCGCCTGCGGCGGGCGGCTCGGCTACGACTCGCTGGTCGTCGCGCATCGCCGCCTGCCCTGCGGCACGCGGGTGACCATCCACTACCACGGTCGCACGGTGCAGGCCCGGGTCCAGGACCGCGGCCCGTTCGTGGGCGGTCGTGAGTTCGACCTGGCCGGCGGCGTCGCCCGGCGCCTGGGCTTCGACGGCGTCGGGCGGATCTGGGTCTCGGTCTGACGCCGGGAGGCGCCGGGGGGTGCGCGCGGGCCCAGCCCGCGACGTGCCCTCCGGGCCCGCCCGTACGCTGGCGGAATGGCCCGCGAGCGGGTGATCGCCCACCTCGACCTGGACGCGTTCTACGTCTCGGTCGAGCTCCTGCGCCGGCCCGAGCTTCGCGGCAGGCCGGTGGTGGTGAGCGGCGGCGGGCCCCGGGCGGTGGTCACGACCGCCTCCTACGAGGCGCGCAGGTTCGGTGTCGGGTCGGCCATGCCGGCGGCGCAGGCGCGGCGGCTGTGTGCCCACGCGGTGTTCGTGCCGCCGGACTTCGATGCCTACCGCGCGTGCTCCCGCCGAGTCATGGAGCTGGTCCGGGCGGCGGCGTCGACGGTGGAGGTGGCCGGGCTGGACGAGGCCTACCTGGACATCGGCGACCGCGTGGCCCCGCATACCGCCATGCGGCGGCTGGCGCGCGACATCCGGGGCGGGCTCGGGCTGGGCTGCTCGGTGGGGATCGGGCCGAGCAAGCTGGTCGCCAAGCTGGCGTCGGACGCCGAGAAGCCCGACGGTTTCGTGGCCCTCACGCGCGAGTCGGCCCGCGAGCGGTTCGGCGCCGCCGCCCCGGCCCTGCTGCCGGGCGTCGGCCCGAAGACCGCCGAGGCTCTCGCCGCCATGGGGATCATCACGATCGCCGACCTGGCCGCCTCCGCGCCCGCGCGGCTCCGTGAGCGCTTCGGGCCCCGGAACGGGCCTTGGCTGCGTCGCCGGGCACGCTTCGAGGACGACTCGCCCGTGACCCACGCGCGGGCCGCGGTCTCGGAGTCGCGCGAGACGACGTTTCCCCGCGACCTGAGCGACCGAGCGGAGCTGGAGCGAATCCTCGAGCGGCTGGCCGGCGAGCTGTGCGCCGGGCTGGCGCGTCACGGCCGCCGCGGACGGACCATCGGGATCAAGGTGCGTCTGGACGACTTTCGCACCGTCACCCGCGCGCGGACGTTGCCGGCCGCTACCGGGGACCCGGCGAGCGTGGCGACGGTGGCCCGCGAGCTCCTGCGCGAGTACGGGCCGTCCCGCCCGGTGCGCCTGTTAGGGGTCCGGGTTGCGGGGTTCGAGGGGGAGGGAGGGGTACCGGTGCAGCAGCTCGCGCTGCCCATCGCGTAGCGTTGGCGGCATGCCCCACGCGGTCGCCAACCGCCAGCGCCTGCACTACCTGCGCCGGGGATCCGGCGAGCCGCTCCTGCTCATCCAGGGCCTGAGCGGCAACCACCTGCACTGGGGCGAGCGCTTCCTGGCGAACCTGGAGCCGGTCTTCGAGACGATCGCCTACGACCACCGCGGTATCGGGCTGTCCGACCCTTCGCAGTCCGGCTACACGATCGCCGACCTCGCCGACGACGCCGACGCCCTCCTGGAGGGCCTCGGCCTCCAGAGCGCCCACGTGATGGGCGTGTCGATGGGCGGCATGGTCGCGCAGGAGCTGGCGCTGAGGGCGCCGCGGCGGGTGCGCACCCTGACGCTCGGTTGCACCTACGCCGGCGGAGCGGGCAGCGTGCGCACCGACCCGGCCGTGGTCCAGAGGCTGGGACAGCTGTTCATGGCCGGGCGGGTGGGGGAGGCCATGAGCGAGCTCATCCGCTACAACGTGTCCGCGCGCTTCGGGTCGGACCCGGCCAATCTCGAGCAGTTCAGGCGCATCGCCGCCCAGCTCCCCGCCAGTCTCGACGTCCTGCTGGCTCAGTTCCAGGCGGTCGGCGGCCACGACACCAGCGGGCGCCTGGGGGACATAACCGCTCCCACGCTGGTCGTCCACGGCTCAGACGACCGCATACTGCCGGTCGCCAACGCCCACGCGATCGCCGCGCGGATTCCGGGGGCGCGGCTGGAGATCCTGGACGGTGTCGGCCACCTGTTCTGGTGGGAGCGCCCAGAGCGCTCGGCCCGGCTCGTCCGGGAGCTGGCCCAGAGCGCGGTCGCTCGTCAGTAGAGCGCCGCGGCCAGCCGGCGGCGATACTCGCGCGCCAGCGGGTCCTCGACGCCGAGCTCGTCGAGCAGCGCCACGATGACCCTGCGCAGGTCGTCACGGCGGCCATCCCTGGCGGCCTCGACCGCGCGCACGAGGGCATCCAGGCCACTCCGGCGATCTCCGGCATCCAGGGCGGCGAACGCCTCGGCCAGCTGCGGGTCGCCGTCGCGCTCCAGCCGTATCCGCGCCGCCAGGCCTTCGGCCGCGAAGTCGCCGTTGAGCGGCTCGACCAGCGCCAGCGCCTCGTCCGCCTGGCCGCGGTCGTGGAGCAGGCGGGCCAGCGCCACGGCGGCGTCGCGCCGGGCGGGCTCGAGCTCCAGCGCCCGACGCAGAGAAGCCTCGTCGCCCGCGGTCACCAGCCGGTCGGCGTCCGACGGGACGAGCGAGTCGAAGAAGCGCTCGACGGCCGGGGCCGGCAAGGCACCGACGAACTCGTCCACGACTCGGCCGTCGCGAAACGCCTTGACCGCGGGTATGCCGCGAATCTCGAACGCCTGCGCGATCGCGGGGTTGGCGTCGGTGTCTAGCTTGGCCAGCACGACCTCGCCCTCCCGGGCCGCCGCGGCCCGCTCCAGGAGCGGGCCGAGCGCCCGGCACGGGCCGCACCAGGCGGCCCAGAAGTCGACCACCACGGGAACGCGGCGGGAGCGCTCGAGGACCTCGGTCTGGAAGTCGCGCTCGCTGACGTCGATGACCATCGCCCACAGGGTACGAAACCCGGTCGGCCGGTCGCAGGGCGCCGGACGCGATACTCCCGGGCGCGATGACGGGCCTGACGGTGGCACGAGACGGCGTCGTCCTCTCCGCCGAGCAGCGCGGTGAGGGCATCCCGGTGGTCCTCCTGCACGGGCTCACGGCCACGCGCCGGTACGTCGTCATGGGGTCGCGCAGGCTCGAGCGGTCCGGTCACCGGGTGGTGGGGTACGACGCCCGCGGGCACGGGCGCTCATCGCCGGCCCGGCGGCCGGGCGACTACGACTATGGCTACCTGGTGGACGACCTGGTGGCGGTCATGGACGAGGCGGACGTCGACCGGGCCGTGCTGGCCGGCGCCTCGATGGGCGCACACGCCGCGCTGCGGTTCGCGCTGGAGCGCCCGGGGCGCGTGGTGGCGCTGGCGATCATCACGCCGGCCTTCGACCCCGCGGGCGCCGGCGACGCGCCCGCCCTGGCGCGCTGGGACGCGCTGGCCGACGGGCTGCGCAGCGGCGGGGTCGAGGGGTTCCTGAAGGCGTACGGCGAGCCGCCGGTGGAACCGCGATGGCGCCGTACCGTCCTGCAGGTGGTGCGCCAGCGGCTGTCCGAGCACGAGCACCCGGAGGCGGTGGCCGACGCGATGCAGGCGGTCCCGCGGTCCCGGCCGTTCGAGTCGTTCGACCAGCTGGAGGCGATCGAGGCGCCCGCCGTCGTGATCGCCAGCCGCGACGAGGCCGATCCAGGACATCCGCGGGCGATCGGCGAGCGATGCGCCGCGGCCATGCCGCGCGCCCGGTTGGTCGTGGAGCCCGAGGGGGAGTCGCCGCTGGCCTGGCAGGGCGGACGCGTCTCGACCCTGATCGCCGAGGTGGCGTCGGCTGCTGCACGTGAGGGCCTGACGCGATGAGCGCCGGCGGCGCGGTCACGCCGCCGCGGGGGGCGGCGTGACGCCGCTTGAGGCGGTCGTCCTGGGCCTGGTGCAGGGCCTCACCGAGTTCCTGCCGATCTCCAGCACCGCGCACCTGCGGATCGTGCCGGCCCTGGTGGGCTGGCCGGACCCGGGCGCGGCGTTCACCGCGGTGACCCAGCTGGGCACGATGGCCGCGGTCCTGTGGTTCTTTCGCGCCGACCTGGCCCGCATCGTGCGCGCCTGGCTGGCCGGGCTGCGCGATCCGCAGGCGCGCCGCAGCCTGGACAGCCGCCTGGGCTGGTACATCGGGCTGGGGACCGTGCCGATCGCCCTGGCGGGCTTCGCCTTCCGCGACCAGATCGAGCACGCCGCGCGCGACCTCCATCTGATCGCGGCGGCCCTCATCGTGTTCGGGCTGGTACTGGCGGTCGCCGACCGCCTCGGCAGTCACCGGCGCCGGATCGACGATCTGCGCGCCCGCGACGGCGCGGCGATCGGGCTGGCCCAGACGCTGGCGCTGGTGCCGGGGGTCTCGCGCTCCGGCGCGACGATCAGCGCCGGCCTGTTCCTGGGACTCGAGCGCGCGGCGGCGGCCCGCTACTCGTTCCTGCTCTCCGTCCCGGCCGTCGTCCTGAGCGGGCTGTTCGAGCTGCGCCACATCGGCGGCGGCGTCGACCCGGTCGCCACCGCGATCGCGACCGGGCTTGCGTTCGTGGCCGGATACGCCTCGATCGCCTTCCTGCTGCGGTTCCTGGTCACGCACACCACGGCGGTGTTCGTCATCTATCGCGTCGGCCTGGGAGTTCTGGTGCTCGCCCTGCTGTCGGCCGGCGCGATCTCCTGACGGCGCCCTCGGTGCGGCTCGCCCGATGTCGACATAATCCGGGTTATCGGGCATTGGTCCGGGCCGGCCTAACGCGCACGGCTGTGGCCCCCACCCGTTCCGAGCGGTCCTCAGCCGGCGCGGCGGATCAGGGTGATGCCGTCGCGGACCGTGAGCTGCACGCTGACCACGCGCGGATCGGCGGCGACGTGGTCGTTGAACTCGCGCATGACGACGGTCGTCTCGGAGTCGTCGGAGCGGTCGGCCACGCGGCCGTTCCACAGCGTGTTGTCGACCACGATCACGCCGCGACCGGCCAGCTTGGGCAGCGCGGCCTCGTAGTAGTTGAGGTAGTTGCCCTTGTCGGCGTCGATGAACACCAGGTCGAACAGCCCCTCGAGCCGCGCCATGGTCTCGAGCGCCGGGCCGACCCGCAGCTCGATTCGATCCGCGTACGGGCTGGCGGCGATG
>DATAEY010000117.1:0-34248 GCA_036257715.1 Solirubrobacteraceae bacterium | reverse complement strand
ATCTGGAGTCGCGCATCGAGACGGCCGTCCCCGACCGCGACGCGCACGTGATCCTGTACTGCGCCTCGGGCCAGCGCTCGGCCCTCGCCGCCCACACCCTCAAGGAGCTGCTCGGCTACCAAAACGTCGAGTCGATGACCGGCGGGATCACGCTGTGGAAGGACCGCGGCTACGAGGTCGAGGTGCCCAGGACGCTGTCCCGTGAGCAGCGCGAGCGCTACTCACGCCACCTGCTGATTCCCGAGGTGGGCGTCGAGGGCCAGCAGAAGCTGCTCGACGCCAAGGTGCTGCTGCTGGGCGCCGGCGGCCTGGGGTCGCCGGCGGGGCTCTACCTGGCGGCCGCCGGAGTCGGGACGCTCGGTGTCGTCGACAACGACGAGGTCGACCTGTCCAACCTGCAGCGCCAGGTAATCCACACCACCGATCGCATCGGTGTCCCCAAGGTCGACTCCGCCGAGGAGACGATCACGGCCATCAACCCGGACGTGAAGGTGGTGAAGTACCCGGTCCGGCTGGACGCCTCCAACATCATGGAGATCATCGAGGGCTACGACGTCATCGTCGACGGCCTGGACAACTTCCCGACCCGCTACCTGCTCAACGACGCGTCGGTGCGGCTGAGGATCCCGGTGGTCTCCGCGGCGATCCTGGGCTTCGAGGGCCAGCTGTCGGTGTTCGCCCCCTACGAGGGCCCGTGCTACCGGTGCCTGTTCCGCGAGCCGCCGCCCGCCGAGCTGGCGCCGTCGTGCGGCGCCAACGGGGTGCTCGGGGTGCTCCCCGGCGTGATGGGGCTGCTGCAGGCCACCGAGGCCATCAAGCTGATCATCGGTCGGGGAGACCCGCTGATCGGCCGGCTTCTGCTCTATGACGCGCTGGGCGCGACGTTCACCGTGGTGAAGGTCAACCGCGACCCGGAGTGCCCGATCTGCTCGCGCGACCCCGACTCGATCTCCGACGAGGAGATGGGGGTCTTCCCGGACTACGAGGCGTTCTGCGCCGCGGCCGGCTAGCCTGGTCGCCGAAGCCGGATGCAGTGGATCGACCTCAGGAGCGCCGGCTGACGCCGGCGGTGTGCCGACCCGGCATGGCGACGATCCGCATTCCGCCGGTGCTGCGCCCCTCGGTGGGGGGCGAGAAGGAGCTGGACGCGGCCGGATCCTCGGTGGGCGAGGTGCTGCGCGCGCTGACCGCCGAGCACCCCCAGACCGAGTCGCAGATCTTCTCACCCGAGGGCGACCTCAACCGCTACGTCAACGTGTACCTCAACGACGAGGACGTCCGGGTGCTCGACGGCCTCGAGACGCCGGTCGGCGAGCGCGACACCCTGGTCATCCTGCCCGCGATGGCGGGCGGATAGCGCGCCGGCCGGCGCCGGCGTCCCGCCTCTTCCGCCCGCCGCTCTCCGGCGGCCTCTCGCTATACTTCGTGAAGTAATGGTCGGCCCCGAGCTCGAGAACCGGCCCTGCGGCGGGCGCTACGGCGACATCGTCCAGGCCATCGGGAACACTCCGCTGGTCGAGCTGCGGCGGCTGTCGCCCAAGCCCTAGGTGCGGCTGTGGGCCAAGCTGGAGTCGCACAATCCCACGGGCTCGGTCAAGGACCGCGTCGCGCGCGCCCTGATTGAGGACGCCGAGGAGCGTGGGGCGATCTCGCCCGGACAGACCATCCTCGAGCCCACCTCGGGGAACACCGGCATCTCGCTGGCGATGATCTGCTCACGCAAGGGCTACCCGCTCAAGGTGGTCATGCCGGAGAACGTCACCCCCGAGCGCACCCAGCTGCTGGAGATGTACGGCGCGCAGATCGTCTACTCCGAGGGTCCCAAGGGGTCCAACGGAGCAGTCGAGCTGGCGCTCGAGATGGCGGAGGGCGACGCCGCGTACTACATGCCCTACCAGTACGGCAACCAGGCCAACCCGCTCGCCCACTACAACGGCACCGCGCCGGAGATCCTCGAGGAGCTCGACGAGGTGACGGCGTTCGTCGCCGGCCTGGGGACCGGCGGAACCTTAATGGGGGTGGGGCGCCGGCTCAAGGAGGCGCTCGGCGAGTCGGTCAGGGTGGTGGCGGCCGAGCCGATGCAGGGGGAGCCCGTCCAGGGACTGCGTTCGCTCGAGGACGGCTTCATCCCGCCGATCATCGACCTCTCGCTCCTGGACCGCAAGATCTTCGTCACCAACCGGGACGCGGTCGTGTGGACGCGCCGCCTGCTGCGCGACGAGGGCATCTTCGCCGGCGTGTCCTCGGGCGCCATCGCGGCGATCGCGGTGCGGATCGCCGGCGAGCTGGACGAGGGCAACGTCGTGTTCCTGGTCGCCGACGACGGCTGGAAATACCTGTCGTCGGGCATCTACACGCGCCCGGTCGACGAGATCGAGGAGCTCGAGTCGACGGTCTGGTGGTAGGGGCGTGTTCGCCCGGGTTGCGGGCCGCGTAGAGTAGGCGGTGACATGATCGGCAACATCGGACCGATGGAGCTGGTGCTGGTGCTGGTCATCGCCCTCATCGTCCTCGGCCCCAAGAAGCTTCCGGAGGCCGGACGGGCGGTGGGCCGCGGCCTGCGCGAGTTCAAGGACTCGCTGTCGGGCATCGGCGACGACGACGACCACGACGTCGGCCGGCTCGACGCCAAGCACCGTTCCTGACCCGCCCGGCGGTGGGCGCTCGGCGCCCCGGGCGGTGCTAGCCTCGCTGCGGTGCGTATCGCGCGCGGACTCGTGGACGAGATCGTGGCGCACGCGCGTCGCGAGGCGCCCAACGAGTGCTGCGGGATGGTGGCCGCCCGGGACGGCCGCGCGGTGCAGGTCTATCCGGCCACCAACGCCGCCGCCAGCCCGCTGCGCTATCAGGTCGAGCCTCACGACCAGTACCGCATCGAGACCGCCATCGACGAAGCGGGCCTGGAGCTGGGGGCGATCTATCACTCGCACACCCGCAGCGACCCGTATCCGTCGCAGACCGACATCAACCTGGCCTTCCATCCCGACGCGGTCTACCTGATCGTCGGGCTCGCCGGCGCGGTGCCGGAGATGCGCGCCTACCGGATCCAGGACGGGCGCGTCGAGGACGCGGAGCTGACGATCGAGGAGTGAGCCGGCGGCTTGTGCTGGCGCCGCGGCGCGTGATCTACAGTGGGGCGATGGCGCCGGAGCCTCTCATGTGCCCGGCCTGCGCCGCCACCTACCCGCTCGAGGAGCGCTTCTGCTCTCTGTGCGGCATGCCGCTGGTCTACGCCGGGACCCGGAGCCAGGCCGGGCCGGAGACCGAGCGTCACGAGCGGGCCCGCAAGATCCGACCGCAGTACGCCGAGGGCGAGCTGGTCGGGATCGCCCGGGGCCGCAACCAGGCCGAGGCCGAGTTCATCCAGGGCCTGCTGCTGGAGGAGGGGGTTCCCAGCCTGGTGCGTCGCTCGCGGGGGTTCGACGTGCCCGACTACCTGGCCGCCGGCCCCCGCGACGTCCTGGTGCCCGCCTCGGGCGCCGCCACCGCGCGGGAGGTGCTCCTCCAGGCCGAGGTACTGCCGAGCCAGGGCGCGTCGGGGGTCGACTCGCCGGCCCGGCTCCTGGTCGGGCTGCTGGTGGCGGTGGCGGTGGTCGCGCTCGTGCTCTGGCTGGGCACCCAGCTGATCGGCTGACCCGTCGGAGCTCGGCCGCCCGGGCGCGCACATCCCCGGCTCGCGGCGGCCTCAGCCGGCCAGACGGGCGAGATGGGCGCGCCAGCTGATCTCGGTGTGGCGCAGGTCACGTCCACCGAACGCCTTGACCAGGGCCGCCGCGGCGCCGCCGGGATGCAGCCGGGAGGCGAGCCGAGCCGCCGCGGGACGCCCCTCCTCACGGGCCAGCAGGTCTAGGACCGTTCCACCAAGCAGGGGCGCGTCCCGCACGCCCGGGGGGAAGGACGGCGGCGGCCCTTCGTGCAGGCGCCGCGTGATCGCCGGGCGCAGGTGCTCGACCTGGCCGGCGAAGTACTGGGCCGCGCCCTGGGCCAGCCATGCCCAGCGCATGTAGCGCATGAAGCTGGCGAAGTTGAACGGCGGCGGCAGCTCCGGGTTGTTGACGCCGACCAGCACGCTGGCGTACAGCGCCGCGGGCGCCAGCAGCAGCAGCTCGCGCGAGCCGGGAACGCTGGAGGCGCGCTGCTCCAGGAGCCGGGGCGCGAGGACGTGCAGCTCCCGCGTGCCGAACCACCCGACCAGGTAGCGGCGGCCGGCCGGCGCGATGAGCGAGCGGGCCAGAACCAGGTACGGCTGGGCCATGTGAAGCGCGAACTCGGAGCCGTGGATCACGAGGGTGAGCTCGCCCGGGGCGCGGGGGAATAGGTCGGACAGCGCCTCGCGCTCGCGCTCGAGCTGCTCCAGGAGCCGCGCGGCGTCCTCGACGTCCTCGGACTCATGGCGCGCGCAGAAGTACGGGGAGACCGACTCGACCCAGACCACCGCCCGCCAGATTACGCCCGCGCAGGCCGATGGCCGCACGCTCGCTGCCAGCCGGGACGCCTAGCGGGCGGCGGCGGCCGTCTCGCGGTCGAGCTCGGTCTCGATGCCGAGCTCGTGCAGGCGCCGGTTGGCCTCGGCGAGGCTCGACGCGCCGCGCACCGCAGCGGCGAGGGGCGCCGCCGATCGGATCGCGACCAGCGGATCGAAGAAGAACGTGACCGCGCCAACGGCCGACAGCCTGACCGTGCGCCGCCCGGCGCGAATGGTGGCCTCGCCCCGCTCCCCGGCGAAGCAGCGCAGCGCCTGCGCGCTCGCCTCGGTGGGTATGGCCGCGGCCGCCTCGCGCAGCCGCACCGCGGCCGGCGGGGTCATGCCCCAGGCGCCCAGGAGGCCGCCCGCCGCAGCCAGCTGGCTGACGCGGTCGAGGACCTCATCGGTTGTCAGCTCCCCGTCGCACGCGGGGCCGAACACCGCCGCCGCGGCGGGGATGCCGCCGCTCGCCAGGGGCTCGGCGGCAGCGAGCATGACCGCGTCGCACAGCGGGCTGGCCAGCCCGGGCTCGTCGCCATGTCCCAGCACGTCGCCCCCGACGTCGACCAGCACGGCGGCGTCGCACTCCAGCTGCGAGGCCGCGTCGGCCAGCGCGTCGCCCACCGCGGCCGGCCCCGGATTGGGATCCACCAGGACGGTGCGCTGGCCGAGCACCCGGGCCATGTGCGCCTCGGCGAACGTGAATCCCCCGGGCCCCCTGGTTCCGGGTCCGGCGAGGGCCACGGCGCGGTTGAGCGACTCGGCGCCGGCGAGCTCCTCCAGCCGGCGCGGGCCGGGCAGCGGGTCGACGACCGGCCGCTCCCAGGTCATGCCGCCGACGGTCGCCGCCGTCCCCAGCGCGCGGCAGAATTCGGCCGCGCCCAGCGCGCCCACCACGTCGCCCCCGCCGCCGATGCCCAGGCACAGGACGTGGCGGGCGCCGCTGAGGAACGAGTCGATGCCCTGGATCAGCCTGGGCGGCCGGCTAGGCCATCACCGGCATCGCGCCCGATGCGATCGCCTGGATCTCCTCGGCTGCGCGCTCGAACTCCTCGTCGGAGAGGACAGGGGTGCCCTCGAACGGCAGCTCTCTCTGCAGCTCCAGCCACGAGCGGCAGCCGCCGTACTCGTCGCGCACCTTGACCGTCACCGGACGCGGAATGCGGTACGTCCGCAACAGCAGGACGTGGAGCGGGTGGCGCCGCTTCCAGGCCAGCCGCTTCTCGGCGTAGTCGGCGGTCCAGACGTAGAAGGGGGAGAGGGCGTCGATGCAGCGCGGATCGGTGATGGTGTAGTGGGCCGCGACCTGCGCCCAGGCGCGGATCCGGACGCGATCGGGCTGCTCGATCCCGCCGTCCGCGGTCCAGGCATGCGCCGGCGGCTCGCCGTCGGCCCAGACCCCCTCCTCGAGCGCGCGTCGCAGCTCGGGCCGGTGCGACTCGCGGACCAGGTCGATCCTCTGGTGGTCGAAGGTGGGGTAGAGGAAGAAGCGCTCGTGCTCGAGCTTGAAGTGTTTCTCCGCCTCGCGGATCCCGCCCTTGCGCAGGGTCACCAGCTGCTCGCCCTCGGCAAGCGCACGCACGGTCACAGCCCATTCTTTGAAAGCGATCGGCATGGCCAAAGTGAGGGTGCTGCCTACTGCGGCGTAGCCCCGGGCGCCAGAAGCTCATCCACCACGGGAGAGCGGGCATTTTACGCAATCCCCCCGTGATGGCCAAACCCGCGCCTGAAACCAGGCGCTTTTTGGCCCAGGGTCACAGGCGGATCCCGCTCTCGGCCTCCAGGACCTCGAGCAGGGCGGCGAAGTCGTGGTCGCCGAGCCCTCGCCCGCGGGCGGCGGTGAGCACCTCCCGAATCAGGGCCGCGAACGGGAACGGGACGCCCGCGGCCTGGCCCTCCTCGAGGCACAGGCGGACGTCCTTGAGCATGTGCTCGAGCTTGAACAGGGTCGTGTAGTCATGGGAGCGCATCGCCGCGGCCTTGAGCTCGAGCATCGCCGAGGCGCCCGAGCCCGCGCGCATCACCCGCTCCAGCGCGTCGAGGTCCACGCCGGTCCGTCGGCCGACCAGCAGGGCCTGGGCGACCGTGGCGGCGTTGACCGCCGCAACCGCGTTGTTGATGAGCTTGACCATCTGCCCCTGGCCGAGGGGCCCGACGTGCACGACGAGCTCGCCCATCGCGGCGAACAGCGGGAGCGCGCGGTCGTAATCGTCGCGGACGCCGCCGGCCATGATGGTCAGGGTGCCATCCGCCGCGCGGGGCGCCGACCCGGTTACCGGCGCGTCCACCAGGCGCACGCGCCGCTCGGCCAGGGAGGCCGCGATCGCCCGCGTCTGGCTGGGGGCGATCGTCGACATGTCGACACACAGCAGGCCGTCGCGCGCCGCCTCCCGGACCGAGGGCCAGGGGGCGTCGGCGCCTCCGGTGCCCAGGAGCACGCCCTCCACCTGGGCTCCGTCCACCACCATCGTGATCACGGTGTCGCACTCGGCGGCGAGCTCGGCGGGGCTGGATGCGACGCGCGCGCCGTGCTCGGCCGCCCACTCCTCGGCGGTCCGGGTGGTGCGGTTGAACACGGTCAGCTCGAAGCCGGCGCGGCGCAGGTTGGCCGCCATCCGCGAGCCCATGATCCCCAGGCCGATGAACCCGACCCGCCCGCTCATGGCCCGATCATGCCGGACGCGGAGGCCCGGGTCACGTTTCGGCGGCGGCGCCGTGGCCGCCGCCGCCCGGGGTCTCGATTCTCAGCCGGTTCCCGGGCTCCAGGCGCCCGCCCGCCTTGGGCGCGAGCTCGCGGCCGTCCAGCAGGTTGCGCCCATGCGCGCCCGGCCCGCCTCCGGCAGCGCCGCGCGGGGGGTGGCGGCGGCGCTCGGTCAGCAGCGAGAAGTCCATCGGCCCCAGCGCCTCCAGCTCGCGCACCACGCCGTCGCCGCCCCGGAACCGTCCCGGCCCACCCGAGCTCCGGCGCACGGCGTACTCGACCACGCGCAGCGGGAACTCGAGCTCGAGCGCCTCGATCGGCGTGTTCAGGGTGTTGCTCATGGCAACGTGCACGGCGCTCGGACCGTCGGCGTCGGGGCACGCCCCCTGCCCGCCGCCGATTGTCTCGTAGTAGGTGAACTCCTCGGTGCCCAGCGTCACGTTGTTCATGGTGCCCTGGCCGAGCGCGCGGCCGAACGCCGCCAGGATGAGATCGACCACGCGCGAGGAGGTCTCGACGTTGCCCGCCACGACCGCGTGCGGCGGCTGGGCGTTGAGCAGGCATCCCTCGGGCGCCCGGACCTCGATCGGGCGGTAGGCGCCGGCGCTGGGCGGGATGTCGGGGTCGGTCAGGACGCGGACCGCGAAGTAGGCGGCCGAACGGGTCACGGCCAGCGGGCAGTTGAGATTGCCGTCGTGCTGGGGCGCGCTACCGGCGAAGTCGAGCACCAGCGCGTCACCGTCGACGGTGGCGGTCACCGCCAACTCCACGTCGCCCTCGGGCGCCTCCAGCACGTCGCGGGCGCGGCGGGTGCCGTCGGGCAGATCCGCCAGGCAGGCCCGCGTGCGTCGCTCGGCGTAGTCGAGCACCTCGGTCATCGCGTCCCGCATCGTCTGCACGCCCTCGCGCGCCGCCAGCTCTCGCAGCCGCCGCCCGCCGGCGGCGTTGGCCGCGAGCTGAGCCCGCAGGTCGGCGCGGCGCTGATCGGGCTGGCGCATCCGGGCGGCGAGGTCGGCGATCGCCCGCTCGTCGAGTGGCTGGGGCTCGATCACCACGCCCTCCTCGTCGAGACGGCGGGAGTCCGACGGCATCGACCCCGGCACCCTGCCCCCGACGTCGGCGTGGTGGGCGCGCGACGCCGCGAACCCCATCAGGTCTCCGTCCGGATCGAACACCGGGGTGATCACCGTGATGTCTGGCAGATGGGTCCCCCCCCGGTAGGGATCGTTGAGCACCCACGAGCGGTCCGGAGCCTGGTCGCGGTCGATCACCGCGGCGACCGCGGCGGGCATCGCCCCCAGGTGGACCGGGATGTGCTCGGCCTGCATGACCATCTCGCCCCGCGGGTCGAACAGCGCAGTCGAGGCGTCCCGGCGCTCCTTGATGTTGGCCGAGTGCGCCGCCCGGACCAGCACCGCCCCCATCTCCTCGCAGGCCGCGCGCATGGCGCCGATCAGGACCTGCAGGGTGATGGGATCGAGCCCGCCGGTCACCGCTCCCGCTCGAGCACGATGGTCCCGGTCGGCCCGGCGGCCCCCCGCCATCCGGGCGCCACCACCACCGTCGCCTCCGCCAGCTCGCAGATCGCCGGCCCCGTCAGCGGGCAGCCCTGGGCCGGCACTCCCCGCCACAGCGCGGCCTCCCGTTGGGTCCCGTCGAACACCGCCGCCCGGGCGCCCGCCGGCTCGTCCGGGCGCTCCGGCAGGTCGGCGTCCCTTCCCTCCAGGTCGAGGTCGGGCCCGGCGAGCGCCGCGGTGACCCGCATGGTCACGAGCTCGACCTCGGCCTGATCGTCGCGGTAGCCGTAGTGCTCCTCGTGGGTGGCCTCGAACGCCTCGCGCAGCTGCTCGGGGGTGGCCGGCGCCTCGGGGACCTCGACCGGCAGCTCGAACGCCTGGCCGCGGTAGCGCAGCTCGTAGGTCGCCCGAACGGGCGCCTGCGAGCTGTCGAGCGCCTGGCGGGCACGGGCGGCCAGGGCCTCCCAGTCGGCGACGATCGCGTCGCGTGTCAGGTCGTCCCCCGAGCGCAACACGCTGCGCTGGGCGTCCCGCCGGCGCTCGGACACCACCAGGCCGAGGGCCGCGAGCACCCCGGAGGCGGGCGGGCAGAGAATCCGCTCCATCCCGAGCTCGTCGGCCACCGCCCCCGCGTGCATGGGGCCCGCGCCTCCGAACGCCAGCAGGGCGTAGCGCCGGGGGTCGACGCCCCGCCGCACGCTCACGACCCGCAGCGCCCGCGCCATCTCCGCGCTCGCCACCCGCACGATCCCCTCGGCGCACTCCGGCTCCCCGATCCCGAACGCCCGAGCCAGCCCGCCGACCGCCTCGGCGGCCGCTTCTCGGCGCAGCCGCACGCCGCCGGCCAGCTCGCTGTCCTCGTCCAGGTAGCCGAGCAGGAGGCTGGCGTCCGTGACCGTCGGCTCGCGCCCACCCCGCCCGTAGCAGGCGGGGCCCGGGTCGGCCCCGGCGGAACGGGGGCCGACCCTGAGCGCGCCGCCGGGATCGCGCCAGGCCACCGACCCGCCCCCCGCGCCGACGGTGTGGACGTCGAGCATGGGAAGGGCGAGCGGGCGGTCGCCGACCGTTCGCCCGGCGGTCTCGCGCACCCTGCCGCCGTCGATCACGCACACGTCGCACGACGTTCCGCCCATGTCGAAGCACAGGGCGTCGGGATGGCCGGCGGCCGCCGCCACGTAGGCGGCACCGGCCGCTCCGGCGGCCGGGCCCGACAGGACGCTGAGTGCCGCATGGCTGGCGGCCAGCTCGGCATCGGCCAGGCCGCCGCTGGACTGCATGATCGCCGGCTCGGGCAGGTCGGCCTCATCCGCCCGGCCCGCCAGGCGGCGCAGGTATCCGGCGAGCAGGGGGGAGAGGGCGGCGTCGACCTCGGTGGTGGCCGCCCGCTCATACTCGCGGAACGTCCCGACCACCTCGTGCGAGAGCGAGACGTGGACGTCGGGAAGGCGCCCCGCCAGCGCCTCGCCGAGCCGGCGCTCGTGCTCGGGGTGACGGTACGCGTGCAGCAGCACGACCGCCACCGACTCGGCCCCGGCGCGCTCGACCTCGTCGCACAGGCGCTCCGCGGCCACCGTCCCCAGGGTCCGCAGCGCTCCGTCGGGCCCGACCCGCTCGGGCGCGCCGAAGCGCAGCTCCGGTCCCACCAGCGGAGACGGATGGGCGGCGCACAGCCGGTAGAGGTCCGCCCGGGCCTGGCGTCCCAGCTCCACGATGTCGGTGAATCCGTCGGTGGCGATCAGCGCGGTGCGGGCGCCCTTGCCCTCGAGAAGGGCATTCGTGGCCACCGTCATGCCGTGCGCGAACGCCTCGACGTCACCGGCCCGCCGGCGCGCCCGCTCCAGCGCCGTGCCGATCGCGGTCATCACGCCTTCGGACTGGTCCGCCGGCGTGGTGGGCGCCTTGGCGGTGTGGAGCCGCCCGTCCGCCACGACGACCGCGTCGGTGAACGTGCCGCCGACGTCCACCCCCAGCAGCACCTGAGCGCTCGCCTCGGTCACGGCGGGCGACTCTAACCGCGCCCAGCCCACCCCGCCGGGCTGCGCCGCTGCCCGCGCGGCTCAGGCGGCCAGGGTGGTCAGCTCGCGTCGGCGCGCCGGCGCTGCGTCCTCGGTCTCCGCGAGGTGCTGGTGCGAAGGGCAGTAGCCGTTGTGGGCCAGCGGCATCCGCTGGCACGACGTGCCCTTTCGCGTCGTGGCCCGGCACTGCAGCGGGTTGCCGTTGACGTCGAAGCCCCGGAGCGGCTGGCGGGACAGGAAGTCCTCGGCGCAGCGCATGTACTGCTCGACCACGCGCCAAACCCGGCGCTGGGCCGACATCGGGAAGTAGACGCGAATGTCGTTGAACAGGGTGCGGGCGGGCCGGGCGAAGTAGTGGCGGTCGGTGGCCAGTCGCTCGACCGCCGCCTCGCAGGCGCGCAGCACCCGGGCGTGGTCATCGCCGGCGGGCGCGCGAAGGTCGGGACCCACGATCTCCGGCGCGAGCTCGCGATAGATGGCACGGCTGAAGCGATACATCTCTCCCTCTGAAGTCGTCGAATCGACCGCTTCCGAGGGCGCGAGTATTGAGCCGCCCTGTGAAGTAGCGACTTTTGATTTGTTAAGTCGAGGTTAAGCCCGTCGTCCGGATTGCCAGACGGCGCGGGCGCTTCGCGGGCCGAGCTCCGCCCACATCATTTCCACAGCTCGAACCGGGGATCGGTCCCGGGCGCCAGGACGGCGTGGTGCAGGTCGAGTCCCGGATCGGTCCGCGGCCGGTCGCGGCGCTGGTGGGCCCCGCGGCTCTCCTCGCGGGCGAGCGCCGACGCCGCCACCATCCGCGCCAGCGGGTGCTCGTCCTCGAGCAGCTGCCCCAGTCCGCCGGCGTCGCGCTCCAGGCCCGCTTGGCGCCAGACCCGCACGCGGGTCTGCGCGGACGGGGGCGCGATCGCCTGAGCCGCGGGCGGGGGACCGCCACGGGCGGCGGGCGGCTCCTCCAGCCCTGCCAACGCCGCTCGGCGGCCGAACACGAAGCACTCGCTGAGCGAATTGGACGCGAGCCGGTTGGCGCCGTGCAGCCCGGTGCAGGCGCACTCGCCCACCGCGTAGAGCCCGGGAACGTTCGACCGCGCGTCCAGGTCGGTGGCGATCCCGCCGATCAGGTAATGGGCGGCGGGCGCGACCGGCACGGCCTCGCGCCGGGGGTCGATGCCGGCCCGCCGCAGGCGGGCGAACACGTTGGGAAACCGACCGGGGTCCACCGCGCGCATGTCGAGCAGGACCGCGGTGGCGCCGCTGGCGCGCAGCCTGGACTCGATGGCGCGCGCGACCTCGTCACGCGGCGCCAGCTCGTCCACGAACCGCTCGCCGCCGGCGTCGTGCAGGGTCGCACCCTCGCCGCGGATCGCCTCGGTGATCAGGAAGCCGTCGGCGCCGTTCGGCCCCGCCCCCACGACCGCGGTGGGATGGAACTGCATCAGCTCGAGGTCGGCCAACGCGGCGCCGGCGGAATGGCCGACGAGCAGCCCGCCCCCCACGGCGCCAGGCGGATTGGTCGTGCGCGCCCACAGCGCCGCGGCGCCTCCGGTGGCCAGCACGGTCGCGCGGGCCGCCACCGCGTGTCCGTCGTCGCACACCAGTCCGACGCAGCGGCCGTCGACGGTCCACAGGGTGCTTGCCCGGCGGCGCTCGAGCACGGCTATCCGAGGGTCCTCGGCGACCAGCGCCGACAGCTGGCGGGTGATCCGCCGCCCCGTCGCGCTTCCCCCCGCGTGCGCGATCCGGCGCACCGCGTGGCCACCCTCGAGTCCCAGGGCGAGCCGTCCCTCGCGATCGGCGTCGAAGTGCACGCCGAGTCCCTCCAGGTCGCGCACCCGACCGGGCGCCTCGGCGCACAGCACCTCGGCCGCCGAGGGGCGGGCGGCCGCCCGCCCGGCCGCCAGGGTGTCCTCGAGGTGGCGCTGCGGCGAGTCGTCGAAGTCGAGCGCCGCCGCGAGCCCACCCTGCGCCCAATAGCTGGCCGACTCGGCCAGCGGCGTGGCCGAGACCAGCGCCACGCGGGCGTGCTGCTGCGACGCGCACAGGGCGGTGAACAGCCCGGCGGCGCCGGCTCCGACCACCGCCGTCTGGGCCTCGATCATCGGTGAGCGCTCCATGTGCCGGGAGGGCGGCCGGCCGGCCAGCGTCTACGGTACCCGCGATGCCGCCGCAGCCCGCAGCCGCCGAGCCCGTCGTCTACCTGCGCCATCCCTCCTCGCTCGAGCACGACACCGGCATGCACCCGGAGCGTGCGGAGCGGATTCCGGCCATCGAGGGCGAGCTCGAGCGCCGGGGATGGCCGGGGCTGCACCGGGTCGAGGCGCCCCCGGTCGAGCCCGGCGCGCTGCGCGCGGTGCACCCGGACGACTACGTCCGCTGGGTGCGGGAGCTGTCCGAGCGCGGGGGTGGTCCGATCGATCTCGACACCGTGGCCAGCCCGGGCTCATACCGGGCGGCCCTGCACGCGGCGGGCGGGGCGACCGCGATGGTCGACCTGCTGCTCGGCGATGGCGGACCGCGAGCGGGCTTCTGCGGGCTGCGCCCACCCGGCCACCACGCGGAGGCGCGCGTGGCGATGGGCTTCTGCCTGTTCAACAACGTCGCGGTGGCCGCGCGCCGGGCGCGCGACGCGCATGGGTGCACGCGGGTCTTGGTCCTCGATTGGGACGTGCACCACGGAAACGGCACCAGCGACATCTTCTGGAGCGATGACGAGGTCCTGTACGTCTCGATCCACCAGTGGCCGCTGTACCCGGGCACGGGCGCGCCGGACGAGGCGGGTGACGGGCCCGGCCTCGGCTACACGGTCAACCTTCCGGTCCCCCCCGGCTCGGGCGACGAGACGTTCACATCGCTGGTCGAGCACGTCGCGCTCCCGCTGGCGCGCGAGTACCGGCCGCAGCTCGTCCTCGTCTCGGCCGGCTACGACGCCCACCGGGACGACCCGCTGGCGGACTGCGCGGTCTCGGAGGATGGATACGTCGCGATGACCGCCGCGCTGCGGTGCGAGTGCGAGGCCCTCGGGGACGTCCCCCTCGGGTTCGTGCTCGAGGGCGGGTACGCGCTCGGCGCGCTCGCCCGCTCGGTGGCCGGCACGCTCGAGGCGCTGTGCGCAGCGCAGCCGGCGCCGCCGGCGTCGCCCGAGGTCAGCCCGCTGGCGCGCGAGGCGCGCTCGCGACTGGGGCGCTTCTGGCCCGGGCTCGCGCCCGTGCCCGGTTAGACCGGCCGCGCGGTCTAGCGCGAGACGGGGCCTCGCCGGTCGAACCGGAGGGGCCGTGGGCGCTCTTCGCCAGCCGCTGCGCAGCTTTGACGCGGTTGCCGGGTGGTGCGGTTTGTCGACCCGGCCGCAAACTCGCTCGGCGGCCCGGCGCGGGCCGCTCGAGACACAACCTTGGAGGCTGCATGGCTTACCGTCTGATGGGTCGAGTGCACGCCGCCGTCTGGCGGCCCATGGCCGGGCAGGGCACCGTGGAGTACGTCGCCCTGATCCTCCTGGTGGCGATCGTCCTGACCGGGGTCGTCGCCGCCACGCGCAAGACGAGCATCGGTGGCGGCGAGATCGGCGAGACGATCGTCGCCAAGCTGAAGGCCGCGCTGGAGAGCGTCAGGTGAGCTAGCCACTTGCCCCGCGGACGCGCCGCGCCGGTCTGAGAACATGCCGCGCGTGCCGGGCGCACCCTCCGCCTCCAGCCCGATCGCCGTCTTCGACTCCGGGGTCGGGGGCCTGACGGTCCTTCACGAGCTCCTGGTCTCGCTGCCCCACGAGGACTTCGTGTACCTCGGCGATACGGCTCGCTTTCCCTACGGCGAGCGCAGCCCCGAAGAGCTTCGTCGCTACGCGCTGGAGATCGCCGAGCGGCTGCTGGCCGCCGGGGCCAAGCTGCTGGTGGTGGCGTGCAACGCGGCGACGTCGACCGCCCTGGGCGCCATCGAGGAATTCGTCGCGGCAAGCGAGCATCCGGTGGACGTGGTGGGAGTGGTGGTCCCGGAGTCCCAGCAGGCGGTGGAGGCGACCCACAACGGCCGGATCGGGCTGCTCGCGACGCCGGCGACCGTGGCCAGCGGCGCATACGCCCGCGCCGTCAGGGCCGCCGATCCCCACGTCGAGCTGGTGAGCGTCGCGTGCCCCGACCTGGCTCCGGCCATACAGAGCGGCCTGCTGTTCGATCAGCGGATCGTCGACGTCGTGCGCTCCCACTGCGAGCCCCTGCGCGCCGCCGGCGTCGACACCGTCATCCTGGGCTGCACCCACTATCCGCTGATCGTCCCCATGCTCCAGCGCAGGCTCGGACGCGACGTCAGCCTGATCAGCTCCGGGGCGGCGATGGCCCGCCGGGTCGAGCACGCGCTCGCGGTCCGCGGGATCGGCAGCCCGAACACGGGGGAGGGGGACTACCGCTTCCTGTGCACCGGCGACGTCGAGGCCTTCCGGGCGCTCGGCGCCCGCTTCCTGCAGATGCCGCTCGGGGAGGTGGTCCACGTCGACCTGGCCGCCGAGGTCGCGGCGTGAGCCGAGAGCGCGGCGGCGGGCGGGCCGCGGACGAGCTTCGGCCGATAACGATCGAGCCCGGCTTCGTGCGCACTGCCACCGGCTCGGCGCTGATCTCGGCCGGGGACACGCGGGTCATCTGCACCGCCTCGGTGCAGCGCGGGGTGCCGCGGTGGCTGGTCGGCCAGGAGCGCGGGTGGGTCACCGCCGAGTACGGCATGCTCCCGGCGTCCACCGGCGAGCGCAGGCAGCGCGACGCCACGCGGGGGCGTCCGGATGGGCGCACGGTCGAGATCCAGCGCCTGATCGGGCGCTCCCTGCGCGGGGTCGTCGACTTCGCCGCCCTCGGTGAGAGGACCCTGTACCTGGACTGCGACGTGCTGCAGGCCGACGGCGGCACGCGCTGCGCGGCGATCACCGGCGCTCAGGTGGCCCTCGAGTTGGCGTGCGCGCGGCTGGTGGCCGAGGAGGTCATCGACCGCTCGCCGGTCATCGGGTCGGTGGCGGCCGTCTCGTGCGGGATCGTGGACGCCGAGGCGCTACTCGACCTGGACTACGAGGAGGACTCGGTGGCCGAGGTCGACGCCAACGTGGTGATGACCGGCGACGGCGCGCTGATCGAGGTGCAGGCTACGGCCGAGCGCACCCCGCTCTCGCGCGCCCACCTCGATGAGCTCCTCGGGCTGGCGGCCCGGGGCATCAGGACGCTGCACGAGGTGCAGCTGCAGGCGCTGCACGACACCGGCCGGTGAAGCTGCTGCTGGCCACCCACAATCCTCACAAGCGGCGCGAGTTCGGCCGCCTGCTGCCCGGCCATGAGGTGGTGGCACTGCCCGAAGGGATGTCGCTGCCGCCGGAGACCGGACGCTCGTTCGCGGAGAACGCGCTGGCCAAGGCGCGCGCGGTCGCGCGGGTCACGGGGGAGCCGGCGATCGCGGACGACTCGGGCATCGAGGCGGCCGCGCTGGGCGGGGCACCGGGCATCTTCTCGGCGCGGTTCGCGGGAGAGGGCGCCGACGACGCCACCAACCTGGCGAAGCTGCGTCGCCTGGCCCCACCGGGCAGCGCCCTGCGCTACGTGTGCGCGCTGGCCTACGCGGATCGCGGCCGGCGAGGCGAGCGGCTGTTCGAGGGCAGCTGCGGCGGGGTGATGGCTGGCGAGGCTCGCGGCGAGCGGGGATTCGGCTACGACCCCGTGTTCGTCCCCGACGCCCACCGCCACGGCCGCACGATGGGGGAGCTGACCGACGCCGAGAAGGACGCAATCAGCCACCGCGGGCGGGCGGCCCGCCAGCTGCTGGCATGGCTCGGGAGCTGAGGGGGCCGGCGTCCGTGATCTCGGACGCGGCCGTGCCGGGGCGCACCCCGGCCGCCGCGCTGTCGGTGGTCTCCAACAGCGCACTCATCCTGCTCAAGTTCATAGCTGGTTCGATCACCGGATCGGTGGCGATCCTCACCGAGGCGCTGCACTCCTCGATCGACCTGATCGCCTCGGTGGTCGCCTTCTTCTCGGTCCGCAAGGCCGAGGAGCCGGCGGACGAGGACCACCGCTATGGCCACGAGAAGATCGAGAACGTTGCCGCCGGCATCGAGGGGATGCTCATCCTGGTCGGCTCGGGGGTGATCGTGTTCGAGTCGATCCGCCACCTGGTCGAGGGGGCGGCGGTCGAGCGCCTGGGCTTCGGGATCGTCGTCATCGCGCTGTCGATGGTGGCCAACCTGGCCGTCTCGACCTTCGTGGCGCGGCGCGGGAGGGTCACCGGCTCCGCCGCGCTGGAGGGCGACGCCGCCCATCTGCGGACCGACGCGGTGACCTCGGCCGGCGTCCTGGCCGGGCTGGTCGCGGTCCAGGCCACGGGCGAGGCATGGATAGATCCCGTGGTGGCACTCGCGGTCGCCGCGGCGATCGTCTGGTCGGGGCTGCGGATCATGTTCCGCAGCGCGCGCGTCCTGGTCGACGAGGCGCTGCCCGAGCCCGAGCTCGAGGCCATCGCCGGGACGGTGCGGTCGTTCGGATCCCGGGGGGTGGCGGGCTTCCACCAGCTGCGGACCCGCCGCGCCGGGGCGCGGCGCTACGTCGACCTCCACGTCCAGTTCCGCTCCGGCACCACGCTCGAGGACGCGCATCAGACCGCACACGACCTCCAGGACGCGATCCGCGACCGCCTCGGCGGCGCCGACGTGCTGATCCACCTCGAGCCCGAGGACCGCGTGCGGCCCGGAACCGAGATATCGGCAAGCGAGGAGAGTTGAGCCCCGACCGGGGCGCAGACCCGGACTGCGAAGCGGTAGTAGCGGCCCGATGGGGCGCCGACCCGTACCGCGAAGGCGGCGGTAGCTGCCCGATCGCAGCCACCGTTCTCCTGGAGGTGGCTGCGCCCGGGCCCCCGGGATCGGAACGGTGGCGTCAAGGAGGCTGCCGAAGTGCTCGGATGCCGCCGCCGGCTCGCTCCGGGTAGCCGGCGGAGCGGCAGTCCGCCACGCCCCTCACCGCAGGTTGATCGCCGCCGACAGGGCGACCACGAACACCGTCGCCGCGTAGCCGACGTACCCGAAGACCAGGAGCAGGACGGCGGCGATCAGGCATGCGATCACGATGGTGAGCCAGGCCAGCTTGCCGAGCGGCACGGTCGCGTATTCTCGACGACCACCATGACGGGCGCGCTCTCGCCCGAGCAGGCGCTTCAGCGACTGCTCGAGATGTCGGCGGACGTCCGCCAGGGCGTCGTCCTCGACCGCCGGGGCCGACGTCTGGCCGGAAGCCGGGCGCTGGCCGGCCCGGCCAGGGAGCTGCTGGACGCGGTAGACGCTCCCGAGATCGAGGTGGGGACCGGACGTGGCGGCGTCTTCGCCGTGCGGTCGAATGGCGCGGCGATCGCGGTGGTGACCCAGCGCTCCGTCCTGCCCGCGCTCATGCTCTACGACCTGCGGGTCGTGCTGGGCGAGATGGAGGCGCGCTCCTGAGGCCGCGAGGGCGCATCGACTCGGTCACCGCCGCGGTCGGGGAGGCGGCGGGCGCCCTGCGGCGGCGGCGGGAGGCGCGGCGCCCCTACGTCAAGGTCTACGACGACGACGGGCTCGCGCAGCTGCTGGCCCCCGATTCAGCCGAGGCCCAAGCGCTCACCGCCGCCGCCGAGGCGATGGTGGACACGGCGGACGCCGTCGAGGACGACGATCACGACCCCGCCAAAGCCCGCAAAATGCGGTGATTCGCGCGCGGGCGTCGACGCATGCCCGCGCCGCCCGTTGCTAGCTTCGGGCGCTCCCAGAGCGAACGGAGGAGACACGTGACGAAGTCCGAATTCGTCGACCGCCTCGCTTCGAGCCACGACCTCTCGAAGAAGCAGGCGGAAGCCGCCGTGGACGCGGTGATCGACGGGATCGAGAAGGCCCTCGCGCGCGGCGAGGAGGTCAGCCTCACCGGGTTCGGGAAGTTCCACGTCGCCCAGCGCGGGGCCCGGGAGGGAAAGCATCCCCGCACCGGCGAGCGGATCCAGATCGCGGCGTCCCAGGTGCCGCGCTTCACCGCGGGAGCCAAGCTCAAGCAGGCCGTCCGGAGCTAGTGCCCGGAGGCGGGCGGGCTGGCCGTCCGGCGGCTCGATGAGCTTCGCCGCGCGGCTGGCGTCGCGCGTCCAGGCGCGCGAATCGCAGCTGGTCCTCGGCCTCGACCCCGACCCGCGCCGGCTGTGGCCGGAGGCACTCGCCGCCGCGCCGGCCGGCGGCCGCCCCGCCGAGCGGACGGCGGCGGCGGTGGTGGCCCACTGCGCCGCGCTCATGGAGGCGGCCGGACCGGCCTGCGTGGCGGCCAAGCTCCAGCTCGCGTGCTTCGAGCGCCTCGGGGCGCCGGGCTGGCGGGCCCTCGAGGAGGTGATCGAGCTGGCGCGGGCGGCGGGCCTGCTGGCGATCGCGGACGGCAAGCGCGCTGACGTCCCGGTGACCGCGACGGCATACGCGCAGGCGCTGGTGGGATCGACGCCCGGTCCGCTCGGCGACGTCCGCGGGCTGGGGGTGGACGCGTTCACCGCCAGCCCCCTGCTCGGACGCGACGCGCTGGTGCCGCTGGTCGAGGCGGCCCGAGCGGCCGGTGCGGGCACCTTCGTGGTGGTACGCACCTCGAACCCGGGCGCCGCCGACCTCCAGGACCTGGCGGTGGCCGGGGCGTCGCATGAGGGCGCGGCGCCGCTGTGGGAGCTCGTCGCCCGGATGGTCGACCGGCTCGGAGAGACCGACCCTGGCCCGGGGCTGGCCGACGTCGGGGCGGTCGCGGGGGCGACCGCGCCCGATCACCTGGAGCGCATGCGCGAGCTGATGCCGCGAGCGGTCTTCCTGCTCCCGGGCGTCGGGGCGCAGGGTGGGCGGGTCGAGGATCTGGGGCCCGCGTTCGCGCCCGGTCCCGCCGGGGGCCTCGTGGCGGTCTCACGTGCGATCGCCGACGCCCACGCGCAGGCGGGCGGCGACCCGCGGGCGGCCGCCGCCGAGGCGGCGCGGCGACTTCGGGCCGCGGCGTGGAGGCGTTCGGGAGCCGGCGGCTGACGGTCGGCGGGACGTCGCGATGGTCGGGAATACCGCCCCTGGGCGGGCGTATCATCGCTCCTCCGATGGGCCGGCCCATTCCCGCGCGCGTCCTGGCCCCGGCCGCGCTCGCCGCCTTCGCGCTCGTGTTGGTCATCGTCATCGCGGTGTCGGTGGGCGGTTCGGGCCGCCGGCCAATCGCCTCGGACACCGCCGCACGGCATTCCGCGCGGGTCCATCGCCGGCGGCGCTTCTACACCGTGCGGCGTGGCCAGACGCTGTCCGCGATCTCCGGCCGCACCGGAGTCCCGATCGAGCGCCTGCAAGCCCTCAACCCCCAGCTCGATCCCCAGATGCTGCGGCCAGGCCAGCGCCTCAGGCTGAGGCGGTGAGTCGCGCCCGATCGCGGCTGCTCGCGGCGGCGGTCGTCGTCGCCGCCAGCGTGTCCTCGCTCGCCTGGGCGCAGGAGGCGCGCGGCGGAGGCCCGCCGCCGATCGCCGCGCCGCAGGCGATCCTGGTCGAGCCGGACACGGGCGACGTCCTGTTCGCCCGCCGTCCCCATGACCGCCGCCCGGTGGCCAGCGCCACCAAGCTGATGACCGCGCTGCTGGTCCTGGAGCGCACCTCGCCCGGCGACGTCTTCACGGCGGCCACCTATCGGCCCGTTTCCTCGGCCGAGACGCGGATCGGGCTGCGGCCCGGGGAGCGCATGAAGGTGCGCGACCTCCTTCGGGCGCTGCTGCTGGCCAGCGCGAACGACGCCGCCCAGACGCTGGCGCAGCGCACGGCGGGCAGCACCGCCGCCTTCGTCGACCTGATGAACCGGCGGGCGCGAGAGCTTCGGCTTGCCGACACCCAATACTCCAACCCGATCGGGCTCGACGACGCCGCCAACTACTCGTCGGCGGAGGACCTGGCCAGGCTCACCGCCCGGCTGCGCCGCATCCCGTTCTTCGCGCGCACCGTGGCGCTGCCGCGGGCCCGCCTGAGCAGCGGACGCGGACCGCGGGTGATCGAGAACCGCAACGACCTGATCGGCTCCCATCGCTACGTGAACGGGGTGAAGACCGGCCACACGCTCGGCGCCGGCTACGTGCTGGTCGGCTCCGCCACCCGGCGCGGCGTGACCGTGGTCAGCGCCGTGCTGGGGGAGCCCGGCGGGGCGGCCCGCGACGCGGACACCCTGGCGCTGCTGAACTACGGGCTGAGCCGTCTGCGAGCGGTGCGGATCCTGTCGCCGGCCCGACCGGTCGCCCAGGTGGCGGTCCGCCACCGGGCGCGCGACCGGGTCGGCCTGGTTCCCACTCGAAGGTTCGGGTGGGTGATGCGGCGCGGCGAGCAAGCGCGGGTGGAGGTGCGCGCCCCGCGCCTCATCGAGGGGCCACTGCCGGCCGGCACCCGCAGGGGGATCGCGATCGTCCGCGTGCGGGGACGGGTCGTCGCCCGGGTACCGCTGATGACCGCCGCGCCCATCCCGGGAGTCGGTCTGCTCGGTCGTGCCGCCGAAGCCCTGAGGAAACCGGATACGCTCGCGTTGGCCGCCGCGGCCGCCGCCGCCCTGGCGCTCGCGGCAGCCATTCGCCGCCGGCGCGCCGCCGGCGCAGGCCGGGCAGGTACCGCTTGATCATCACCGTCACCCTCAACGCGGCGATCGACAAGACGCTCGAGGTCCCCAACTTCCAGCTCGGGCGGCGCCATCGCAGCGTCGAGCAGCGCAGCCTCGCGGGCGGAAAGGGCGTGAACGTGGCCCGGGCCATCAAGCGCCTGGGCCAGCCCGTGATCGCCACGGGGTTCGCGGGCGGCCCGACCGGCAGCCGGATAGTCGAGCAGCTCACCGAGGAGTCCATCCTCAACGACTTCGTCCACATACACCAGGAGTCGCGGATGAACACGGCGGTGCTCGACCCCACGATCCGAGGCGACGGCTCCGACAGCCCCGGCCAGGTGACCGAGATCAACGAGCCGGGCCCCGAGGTCTCGCCTCAGGAGGCCGAGCTGTTCTGCGACAAGCTGCTCTACCTGGCCAAGGGCGCTCAGACCTGCGTGTTCGCGGGGAGCCTGCCCCGGGGCGTGGAGCCGGACCTCTACGCGCGGCTGGTGCGCGACGTGGCCAAGCTCGGGGTGACCACCGTGCTCGACACCGACGGCGAGCCACTCCGTCACGGCGTGCGGGCGGAGCCCGCGGTGATCTCGCCCAACGTGCTGGAGGCGGAGGCTCTGGTCGGACACGAGTTCAACGACGACGACGATCGGGTCATCGCGGTCCGCGAGATGGTCGAGCTGGGGGCCGGCGAGGCGATCATGACCACCCCGGACGGCTGCTTCGCCCAGGTCCTGGAGGAGGGCGGCCCTCGGCTCTACCGCGTGCATGTCGAGCCGCTCGAGCCCCGGGCGGCGGTCGGTTCCGGCGACGCCTTCCTGGCCGGCTACGTGGCGGCCCGCTACGCCGGCCGGCCGGCCACCGAGTGCCTCCGCTTCGCGGTGGCCTGCGGCGCCGAGTCCACCCAGCACCTGGGCGCCGGCCTGATCGAGCCGCGCGCCGCCGAGCGCATGGCGGCGGAGATCCAGGTCGAGGCGCTGGAGCTGCCCGCAGAGGTGGGCTGAGGAGGCCCGCAGGCCCCAACTCCGGCGGCGGGGCGCCGCGCTTTGCGGGCTCTGCCGATCGTCGGCCGCGGTGGCCGCTGATACCATCGTGGGGGCGTTGGTCCTCGCCGCCGACAGCCGCGTCGCATCCCTTCTCGGACCCCGCATCTGCGGGGTCTCTTCGTCCGGCGCCGACCCTAGTATCGAGCGATGGAAGTAGAGATCGGGCGCGGCAAGAAGGCACGTCGCGCCTACGGGTTCGACGACATCGCGATCGTCCCCTCGCGTCGCACCCGCGATCCGGACGACATCGACATCTCCTGGAAGCTGGGCGACTACACCTTCCAGCTTCCGCTGCTCGCGTCGGCCATGGACGGCGTCGTGTCGCCGACCACCGCCGGGATCATCGGGAAGCTGGGCGGCCTCGCCGTGCTCAACCTCGAGGGCATCTTCACACGCTACGAGGACGCCGAGGAGCAGCTGCGTCGGATCGCCGAGCTGCCCAAGGAGCTGGCCACGCGCCACATGCAGGAGATCTACAGCCAGCCGATCCGCCCGGAGCTCATAACGCAGCGCATCGAGGAGGTCAAGGAGCAGCGCGTCGTGGTGGCGGCCTCGCTGACGCCGCAGCGGGTGCGCTCCTACTACGAGCTGGCGCTCGACGCGGGGCTCGACATCCTGGTCATCCAGGGGACCGTGGTCTCCGCAGAGCATGTCTCCAGCACCACCGAGCCGCTCAACCTCAAGGAGTTCATCGCCGACATGCCGGTACCGGTGGTGGTCGGCGGCTGCGCCTCGTACCACACCGGGCTGCACCTGATGCGCACCGGCGCCGCGGGCGTGCTGGTCGGGGTCGGGCCGGGGGCCGCCTGCACCACCCGAGGCGTGCTGGGAATCGGCGTCCCGCAGGCCACCGCGATCGCGGACGTGGCCGCCGCGCGCTCCCAGCACATGCTCGAGACCGGCGACTACGTCAAGGTCATCGCCGACGGCGGCATGCGCAACGGCGGCGATGTTGCCAAGGCGATCGCCTGCGGCGCCGACGCCGTGATGATCGGCTCGCCCCTCGCGCGTGCCCACGAGGCACCGGGCGGCGGCTTCCACTGGGGAATGGCGACCTTCCACCCAACGCTGCCCCGGGGCGCCCGCGTCCACACCCGTCAGAACGGGACCCTCGAGGAGATCCTGGTCGGCCCCGCTCATGAGAACGACGGCACGTTCAACCTGATGGGCGGGCTGCGCACCTCGATGGCGACCTGCGGCTACCGTGACATCGCCGAGTTCAACCGCGCCGAGCTGATGGTGGCGCCCGCCCTGCAAACGGAGGGCAAGCAACTCCAGCGCGAGCAGTCCGTCGGGATGGGGGCCAACGGCAAGGCGGTCGCGCTGGTCAATGAGTAGGCGGCCGGCCCGCCCGTCCGATGACCGCCCGCTCCAGCAGCGCAGCGATTGAGGCCGCGGTGGCGGTCGTGTCGCCCGAGGCGGAGCGGGCGCGCCCGCCGGTGGCCGGCGAGGAGGTCGTGGTCCTCGACTACGGGGGCCAGTACTCGCAGCTGATCGCGCGCCGGGTTCGCGAGTGCGGGGTCTTCTCGGCGCTGCTGCCCCATCACCTCGGCGCGGACGAGGTGGCCCGGCGCCGACCCCGGGGCGTGATCCTGTCCGGCGGTCCGGCGTCGGTGTACGGCGAGGGCGCCCCCCGGCTCGACCCGGGCGTGCTGGAGCTCGGCGTGCCGGTGCTCGGCATCTGCTACGGGATGCAGCTGCTCGCCCGCGAGCTGGGCGGGCGTGTCCGGCCGGCCGAGGTGGGCGAGTTCGGCCGCAGCGATCTGCGCGTGTCCGAGCCCGGGCGTCTCCTGGCGGGGCTCCCGCCCGAGCAGACGTGCTGGATGTCGCATCGAGACACGGTGTTCGAGGCGCCCCCGGGGTTCACGGCGCTCGCCTCCTCGACCGCCTCGCCGGTGGCGGCGATCGAGGACGTCGGGCGCGGGATCTACGGGATCCAGTTCCACCCCGAGGTGGTCCACACCCCGTACGGCCAGGCGATCCTCGAGCGCTTCCTGGGCGACATCTGCGACTGCACCCAGGATTGGAGTCCGGCGTCGATCGCGGCCGAGCAGATCGAGCGCATCCGGGGGCAGGTGGGGGCGGGGCGGGTGATCTGCGGTCTGTCGGGCGGTGTGGACTCGTCGGTCGCCGCCCTGCTGGTCCACCGGGCGGTCGGCGATCAGCTCACCTGCGTCTTCGTGGACCACGGCCTGATGCGTCGCGACGAGGGCGAGCAGGTGATCTCCGCCTTCCGCGACCACTTCCAGGTGCCCCTCGTGGCGGTGGACGCCGAGCGGCGGTTCCTGCATTCCCTGCGGGGAGTCACCGACCCCGAGTCCAAGCGCAAGATCATCGGTCGCGAGTTCATCCGCGTCTTCGACGAGGAGGCGGCCCGGCTCGAGGGTGTCCGCTACCTGGTGCAGGGCACCCTGTACTCGGATGTGATCGAGTCGGGCGGCGGCACGGGCGCCGCCACGATCAAGTCGCACCACAACGTGGGCGGTCTCCCCGAGGACCTCGAGTTCGAGCTGATCGAGCCCCTGCGGACGCTGTTCAAGGACGAGGTGCGCGCGGTGGGCGCCGAGTTGGGGCTCCCGGAGCGGCTCGTGTGGCGCCAGCCTTTCCCCGGGCCGGGACTGGCGATCCGCATCGTGGGGGGCGAGGCGACCCGCGAGCGCCTGAACGTGCTGCGGGACGCCGACTTCATCCTCCAGGAAGAGATCCGCAAGGCTGGCCTGTACCGCGAGCTTTGGCAGTCGTTCTGCGTGCTTCCCGACATCCGCACGGTCGGGGTGCAGGGCGACGAGCGGACCTATGGCAGCGTCGTCGCGATTCGGGCGGTGACCTCCGACGACGCGATGACCGCCGACTGGGCCCGCCTGCCCTACGACCTGCTGGAGCGGATCGCCTCGCGCATGATGAACGAAATCCGGGAGGTCAACCGGGTGGTGCTGGACATCACGTCCAAGCCTCCCGGCACCATCGAGTGGGAATAGGCGGCGGCTCGCCCGCCGCCGGCTGCGTCCTCGGTCGCTCGCGTGCCGAGCACACCGCGCTCCCTGCGTCCGTGCCACCGACGCCAGCCGCTCGCCTATCGGCGTCTCGCCGCCGCCGCGCCTAGCGGTTCGCCTATCATTTCCTGCCGGCCGCGCGGGTCAGCGCGGTCTCTTTGGTTGCCATGAGGACCTACGTCGCCACCCCCGCCACCGCCGAGCGCAACTGGTATGTGGTGGATGCCTCGGGCCGGACCCTGGGGCGTCTGGCCACCCAGGTCGCGGACGCCCTGCGCGGCAAGCGCAAGCCCGAGTACACCCCGCACGTCGACACCGGCGACTTCGTGATCGTGGTCAACGCCAACAAGATCGCGGTGACCGGCGACAAGCTCGCCCAGAAGCGCTACTACCGCCACTCCGGCTACCCGGGCGGCCTGCGCTCGCGCACGCTGCGCGAGATGCTCGAGCGGCGGCCCGAGGAGGTCGTCCGCAAGGCGGTGCGGGGGATGATGCCGCGCAGCCGCCTGGGCCGTAAGCAGCTCACCAAGCTCAAGGTCTACGCCGGCCCCGACCATCCCCACGCCGCCCAGCGGCCCCAGCCGATGGAGGTCGACGCCTGATGGCCGTCGAGAGCGAGCGCCCGGACGAGGCTCCCACGCCCGAGCCCCCCGAGCGCCCGGCACAGGACGAGCCGATCGCGCCCGACGAGGCTGGGCGCAGCGAGCCGGTCGACCCTTCTCCGCCCCCCGACCGGGAGCCCGACGTCGCGGCGGCGCCGGAAGAGGTGCCCGGAGACCACGAGCGGGGGTTCGTAGAGGAGGGCGCGCGCGCCAAGCCGGAGATCCCCGGGGCCGATCTCGAGGTGGACATCGTGCCCGAGGGCTACGATCCGCTGACCGGCGAGCAGGCCGAGACGGGCGTCGAGGATCTCGAGCCCTCGCTCGAAGCGGAGCCCGCGGCCGAGGAAGAGCCCGAGGCGGAGCCCGAGCCCGGACGCCAGCCGGCTCCGCGGGCGGTCATCGACCTGGCGTCGGGGGCCCGGTACCGGGCGACCGGCAAGCGCAAGACCGCGGTGGCGCGAGTGATCCTGCGCCCCGGCGAAGGCGGGTACGCGGTCAACGGACGCTCGCTGGAGGAGCACTTCCCGCGGCCGACCCTCCAGCGCAACATCCGCCAGCCGCTCGAGACGGTGGGCTACGACGGGCGCATGGACGTGGTGGCGACGCTGCAGGGCGGTGGCAACATGGCGCAGGCCGGCGCGCTTCGACACGGCATCTCGCGAGCACTCATCGAGGCCGACCCGAACCTGCGCGGAGAGCTCAAGCGCCGCGGCTTCCTCACCCGTGACCCGCGGGTCAAGGAGCGCAAGAAGGCCGGACTCAAGAAGGCCCGCAAGCGACCGCAGTTCTCCAAGCGCTAGGCGCCGCCGCCGCCCCGACCCTTGCCGACCGTCGCCAAGCCCGCCGCCGAGCGCAAGCTGTTCGGGACCGACGGCATACGCGGGCCCGCGGGCGAGATCCTGACCGCCCGGCTCGCGCTCGGTCTGGGCGCGGCCGCGACGCGTCGAGCCGCCGCCTACGGGGCCCGCCGACCGCAGGTCCTGGTCGTCCGCGACACCCGGGAGTCCGGCGACATGCTGGAGGCGGCGCTCGCGGCCGGTGTCACCGCCGCGGGGGGCGACGCCCTGTTGGGAGGCGTGGTTCCCACGCCGGCGGCGCCGCTGTTGATCGGCCACCACGGGTTCGATCTCGCCGCCGTCATCTCCGCCTCGCACAATCCCTACCCCGACAACGGGATCAAGTTCTTCGGCGGGGACGGGCACAAGCTGTCCGACGAGGCCGAGGCGCAGATCGAGTCCGAGCTGGAGGCCGCCGATCCGCCGGCCGGTCGCCTCGGGCGGGTCCGCGATCTCCACGGCTGCCTGGAGGACTACGTGCGAGCGCTTCAGAGCCGCTTCGGCGGTCTGGACCTGACCGGCCTGAACGTGCTGCTCGACTGCGCCAACGGGGCCGCCTACCGGGCTGCGCCCGAGATCTTCGGCCGACTGGGGGCGGCTGTGACCACGCTCGCAGCCGAGCCCGACGGGCGCAATATCAACGACGGCTGCGGCTCTACCCACGTACAGGTGCTGGCCGCGGCGGTGCCGGCCGGCGGGCACGATGTTGGCTTCGCGTTCGACGGCGACGCCGACCGCGTGCTGGCGGTGGACCGCGGCGGCGTGGTGGTCGACGGAGATGAGCTGCTGGCGCTCGCCGCCCGCCACCTGCAGGCAAGACAGCGGCTACCCGGCGGCGGCGTGGCGGTGACGGTGATGACCAATTACGGCTTCCACACCGCAATGGCCGAGTCCGGGATCGAGGTGGCCACCACCCCCGTGGGGGACCGCCACGTGCTCGAGGAGCTGATCGCGCGCGGCTGGGCGCTAGGCGGCGAGCAGTCCGGCCATATCATCGAGCTCGGCTTCGTGCCCTCGGGAGACGGGATCGCCGCCGCGTTGCTGGCCCTCGAGGCCCTCGAGGGCCGCGACCTGAGCGAGCGCGCCGGCATGCGCAAGCTCCCGCAGCGGCTGGTGAACGTACGCGTCGGGCGCCGTGAGGGCGTGCTGGGCGCGCCCCTCGTCGAGGAGGCCGTCGAGCGGGAGTCGGCGGCGCTGCGCGGCCGCGGCCGTGTGCTGGTCCGCGCCAGCGGCACCGAGCCGGTCGTGCGCGTCATGTCCGAGGCGCCGACCGAGGAGGAGGCCGAAGCGGCCTGCCGCCGCCTGGCCCAGGCGGTCCGGCAGGCCGGCGGGTAGGACCGCGGCGCGGCGGCTGGTCGGCGGCCTGGTTCGCGTCTATCATCCCGACCGCCCGTTCGACGGGTGACGAGCCGCGGGTCCGCGGCTCTCACAATTCCGGGCTCCAGCCATGTGCGGCATCGTCGGCTACATCGGTCACCGCCCCGTCCAGGAGCTGCTCCTGGCTGGGCTCGAGAAGCTCGAGTACCGGGGTTACGACAGCGCCGGCATCTCGATGGTCTGCGGCGGCCACGTCGAGTCGGTGCGGGCGGTCGGCAACCTGTCCGCCCTGCGCGAGGCGGTCCGCGCCACGACCGGCGAGGGCTCGGTGGCGGTCGCGTCCCGGACCGCGACCACGGGCATCGGCCATACCCGCTGGGCGACGCACGGCCGCGTGTGCGAGGAGAACGCCCATCCCCACTACGACACCGCCAACCAGATCCACATCGTGCTCAACGGGATCGTCGAGAACTACGTGGCCCTGCGCGATCGCCTGGCCGAGCAGGGATGCGTGTTCACCTCGGACACCGACGCCGAGGTCGTCGCCCACCTGATCTCGGGGAGCTACCGGGGCGACCTGGCCGCGGCGGTGCGCGACGCCTACCGGCAGCTGCGCGGCCACTACGCGTTCGTCGCGCTGTCCGGTGACCAGCCCGACCTCCTGGTGGGCGCCCGCAAGGAGTGCCCGCTGATCGTGGGACGCGGCGACGGCGAGCAGTTCCTGGCCTCCGCGATCCCCGCCTTCCTACGCGAGACGCGCCGGGTGCAGTACATCAACGACGACGAGATCGTCTCGGTGCGCCGCGAGGGCGTCCGCTTCGAGACCGCCGACGGCGAGCCACTCGAGCGGGAGGTGGTCGAGATCGACTGGGACGCCGACACCGCCGAGAAGGGCGGCTACGAGACATTCATGCTCAAGGAGATCCACGAGCAGGCCGACGGGCTGGCCGAGACCATCTTCGATCGCGGCGCCCGCGGCGCAGGGGTGGACCTGGGCGACCTGGGGGCGATCGACGACGTCGTGCTCGCGACCGCCCGGCGCGTGGTCATCGTCGCCTGCGGCACTTCCTACCACGCGGGCCTGATCGGGCGCTACGCCATCGAGGAGTGGGCCCGGGTTCCGGTCGAGATGGACATCGCGTCCGAGTACCGCTACCGCAACCCGGTGGTGGGGCCCGGAGACCTGGTGGTGGGAATCTCGCAGTCGGGCGAGACCGCCGACACCCTGGCGGCGATGCGCCTGGCGCGGGCGCGCGGCGCCGCCGTGCTCGCGGTGACCAACGTGATGGGCTCGCAGGCCACCCGCGACGCCGACGGCACCCTGTTCACCCGGGCCGGTCTGGAGATCGGGGTGGCGGCCACCAAGACCTTCGTCTGCCAGGTGGCGGTCATGTACCTGCTGGCGCTGCGGATGGCCGAGCTGCGAGGCACCCTCGACCCGGCCCGGCTCACCTCCCTGGTCAGCGACCTCAAGCGGCTGCCCCACTGCGTGGAGGTACTGATCGCGGGCGTCGAGCCGCAGGTTCGCCGGATCGCCGAGCAGCACTTCGATGCCGAGTTCTTCCTGTACCTGGGCCGTCACGTCGGCCTGCCCGTGGCGCTGGAGGGGGCGCTCAAGCTCAAGGAGATCTCCTACATCGCCGCCGACGCCTACGCCGCGGGCGAGATGAAGCACGGGCCGATCGCGCTGCTCGACGACTCCACCCCAGTGGTGTGCGTGGCCACCGACTCGCCGGTGCTGGACAAGGTGGTCTCCAACATCGAGGAGGTCCGGGCCCGCCGCGCGCACGTCATCGCGGTCGCGACCGAGGACAACCCGGGCATCGAGGCGCACAGCGACCAGACGGTCTGGGTTCCCCGCACCGACTGGATGCTTCAGCCGATGCTGGCGGTGATCCCGCTGCAGCTGCTGGCCTACAACATCGCGCGCCGCCGCGGCCTCAACGTCGACCAGCCGCGCAACCTGGCCAAGACCGTCACCGTCGAGTGACCCGCTCCCGCTGCGCGATCGCCGTCTCGGCGCGCCGCGCTTGACCTAGCATCCGGGCGGTGAGCCCCGCGCCCGGCGAACTGCCCCCCTGGTTGCAGCCCCTCCCGGGCGCCGAGCAGATGCGCGCGGTCGACGCCTGGGCCATCGAGGAGCAGGGCGTCCCCTCGCTCGACCTCATGGAGCGGGCGGGCACCGCCGTGGCCAGGATCATGGCTCAGCGGGCGCCGGACGGCCGGATCGCGGTGGTCTGCGGCAAGGGCAACAACGGCGGGGACGGACTGGTAGCGGCGCGCGTGCTGCGCGAGGACGGGCGCGACGTGACGGTCCTCTGCGTGGCGTCGCCGGAGGAGTTCCAGGGCGACCCGCGCGCCAACCTGGAGCGCCTGCCCGGCGATCCCCCGGCGCCGTTCGCGCCGCCCGCCGTCGACGGCGCGGCCGGGGTGGTGGACGCGTTGCTGGGAACCGGGTTCTCGGGCGCTCCGCGCGAGCCGGTCGCGAGCGCCATCGAGGCGATCAACCGCAGCGAGGGTCGCGTCGTGGCGGTCGACGTCCCCAGCGGGGTGGACGCTTCCAGCGGTCGTGTCGAGGGAGCCGCGGTCCGCGCCGACGCGACCGCCACCTTCCACGCCGCCAAGCCCGGCCTGTACGTCGCGCCGGGGAAGGCCTGCGCCGGTGAGGTCAGGGTCATCGACATCGGGATCCCGCGGGGGGCGCCGATCGAGGCCGAGGTCGGGCTCATCCTTCCCACGGTCCTCGCCGAGGTGCCGCGCCGGCAGACCGCCTCGACCAAGTTCAGCGAGGGAGCGGTGATGGTGGTGGGCGGATCGCGGGGGCTCACCGGAGCGCCGTGCCTCACCTCCGAGGCGGCCGCCAGGGCCGGCGCCGGCTACGTGACCGCGCTGATCCCCGAATCCCTCAACCTGGTCTTCGAGCTGCGCCTGCTGGAGGCGATGACCCGGCCACTGCCGGATCGCGACGGGGCTCTCGGGACCGACGCGCTCGAGCTGGTCCTGGAGGCGGCGCCCCGCGCCGATGCCGTCGTGCTAGGTCCCGGCCTGGGCCGGTCGGACGAGACGCTCGAGCTCGCGCGGGCGCTGGCCTCGCGCCTGGAGGCGCCGCTGCTGCTGGATGCCGACGGCCTCAACGCCCACGCCGGACGCCTAGGCGACCTCGCCGCCCGCCAGGCTCCCACCGTGCTCACCCCGCACGCCGGAGAGCTCGGCCGGCTCCTGGGGATCGAGTCGCGGGCCGTGGAGTCCGACCGGCTGGGCCACGTGCGCGAGGCGGCCGCCGCCGCCGGCTCGGTCATGGTTCTCAAGGGGGACGACACCCTGGTGGCCGATCCGGACGGACGGGTGGGGGTCAGCGCCGGCGGGGCCCCGGCCCTGGCCACGGCCGGGACCGGCGACGTGCTCTCGGGAGCCATTGGGGCGATGCTGGCCAAGGACGTCGATCCGTACACGGCCGCCTGCGCCGGCGTCCAGTTGCACGCGGGCGCCGGACGACGCGCCGCCGACCGGCGCGGCGCCGACGGGGTCGTCGCCCGCGACGTGGTCGAGGCGCTGCCTCTGGCGCGTGCCGATACCGCCCCAGCGCCCCGCTAACCTGCCGCCATCGCCGCGGTCGGGGACATCATGGAGCGCGACGTGGTCACCGTCTCGCCGGACGACGACGTCGAGACGGTGGTTCGCCTGCTGCGCGAGCACGAGCTCCCGGGGGTCCCGGTGGTCAACGACGGCGGTCGCTGCGTGGGGATCGTCACCGAGGCGGACCTGGTGCTCAGCGAGGAGGAGGCGGACCTGCACCTGCCGCACTACGTCGACCTGCTCGGCGGGGTCATCTTCCTCGAGCCGCTGAGGCGGTTCGAGGACCGAATCCGCAAGGCCTTCGCCTCCAAGGTCGCGGACATGATGACCCCGGACCCGGTCACCGTCTCCCCCGATGCCCCGGTGGAGGAGGCCGCCCGCCTGATCGCCGAGCACCGGCACAACCGGCTGCCGGTGGTCCAGCACGGACGCCTGGTGGGCGTCGTCACTCGCCTCGACGTGCTCGAGGCGCTCACCGCCCGCTGACCGTGCCGCTTCGGGCGCTGGCCAGGATCAACCTGGCGGCGATCGAGCGCAACTGCGCCCGGCTGTTGCGGAAGCTGCGGCCGGGCGCGGCCCTGGCGGCGGTGGTGAAGGCCGACGGCTACGGCCACGGCGCCACTCCCAGCGCTCGTGCCGCGCTGGCCGGCGGTGCCACCTGGCTCGCCGTGGCGACCGCCCGCGAGGCCGAGGCGCTGCGCCGGGACGGCGTCGAGGAGCGCCTGCTGGTGATGGGCGCACTGAGCCCGGCCGAGCTGGACGTCGCGGTCGCGGCTGACGCGGACATCGTCGCCTGGCGCGAGCGGTTCGTCGCCGCGCTGGCCGAGCGTGCCGGCGCCGAGCGGCCGCTGCGGGTGCACGTGAAGCTCGACAGCGGGATGGGACGGCTGGGCACGCGGGATCCCGACGAGGCGCGCAGGGTCGCCGAGGCGACCGCGGCCGCCTCCGGGCTGGAGCTGGCCGGCGCGATGACCCACTTCGCCACCGCCGACGACCCCGAATGCGGCGAATTCCTCTCCGCGCAGCTCGAGCGCTTCACCGCCTGGGCCTGCGCCTTGAAGCACGACCATCCCGGCATCGTCCTCCACGCCGCCAACAGCGCCGCGACGCTGCGCGAGGCGCGGTCCCACTTCGACCTGGTGCGCTGCGGCATCGCGATCTACGGCATGGACCCCTTCCATCGGGATCCCGCCCTGCGCGACCTCGAGCCGGCGCTCGAGCTGCGCTCCTACGTGGCCGACCTCAAGCCCTGCGCTCCGGGCGAGAGCGCCGGCTACGGGCGGCGGTTCGTGGCGTCGCGCGAGACGGTGCTCGGGGTGCTCCCGATCGGGTACGGCGACGGCGTCCGCCGTTCGCTGAGCAACAACGCCGACGTCCTGGTCGGCGGTCGCCGCCGCCCCCTGGTGGGCACCATCTCGATGGACAACCTGACTGTCGACCTGGGAGCGCGTCCCGACGTGGGCCCGGGCGCCCCTGCGGTCCTGATCGGAGCCGACGGCGGCGAGCGCCTGACCGCCGAGGAGATGGCCCGGCGGCTGGGAACGATCAACTACGAGATCAGCTGCGGCCTGACCCCGCGCGTCCCCCGGGTCTACCACCGCGACGGGGAGCCGGCATGAGCGAAGCCGAGCGGGCGGCCCGGGCGGCGCTGGCGGGGACGCCGGCCTGGGTGGTGGGCGGGGCGGTGCGCGACCGGCTCCTGGGACGGCCGACGGTCGACCTCGACCTGGTGGTCGCCGCGGACCCCAGCGCCCTGGCCCGCGTGCTGGCCGGCGCGTGCGACGGAAGCGCCTTCCGCCTGTCCGAGCAGCACGCGGCATGGCGGGTCCTGGCCCCGGACGGCGCCTGGCACGTCGACCTCATGCCGCTGGAGGCCGGCATCGAGGAGGACCTCGCCCGCCGCGACTTCACGATCAACGCGCTCGCCGAGCCGCTCGACGGCGGTTCGCTGCTCGATCCCCATGGCGGGCAAGCCGACCTCGAGGCCGGCCGGCTGCGAATGGTGAGCGAGCAGGGCTTCGCCGACGATCCGTTGCGGGTGCTGCGGGCGGCCCGCCTGGCCTGCGAGCTCGGGCTGGAGATCGAGCCCGACACGGCGGCCGCCGCGCGGGCCCACGCCCCCGAGCTGGCGCGGGTGGCTCCCGAGCGGCTGTTCGCGGAGCTTCGGCACGTCGTCTGCTCGCCGGCCCCGCTGCGCGGCATCGAGCTCATGGACCGGGTGGGCGCGACGCCGGTGGTGCTGCCGGAGCTCGCCGCCCTGCGGGGCATCGAGCAGAGCGAATACCACCATCTCGACGTCTACCAGCACACGCTGGCGGTGCTCGCCGAGGTCATCGAGCTGGAACGCGACCCCGGGCGGGCGGCCGGTGAACACGCGCCGGCGGTGGCATCGCTGCTGGCGGAGCCGCTGGCCGACGAGCTCACCCGCGGCGGGGCGCTGCGCTTCGGGGCCCTGCTGCACGATGTCGCCAAGCTCCACACGCGGGCCTACACCCCCGAGGGCCGCGTGACCTTCATCGGTCACGACGAGCTGGGATCCGAGCTGGCCGCGGCGGCGCTGAGGCGCCTGCGCGCGTCCGGGC
>DATAEY010000116.1:0-2510 GCA_036257715.1 Solirubrobacteraceae bacterium | reverse complement strand
GGCGTATCGCAGGGAGCGTTCGAGAGCCTCAACCTCGGGCTGCGGACGCAGGACGAGCCCGGGCGGGTCGCCGCCAACCGCGAGCGCCTCGCCGCTCTGATCGGGGTGTGCCGCGAGCGCCTGGCTCACGGCCGCCAGGTCCACGGGGCGATGGTCAGACGAGTGTCCGAGCCGCCCGCCCCCGCGGCCGAGCCGGCCGAGGCCGACGGGCAGGCCACCAGCGCGCCCGGGGTCGCCCCGCTGGTGCTGGTGGCCGACTGCCTGCCCGTCGCGCTGGCCGGCGAGGGAGCGGTGGCGATGCTGCACGCCGGCTGGCGGGGGCTGGCCGCCGGGGTGGTCGAGGAGGGGGTGGCGGCGGTCCGGGCGCTGGGGGCGGTCGGTCGCCTGGAGGCGGCGATCGGGCCGGGGGCCGGCGGCTGCTGCTACCGGGTCGGCGCCGAGGTGCTCACGCGCTTCGCCGAGCACCCCGAGGCGGTCAGGCCGGATGGCCACGGCGGCCGCCTCGACCTCAAGGCGGTCGCCGCATCCCGGCTGCTGGCGGCAGGCGTCGACGCGGTCCACGACAGCGGGGTTTGCACGATCTGCTCAGATCCGGCGCTCTACTTCTCGCACCGCCGCGACGGGGAGCGGACCGGCCGCCAGGCCGGCGTGGTCCGGCGCCGGTGACCGCGGCGGAGCGCAGCGTTGCGGGCCTGCGCCCGGAGCGCGTGCGCGCCAACCTCGAGGAGGTGCACGAGCGGATCGCCGCAGCCGCCGCGCGCTCCGGGCGGCCGGCCGAGGTGGAGGTTTGCGCGGCAACCAAGTACGTCCCGGTCGAGGAGATGGGCGCCCTGGGCGAGGCGGGCATCGCCCTGGTGGGGGAGAACCGGGCCCAGGACCTGGAGGCCAAGGTCGCGGCTCACGGCCGGCGCTTCGAATGGGACTTCATCGGCCATTTGCAGAGCCGCAAGGTCAAGCGGATCCTCCCGCACGTCAGGCTGATCCATTCCCTGGCCAGCGACTCCGCGCTGGCCCAGCTCGCGCGTCACGGCGACGCTCGCACCGAGGTCCTGGTGGAGGTGAACACGTCCGGCGAGAAGTCCAAGAGCGGCCTGGCACCGGACGCGGTCGAGGCATTCATCGCACGCTGTCCGGTGCGGGTCAGCGGCCTGATGATCATGCCTCCCCTGGCCGCCGACCCCGAGCGGAGCCGCCCGCACTTCGCCGCCCTGCGCGAGCTGGCGGAGCGGCTGGAGCTGCGCCGGCTGTCCATGGGAACCACCCAGGACTACGAGGTCGCGGTCGAGGAGGGCGCGACGATCGTGCGGATCGGGACGCTGCTCTACCGCTGACGCGGTTCAGATCGCTCGTCGGCGGCGCATAATTCCAGGACCGGGGCGCATAATCCCGGCAGGGATTGCGCACTGGCGGGCGAACCTGCAAGCGCTATGGCATTACGCGACACCTGGCACCGCGCTCTCGTCTACTTCGGCCTCGCCGAGGAGGAGCATGACGAGTACCTCGAGGAGGTCCCGGCCGAGCCCGAGCCCGAGCCCGAGCTGACCGACCGCTACCGCGAGCGTCCCAGCGTCCGGCGGCTGTCGGGCCGCCGCCGGCGCGACGAGATCGACGAGATCTTCGCCGACGACCCGGCGGCCGAGCGGCGCACCACCGTCCTGCGCTCGGTCCCGGGCGGTCGAAACGGGGGCGCCGTCGGGGACGTCCGCGTGCACCTGGTGGTCCCGAAGTCGTTCAACGACGCCCAGCAGGTGGCGGACCGGTTCAAGGACTCGATCCCGGTGATCCTCAATCTCCAGAGCTCGGACACCGACCTCTCCAAGCGGCTGATCGACTTCGCCAGCGGGTTGACCTACGCGCTCGACGGCGGCATGCAGCGCATCGCCGACAAGGTGTTCCTGCTCACGCCGCGCAACGTGGAGGTCTCCGCCCAGGAGCGCGCGCGGCTGATCGAGAAGGGGTTCTTCAACCAGAGCTGAGCGCGCGGGCCCGGGCGGGCGAGGGGGCGCTCGGTAGCCTTGCCGCCGTGGTAGGCCTGATCGGAGCGGGGAGCATGGCCCGCGCCCTGGCCCGCGGCTGGGGCGAGCCCGTGCTGTGCACCGACGCGGGGTCGGGCAGGGCCACCCGCCTCGTGGCCGAGGTGGGAGGCGAGGCGGTCGGGTCGAACGCCGAGCTGGCCGAGCGGGCGGAGCTGGTGGTGCTCTGTCACAAGCCGCGCCAACTGGAGGCGGTGGCCGAGCAGGTGGCCGGAAGCGCCCGGGCGGTGGCGTCGGTCCTGGCGGCGACGCCGATCGCCGCGGTGCGCGCGGCGTACCCCGGTGTGCCGGTGGTGCGGGCGCTGCCCAACACCCCGGTGGAGGTGCGCCGGGGCGTGGTGTGCCTGACCGTGCCCGAGGAGGTCGACCCCGAGCTCGCCCGCAGCGTCCGGGAGCGCTTCGGGCGCCTGGGCAAGGTGGTGGAGATGGAGGACGCCGACATGGAGCTCGCCACCGCGGTCATGAGCACGACCCCTG